>JBEIQP010000060.1:0-16929 GCA_040376455.1 Planctomycetaceae bacterium | reverse complement strand
GGGCCAGTTCCGCGGACGGCCGGCGCACGCCGGCGCGCGCTGATCGGCCGCCACCTGGGCCTGCGGTCGATCACGTGGTAAAAGGCCATGGAGGGCTTTTCCCACGTGCCGCCAGCAGACCGTGGAACACGTCTGCCCGAGCAGGATGCGAAGGCCATCGACCCAGGAAACCCTTGGCGTTGCCTGCGGTCGATCACGTGGGAAAAGGCCATGGAGGGCTTTTCCCACGTGCCGTTACGGAATCACGACTTCGTCGGAGATGACCACCGGCTTGCCGGCCGTCATGCCCGCGGGCGTCGGCAGCGCCACGCCCGCAGCCGGCCCGGGCGACCCGCCGGGGCCAGCCGGCACCGCCACGCCCGCCGGCATTCCGCCCGGCAGCGACACGCCGCCTTCGACGATCCCGCCCTGGCACTGGTCACAGCCTTCGGTCGGACCCTGACAACCCGACGCACAGGGAGCCCCCTGGCCGCAGACCCGGGGCGCCGCGACGGCGGGAGCGGCCGCGCCGGCCGGCACGAAGCCCGGCGGCAGATGGCCGAAGCACTTTTCGTACTTCCAGACCTCGAGCGCGATGTACCGCTCGTTCAGCGTCTTGCATCCGGACAAGCCGGCCGCCAGCACGATCATCGGCACGCACGCCAGCACGCGTCCGATCCAACAGGTGTCCCGCATCGCCAAGCCTCCCAACAGACGGGTCGGGCTTCCTGCCGCGAGCCCCTCTCAGGGGACGACACGACCGATGCCCGCGGGCATCCCGCGCCGCAGCGGCGCGGACCGAAGCCTCGCAACCCTACCCCATGCCAGGGGCGCGGCAAGCAAAAACGAATCGCGGCCGACAGGGGTCCGGCCCGGCGGTGGAAACTTGTGCGGGTCGTGCCGTGGAAAGCGGGGCATCAGCCCTTGCGATGGCGGATGCGGGCGCGCATGCGCCGCTTCTTCTGGCCGAGTTTCCGCCGGCCCTTGCCCGTTTTCTTGACTCCCATGCTTTCCTCCAGGTGTACGCCGAACCCGATGCCGCCACGTTGTAAGATGAGCGTCCGGCCGTTTCAAGCACCAGCGTCCCCGCACCCGCCCCGCATGATCGTCTTCTTCCCAACCTATGCGCGGCGTGCCGCCGGCGGACGGACGTGGCGGGCGTCGGTCGCCGGGATGGTCTCCCGGCCCCTGCCGGTCCGGAGCCGCCGCCGGGTGCTGGCGGTGGCGGTGCTCAAGCGGCTCCTGGAGCTCGACGAGTCCCAGCTCGATTCGGAGGTCTTCCGCCGCCGCGCCGACGCGCTCCTCTTCCAGCGGATCGCCGGGCAGCGGGTCCGGATCGCGATCGGCGACCACGTGTTCGATGCCGGCCACTCCGACCGGATCGGACACTTCCAGGCGGCGTTCGACCTCGACGACGACCTCGTCGAAGCGCTGGCGGTGCGCCGCGGCCCGGGCATTCGCGAACTTGAATACCGGTGCCTGATCGACGAGGCCGATCCGGCGGCCGCCCTCGACGACGGCGGCACGGTCGCCGGCACGGGCCGGATTCACTGCATCGAGGACCAGGGCGTGTCGGTGATCTCCGACATCGACGACACCGTCAAGGTGACGAACGTCGCGAACCGGCGCGAGCTGCTCCGCAACACGCTGCTCCGCGAGTTCGCGGCCGTGCCGGGCATCGCCCGCGTCTACCGCCGGTGGCACGAGCGGGGCGCCGCGTTTCACTACGTCTCGGCGAGCCCGTGGCAGCTCTCGAACTGCCTGTGCGGCTTTCTTCTCGATGCGGGCCTGCCGGCCGGCTCGATGCACCTCAAGCTCTTTCGGCTCAAGGACTCGACTCCCTTGGGCCGGCTGCCGTCGCGGAAGCGTTCGAAGCGCCGCGCGATCGAGCAGATCATGGCCGACTTCCCGGATCGCACGTTTCTGCTCGTGGGGGATTCGGGCGAGCGCGACCCCGAGGTCTACGCGTCGATCGCCCGGCGGCGGCCGGCGCAGGTGGCCGGCGTCGCGATCCGACAGGTCGAAGCCAAGGCGTCGCCGCAGAAGGTCCGCGATCGGCTCGACCGCCTCGCCCGGCGGCTCCCGGCCGGGATCATGACGGTCTTCACAGAGGCGGACGACCTCGACGATTGCTTTCCCGCCTGCCGGTCCTGATCCCCGCCACCGGCCGGCCGCGTGGCAGACGGTCCGGGACGCGGCGGTTTCCACCGCCGGCTACACGTCGCTCTCGAACGCGTTCTGGTAGTGCTCCACCAGCGGCTTGCCGCCGGTCGCAAACGTCACCGCCACCACGTCGATCCGCACGTGGCAGTCCTGCAGCCGGTGACGGCGGATGTAGGCGGTGGCCAGCTCCGCGATCCGCCGCTGCTTCACGGGGCCGACCGTCTCGGCCGGATGGCCGTGGGCCGTATCGCTTCGCGACCGGACCTCCACGAACACGACCGTCCGGCCGTCGAGGGCCACGATGTCGATGTCGCCGCGGAGCACCCGCTCGCGGCGGCCCACGATCCGATAGCCGAGCGACCGCAGGTAGGCCGCGGCCTCGTCCTCTCCACGGCGGCCGAGTTCGTCACGCGCGGTGGAAGGGCGGGGCACGCGATCCGCCCCCGTCAGGCCTTGGCGGCGGCCGGCTTGCGGCCGGGCTTCTTGCCGGCGGCACCCTCGGCGACCACGTCGTCGCGCTTCTCGCGCAGCCGCGTGGACTTGCCGGCACGGTCGCGGAGGTAATACAGCTTCGCGCGGCGCGACACGCCCGAACGCTTCACCTCGATCTTCGCGATCTTGGGAGAGTGCACGGGGAACTTCCGCTCCACGCCCTCGCCCGCCACGATCCGGCGGACGACGAACATCTCGCGGCTGCCGGACCCGCTGCGGGCGATGACCACGCCGTTGAAGATCTGAACCCGCTCCTTCTCGCCTTCGAGAATCCGGGTGTGCACGTCGACGGTGTCGCCGATGTCGAAGGTGGGCACCTGCGCCTTCAGGCTCGAGGCTTCCACGGCGGCAAGGATTTTCTGGCTCACGATGCGCTCCTTTGGGGCTGGACTGGATGGTGGACGGGGGATTGGACCGGGTTGACGAGATCGCGGCGGCGGGTCGCCGCGACGGCTTGTTCATGCCGCCACTGCGCGATCCGGCCATGATCGCCCGAGAGCAGCACCTCGGGCACTTCGAGACCGCGAAACGCGCGCGGCCGCGTGTATTGGGGGCCTTCCACGAGCCGCTCGGCGCCGGAGAAGGAATCCTGGCGGGCGCTCTCCTCGTCGCCGAGCACGCCCGGCAGCAGACGGGCGACGGCATCGACGACCACCATCGCCGCCACCTCGCCGCCGGAGAGCACGTAATCGCCGATCGAAATCTCGTCGGCGGCGAGCGTCGCGGCGACCCGCGCGTCGAAGCCCTCGTACCGCCCGCAGACCAGCACGAGCCGCTCCCGGCCGGCCAACTCCTCGACGACCGTCTGGTCGAGCCGGCGTCCGCCCGGCGTGAGCATCACGACGTGGGGGGACGCGGCCGGCTCCCGCTGCAGCGACTCCACGCACGCAACGACCGGTCCCGGCATGAGGAGCATCCCGGGACCGCCGCCGTAGGGCCGGTCATCGACCTGCCGGTGGACGCCCTCGGCGAAGTCGCGGAAGTTCGTCAGCCGGATATCGATGAGGCCCGCCCGCCGCGCGCTGCCCAACAGGCTTCCTTCGAGGAAGCTCGTGAACATGTCCGGAAAGAGGGTGACGATATCGATGCGCATGACGGATCAAGCTGCGGCTCGGTCATTCCGTTGCCTTGCCCATGAATCGGCCCGCGAGGGCCGCTGACGACAAACAATTCCCTGTGCTACTCGGCCTTCGGCTCTTCCGGGGCGTCGGCCACGGCCGTGGCTTCGGCGGCGGGGGCCTCCGCGGCAGCCGGCTCCGCGGCGGTCGCCTCGGCCGCCACGGCCTCGGCGGCGGGAGCGGGCTCGGTCTTGGGGGTCGGCACGAACGCCGGCTCGCCCGGCTCGGGCACGATCCGGGGCATCGAGAGCTTGGCCCGCGCCGCCTCCATCTGCTTCACGTGCGTGCCGTTGGGACCATACTTCTTGATCAGCACGCGCACCGCATCGCTCGGCTGGGCGCCGACCGACAGCCAGTACTCGACCCGCGGTCCGTTGAGCGTGCACCGCGCGTCGGTCTCGGAGACGTGGGGATCATAGGTGCCGAGTTCTTCGATCACGCGTCCGTCGCGCGGACTCCGCCGGTCGGTCGCGCAGATCCGGTAATACTCGCGGTTCTTCCGCCCCATCCGCTTCATTCGAATTGCCACTGCCACGGTCTGATTGCTCCAAAAAGGGACTGTCCGGTCGAGCCCCTTAGCGTACCCGACGGCGGCGAGAACCCAAGGGCGCCTTTTGGAGGGGGCTTTTTCCCGGAAATAAAGCCACTTCGGCCCCCTGCGGCCCCCCGCGCGAGCCGCGGCGGCCACACCCGCCCAGGGGCCCGGTGCGCGACGGCGGCGTCAGGCACCGTCCCGCTTCCGGCGGCGGAGGTCTTTCTCCCGCTGCTTCTTTTGCTTGCGCCGCTCGTCGGCCGTGAGCCGCTTGCCGGTGTCGCCCTTGGGCCGCGCGAGCCGGGCAGTGGGGTTCGCCATCTGCGCCTGCAGTTGCTGGACGTGCTGCATGCGTTCCCGCATGCCCAGGCCCGCCATCCCCTTCATCATCGCGCTCATCCCGTCGAACTGCTTGACCAGGTCGCCCACCTCGTGAGGCTCGACACCGGCGCCGGACGCGATCCGCCGGCGCCGCGACTGATCCACCAGCCGCGACGGATTCCGCCGCTCCTCGGGGGTCATCGAGTCGATGATGCCGAACAGCCGGTTCATGTCTTTTTCGAGATCGGCGCCGGCCAGCATGTCTTGCATGCCGCCCATGCCCGGGATCATGCCGAGCACCTTGCCCAGCGGCCCGAGCCGCCGCGTCTGCGCGAGCATCTTCTTGAAGTCGTCGAGGGTGAACTCGCCCGCCTTGAGCCGCTCCTCCTGCCGCTTCATCTCATCGTGGTCGAACTTCCGCTGCGCCTCCTCGACGAGCGAAACCACGTCGCCCATGCCGAGGATCCGGCCCGCCATCCGCTCGGGATGAAAGTCCTCCAGCGCCTCGATCTGCTCGCCGGTGCCGATGAACTTGATCGGCACGCCGGTCACGCTCTTCACCGACAGCGCCGCGCCGCCGCGGGCGTCGCCGTCGAGCTTCGTCATGATCACGCCGTCGAGCTCGAGCGCCTCGTTGAAGGCTTTGGCACTCCTGACGGCGTCCTGGCCCGTCATGGCATCAACCACGAGGAAGACCTGATCCGGCCCCACCGTGCGGTCGATCTTCGCGAGCTCCTGCATCAGCTCCGCGTCGATCGCCAGGCGGCCGGCGGTGTCGAGGATGACGACGGAGACGCCCTCCCGGGTGGCGCGGGAGACGCCCGCGTTGCAGACGGCGACCGGATCGGTCACCCCGTCCGGCACGTGCACCGGCACGCCCAGCTGCCGCCCCAACACGGCCAACTGCTCGATGGCGGCGGGCCGCTGCAAGTCGGCGGCCACGAGCATCACGCTCCGCCCCTGCGACTGGATCTTCTTCGCCAGCTTGGCGCAGGAGGTCGTCTTGCCGGAGCCCTGCAGCCCGCAGAGCATCAGGATCGTGGTCCTGCCGGACTGGAGGTGGAGCGAGTGGTCCACCGGCCCCATGAGATCGACCAGCTCGCGGTGCACGATGCCGACGAGCTGCTGCGCCGGGTCGAGCGACTCGAGCACCTTGCCGCCCACGGCATCGGCGGCCACGCGGGAGAGGAAGCCGTCGGCGACGTCGTAGGCGACGTCGGCCTCGAGCAGCGCGGTGCGGACCTGCCCGAGGCCCTCGCGCATGTTCGCCTCGGAGAGTTTCCCCCGGCCCCGCAGGCTGTTGAGGGCGGTGGAGAGCGAGGCGGTCAGCGATTCGAACATGGCGGCTCCGGAGACGGGGAGCCGCCGATTATAACGCTGAACCAACCGGCCACCGGCACCGCCCCTCCGGTGATGAGCCGCTCGAATCGGGAGCAGGCACACAGCGTGCCGCTTGCCCGACGCGTGGCCGGCAGGAGCGGCGCATCACCCGAGGGGCCGGAGGCCGGGCAGGCCGATCAGCTGAACGTGCCGGGCTCGCCGACGAGCGGCGCGGAGGAGGGGGCCGACATCACGGCCCCGCCTTCCTCGCAGCACGCCCCGCCGCCCGAACCGCAGGCCGGGCCGCAGGCGGGCTCGCAGACCGGTGCCTGGCACGGGTCGGCCTGCCTGCCGCACGGCGAGCGAAATTCCATGAACGACGGACGCCGGCAGTTGCCGAATCCGCCGAAGCAGCTGCTGCAACCGGGGGCCGCCACCAGGCTGCCACAGACGACCGCCAGACACAGGATACGCGACATGATGGGCTCTCCACCGCGTGCGGATCGGGAAGGGATCCGCGGATGAGATGACAGGATGCGTCGTCCGTGACGACGCCTCTGGAACCCTAGCCCACGATCGCGGCGCGCGCCGGCGACGAGCGGAGGAATCCGGAGCCGCCACCGGCACGAGACTGCCGGCGGCGCCCGGGGCTGCCGACCGTGACGATTCTGCGGTCGGCCGGCACGGGTTCGGCGTCCGTTGATGCGCGCCGCCGCGTGCTAGAGTTGCCTCACAGCGAACCCCTGCTATCGACCCGTTGCATGCCGTCATCCATCCGCTTCTTCCCGCGCCTGCTGGCCCTCGTGGCCGTGACCGCCCTCGGGGCCGCGACCGTGCCGACCGCGCGGGGTGAATCCGCGGCGGCCGTCCCCGCCGACCCACGCCCGGCCGCTGCCGCGCCGACCGACGCCGCCAGCGACTCGGTCGATGTGTGGCTCGCGAGCACGCGCAGGCTGCCCGGCATCTGCGGCCTACCGCGGCAGGCAGACCTCGCCTTCGAACGCTGCGCGGACCCGGCCTGCGGCCGCTGGGAGCCGGCCGACCTGGCCGGCCTGCTCGACGATCCGTCGCGGCCGCTGGTGATCTTCGTCCATGGAAACCGCTATGAATCGGCCGCCGCGAAGTCGCAGGGGCTGCGGCTGGCCCGGCACTGTGCCGCCGCCTCCCCCGGCTGCCGGCCCCGGATGCTGATCTTCTCCTGGCCCAGCACCCAGCAGAGCCTGCTCCTGAAGGACGGCCGCGCCAAATACGAGCGGGCCTTCACCGACGGCCACTACCTGGCCTGGCTCCTGGGGCGGGTGGAGCCGGAGCGTCCCGTGGCGGTCATCGGCTACAGCTTCGGCGCGATCATCACGCTCGAGGCCTTCGAGGATCTCGTGGCCGCGGAACGGTCGGGCCGGGAGGACGTGCAGCCCTGGACGAACCGGCCCGGGCGGACGCATCTGGTGTTCGTCGCGCCGGCGCTGCGGTGCGACGCGCTCGCGCCGCGCGGGCCCTACCGCGAAACGTTCGCGTGCTTCGAGCGGCTCACGCTCGTGACCAACTCCCGGGACGACGCGCTGAAGTTCTTTCCCTGGCTCGACCGCGACGTCCGGGCCGACGCCCTCGGCTACGTGGGGATGCCGCGCCGGTGGGTGCCCGGCGACGTCGAGTTCGCGGCGTCCGACGCGGCGTCGATCGTCGGCAAGAGCCACACGCTGATGCTCTATCTGAACTCGCCGGCCCTCACCCGGCGGATCACATCGGGCGCGGTGCACGACCTCGCGCCCTGACCCGGATCAGGCCGCGCGGCGGGGCAGGGCGTCCGTCCGTGCCAGCCGGGCCTCGACCATCATCCGGACCACGTCCGGCATGGCGTACTGCGCGGTCCAGCCCAGCCGCTCGGTGGCGCGGGCGGTGTCGGCCCGACCGCAGACGATCTCGCTGGGCCGCGTGAGCCGCGGGTCGCGGGTCACGTGCCGCCGCCAATCGAGCCCCACGGCGGCGAACGCCGCCGCCACGAATTCCTCCAGGCTCGAGGTGTGGCCGGTGGCAATCACGAAGTCCTCGAGGGGATCGATCTGCAGCATGCGGTGCATCGCCACCACGTACTCGGGCGCCCAGCCCCAGTCGCGTTGCACCGAGAGGTCGCCGAGCGCGAGCGACTGCATCTCGCCGCGGGCGATGCGGCAGGCGCCGGCGACGATCTTCTGGGTCACGAACCGCTCCGGCCGGAGCGGGCTCTCGTGATTGAAGAGGATCCCCGTGCAGGCCGCGATGCCGTACGCCTGGCGGTACTGCGCCACCTGCCAGAAGGAGGTCGCCTTGGCGATGCCGTAGGGGCTGCAGGGCCGCAGCACGGTCTGCTCGCCGGCCGCGTCGCTCCCCGTGTTGCCGAACATCTCGGAACTGCCCGCATTGTAGAGGCGGATCCGGCCGCCCAGCATCCGCATCGCCTCGAGCAGGTTGACCGTGCCGATGACGATGCTCTCGAACGTCTCCACGGGCTGGCTGAACGAGAGGCCCACCGAGGTCTGGCCCGCCAGGTTGTAGATCTCGTCCGGCTCGTGCCGCGAGATCGCCTGCATCGTCGATCGAAAATCGACGAGCGTCATCGATTCCACCGTCACGCGGTCGCGGATGCCGAGGCGGACGAGGCTCTCGAAGGAACTGGCCTGCGCGTCGCGGCTGGTGCCCACGACGCTGTAGCCGAGCGCCAGCAGATGGGCGGCGAGGTAGGCGCCGTCTTGGCCGCCGATGCCGCAGATCAGCGCGGTCCGGCTCTCCGCGGGGAGGCGATCGGCCGCGGGGCCGGGAGCGGTCGTGGCGGGGGGAGGGGGGCTCATGGCGGGCGGGAGGGTAGCGATCCCGCCCTGCCGCTGAAACGCCAAAAACAACCGGGGCCGGACGGCCGCGGCCTGCCTCACCGTTCCCCGGGGCCCGCCGGGAGACCGTCCGTCACCGCGCGGCCGCGAACCATTCGGCCGTCCGCTGGAGGCCGTCGGCGAGCGTGACCGTGGGCTGCCAGCCGAGCACGCTGCCGGCCAGCGTGGCATCGACGAGGTTCGACCGCAGGTCGCCGGGGCGTGCCGGGCCGTGCACGGGCTGCGGCAGCGGCGCGGCGCCGCCGCGCCGGGCGGGGACGTCGGCGCCGGTGCCGCGGAGCAGCGCCTCGAGCTCGTTGACGTCGGTGCCGATGCCGGTGCCGATGTTGAGGCTCGTGAGGGTCTGCGGGCGGATCGCCGGCACCTCGGCCGTCAGCGCGAGCACGTTGGCCCGCGCCACGTCGGGGCCGTAGACGTAGTCGCGGACGTACCGGCCGTCGCCGTTGATCGTCGCCGCCTCACCCGCCAGGAACTTCTTGCAGAAGATCGCCACCACGCCCGCCTCGCCGTGCGGGTTCTGCCGCGGGCCGTAGACGTTCGAATACCGCAGCGCCACCGTCGCCATGCGGTGCTCCTCGGCATAGAACCGCAGGTAGCGCTCGCCCACCCACTTCGTGATCCCGTACGGGCTCACGGGATTGGCCGGCGTCGATTCCGGCGCCGGCGCGGTGACGTCGCCGTAGAGCACGCCGCCGCTCGACGCGAAGACGAACCGGCGGCAGCCCTGCGCGGCGGCGGCGTCGAGGACGTTGATGAGCCCGATGCAGTTGACCTGAGCGTCGAAGAGCGGCTCGCGGACGGAACGGCTCACCGACATCTGCGCCGCCTGATGGCAGACGGCGTCGGGCCGGACGGCGGCGAAGACCCGCGCCACCGCCGCCGCATCGACGATGTCCACCTCGTGCAGGGCGACGCCCGGCGGCAGATTGGCGCGGGAGCCGCTCGAGAGGTCGTCGATCACCGCCACCGCATGCCCCGCGGTCAGCAGGGCATCGACGATGTGGCTGCCGATGAAACCGGCGCCGCCGGTGACGAGGATGTTCATGCTGTCCGTTCCCGCTGCGGGCGACGGTCGCCCGGACCCGTGGCCGCGACGTCAGGGCCCGCTTCGGCCGTGACCGCCCACTGCGGCGGGAGCATACCAGACCGTGGAACCCGTCGGCCGCCACACGCGCCGCGGCCCGTCGGCCCGCGAGCCTTGCGGGCGGACGGTTTCCTGCGATAGTTTCGGCGCGACGCCGTCGAGTTTTCCGCCCCCTGCGACCCGCGAGGCACCCATGAAGATCCACGAGTTTCAGGCGAAGGAACTGCTCCGGGCGGCCGGCGTGCCGGTGCTCGCCGGCCGAGTCGCCCGCACGCCGGCGGAGGCCGCGCAGGCCTTCACCGACCTGGGCACCCCGGTCTGCGCCGTCAAGGCGCAGATCCACGCCGGCGGTCGCGGCAAGGGGCAGGTGACGGGATCGACCCAGCGCGGCGTAGAGCTCGCCAAGACCGCGGCCGACGCCGAGCGGATCGCGGCGGGGCTGCTCGGCAAGACGCTCGTCACGATCCAGACCGGACCCGAGGGTCAGGTGGTGCGGCAGGTCTTCGTGGAGAGCGGCTGCGCGATCGACCGCGAGCTCTACTGTGCCGTGCTCGTCGATCGCCGGGCCGGATCGCCGGTGCTCATCGCCAGCACCGCAGGCGGCATGGACATCGAGGAGGTGGCCCACACGACGCCGGAGCTGATCCTTTCCGAGCCGTTCGACGCCGATCGCGGGCTCGCGTCCTACCAGACCCGCCTCCTGGCGGCGAAGCTCGGCCTGCCCGCGGCGAGTTGGCGGCACGCCGACACCTTCTTCCGCCGGCTCTGCAAGGCGTTCGTGGACCTCGATGCCTCGCTGCTCGAGATCAACCCGCTCGTGCTCACCAAGGACGGCGGCCTCGTCGCCCTCGATGCCAAGATGACGTTCGACGACAACGCGCTCTTTCGCCACAAGGACCTGCAGGCCCTGCGCGACGAGTCGGAGGAGGAGCCGGCCGAGACGCGGGCGGCGGCGGCGGGCCTCTCCTACGTGAAGCTCAACGGCACGATCGGCTGCCTCGTCAACGGCGCCGGACTGGCGATGAGCACGATGGACCTCGTGAAGTACCACGGCGGCGAGCCGGCGAACTTCCTCGACGTGGGCGGCGGCGCCGACGTCAACCAGGTGACCGAGGCCTTCCGGATCATCCTCTCCGACAAGAACGTCAAGGCGATCCTCGTCAACATCTTCGGCGGCATCATGCGGTGCACGACGATCGCCAACGCGCTCGTCGAGGCGTCGAAGACCGTGGGATTCACCGTGCCGCTGGTCGTGCGGCTCGAGGGAACCGAGGTCGAGGAAGGCAAGAAGATCCTGGCGAACAGCGGCACCGCGATCATCACCGCCGACGGCCTGACCGACGCCGCCAAGAAGGTCGTCGCCGCGAGCAAGGCCTGATACCCCAGCCCATCCCTCCACGCTTGAAAGTCCCGCCATGAGCATCCTCGTCAACCGCGATACCCGGGTCATCTGCCAGGGCATCACCGGCAAGGTCGGTGAATTCCACACCCGCGGCTGCCTCGACTACGGCACCCGGATGGTCGGCGGCGTGACGCCGGGCAAGGCGGGCGAGACGGTCGCCGGCCTGCCGGTGTTCAACACCGTGGCCGAGGCCAAGGACGCCACGGGGGCCAACGCCACGATGATCTTCGTGCCGCCGGCCTTCGCCGCCGACGCGATCCTCGAGGCGGTCGATGCCGGCATCGAACTGGTGATCGCGATCACCGAGGGCATTCCCGTGCTCGACATGGCCCGCGTCATGCCGGTGGTGAAGGCCTCGAAGAGCCGGCTCGTCGGCCCCAACTGTCCGGGCGTGATCACCCCCGGACAGTGCAAGATCGGGATCATGCCGGGCTACATCCACACGCCCGGCCACGTCGGGGTGATGAGCCGCTCCGGCACCCTCACCTACGAGGCGGTCTGGCAGCTCACACAACTCGGCCACGGCCAGAGCACCTGCGTGGGTCTCGGCGGCGACCCGCTCGTCGGCTCGTCGTTCATCGACATCCTCGAACTCTTCCAGAACGATCCCGACACCCACGCCATCCTGATGATGGGCGAGATCGGCGGCAGCGCGGAGGAGGAGGCGGCCGAGTACGTGAAGCATCACGTCACCAAGCCGGTGGCCGCGTTCATCGCGGGGCGGACCGCGCCCCCGGGCAAACGGATGGGCCACGCCGGCGCGATCATCTCCGGCGGCAAGGGCACCGCGGAGGCGAAGCTCGCGGCCCTCGAGGACGCGGGCATCGAGATCGCCGCGAGCCCGGCCGACATGGCCGCGGCGCTGGTCCGTGCGATCGGCCGCCGGTCGTAGGGCCGGCCACTCGCGGCCGGCGTGACGAAATCGCGCCGGCGTCGCCCTGACCTGGGACGGCCCCCGACGGGCCGCGCGGAAAGGAGGAGCCCGATGCTCGAGATGTGCGACGTTTCCAAGTCGTTTGCCGGCCGGCAGGTGCTCCAGCCGACATCCCTGGCGGTCGCCCGCGGCCAGACCATCGTGTTGATCGGCCCCAGCGGCTGCGGCAAGAGCACGCTCCTGCGGATCATCGCCGGGCTCGTCGCGCCCGATCAGGGCCGCGTGCTGATCGACGGCGAGGTCTTCACCGCGGCCAACGCGGCGGCGATGCGGCGGCGCATGGGCTACGTCATTCAGGACGGCGGCCTGTTTCCCCACCTCACGGCCCGGGCCAACGTCGGCCTCCTCGCCGGCCGCGTCGGCTGGAAATCGGAGCGGGTGCGCGACCGGGTCGATCTGCTCGCCGGCCTGGTGCGGCTGTCGCCGGAGGCGCTCGATCGGTTTCCGTCCCAGTTGTCCGGCGGCCAGCGGCAGCGGGTGGGCATCATGCGTGCGCTCATGCTCGATCCCCCGCTGATCCTCCTCGACGAACCGATGGGGGCCCTCGATCCGCTGGTGCGGTTCGACCTGCAGGAGGATCTGCGGCGCATCTTCCGCACGCTCGGCACGACCGTCGTGATGGTGACGCACGACATGGGGGAGGCGGGCTTCTTCGGCGACGAGGTGGTGCTCCTGGGCGACGGGGCGATCGTGCAGCGGGGCACGCTCGATCAACTCATTCACGCCCCCGCCACCGATTACGTGCGGCGGTTCATCAACGCCCAGCGGCTGCCCGGGACCGGCGGCCGCGAACCGGCGACCGGGGGTGTGGCATGACCACGCCCCGACCGCCTGCGCTCCGGCGCCGCCGCTGGCCCCTGCTGGCCGCCCACGCCGTCCTCCTGCTGGCCTCCCTGCCGGCGGTCGCCGGTTCACCGGCGCCGGTCGTGAAGGTCGGCTCGAAGGGGTTTACGGAGGGCGTCGTGCTCGGTGAACTTCTCGCCGCCGTGGGCCGGCACGCGGGCGCCGTCGTCGAACACAAGGCGGCCCTGGGCGGCACGCAGATCGTCTTCCAGGCGCTCGAGAAGGGGGACATCGACTGTTACGTGGAGTACACCGGCACGCTGACGCAGGAGATTCTGCGGGCGGAGCGCATCCGCTCGCTGGAGCAGGCCCGCGAGGCCCTCGCCCGCCGGGGTCTGGTGATGATGGAGCCGCTCGGCTTCAACAACACCTACGCCCTCGGCATGAAGGAGTCGGTCGCGGCGGCGCTGGGCATCGACACGATCTCCGACCTCGCGGCGCGGGCCGCCGAGCCGGAGATCGCGGCGCTGGCGTTCGGGTTCAGCGACGAGTTCGTGAAGCGCGGCGACGGCTGGCCCGCGGTTCGCGACGCCTACCGGCTGGAACAGCAGCCGCAGGTGCTCGACCACAGCCTCGCCTACCGCGGGATCGAGACCGGACACATCGACGTCACCGACCTCTACTCGACCGATCCCGAAATTCGCTACTACGGCCTGCGGCTCCTGGCCGACGACCGGGGGGCGTTTCGCGAATACAAGGCGTTCGTGCTCTGCCGCGCCGATCTCGCGACCCGGGCGCCGCAGTTCGTGCGGGAACTGGAGCGGCTCGCCGGCTCGATCGGCAACGCCGACATGCTGGAGATGAACGCGCGGGTGCGGCTCGACGGCGAACCGGAGCGGGCCGTGGCGGCGCGCTTCCTCCGGAACCGGTTCGGCTGGGAGATCGACACCGAGGAGCCGACGGCCGCGGTGCGGATCGTCGGCGACCTGCTCCGCGCCACGCGGCAGCACCTGCTGCTGGTCTTCGTCTCCCTGCTGGCGGCGATCGTCGTCGGCGTGCCGCTCGGGGTGTACGCCTCCCTGCGGCCGCGGCTCGCCCAGGCGATTCTGGGGGCGGTGGGGATCATCCAGACGATCCCGTCGATGGCCGTGCTGGTGTTCATGGTTCCCCTGCTCGGGCTCGGGTGGCGGCCGGCGGCGGCGGCCCTTTTTCTCTACAGCCTGCTGCCGATCGTCCGCGGCACGTTCAACGGGCTGGCCGAGATTCCGGCGCACCTGCGGGAGTCGGCCGAGGTGCTCGGGCTCGACCGGTGGGCCCGACTGTGGCTGGTCGAACTGCCGATGGCGTCGCGTTCGATCCTCTCGGGCATCAAGACCGCCGCGGTCATCAACGTCGGCACGGCGACGATCGGCGGCCTGATCGGGGCCGGCGGCTACGGCGAGGCGATCCTGTCGGGCATCCGCCGGGCCGATCCGGCGCAGCTCATGCAGGGCGCCGTGCCGGCGGCCGCGCTCGCGCTGATCCTGCAGGCGGCCTTCGAACTGCTGGAGCGATTCGTGGTGCCGGCGGGCATGCGCGGCCACGGCCGCTCGTGACCCCCGCAGGGCGGTAGCCGGCTTCAGGTGACGCCCCGCCGGCGGCGATCTACACTGGAGTCATGAAGGTCAGCCTCTTCATCCCCTGTTTCGTCGATCAGATGGCGCCGAAGGTCGGCCTGGCGGTGGCCACCGTGCTCGAGCGGCTGGGGCACACCTGCGAGTTTCGCGCGGCCCAGACCTGCTGCGGCCAGCCGAGCTTCAACGCGGGCTACTGGGACGAGGCCCGCCAGGTCGCGATCCATGCCCTGGAGGTGTTCGCCGGCGCCGAGGCGGTCGTGGGGCCGAGCGGTTCCTGCGTGGCGATGATGCGGGTCTTTTATCCGCAGGTGCTCGCCGGCACGCCGCACGAGACCGCCGCCCTCGATCTCGCCGCGAGAACCTTCGAGTTCGGCGAGTTCCTCGTCCGGAAGCTCGGCGTCAGCGACGTGGGGGCCCGCTTCCCCCACCGGGTCACCTACCACGACGGCTGCCACGGGCTCCGCGAACTCCGCGTCAAGGAGGAGCCGCGGACGCTCCTGCGGGCCGTCCGCGACCTCGAGCTCGTCGAGTGCGACGAGCCGGAAAGCTGCTGCGGCTTCGGCGGCCTGTTCAGCGTCAAGTACCCGATGATCTCCACCGCGATGGCGGAGGTGAAGGCCGGCTCGCTCGCCCGCACCGAGTGCGACTACATCGTTTCGAGCGACCCGTCGTGCCAGCTCCAACTCGACGGCTGGCTGTCGCGGCAGGGGAAGAAGCCCCGCACGATCCACCTGGCCCAGGTGCTCGCGGGGACCGACGCATGACCGCATCCGGCTCGCCCCCCGGGACCTTCGAGGCCGAGAGCCCCCGGCTCGCCAAAAAAAAATTCCTCCACGACGCGGCCGAGCACGTCCGCGACACGGGCCACCGCGACTTCGTCCGCCGCGCGCTCGGCGGCTACTACACCAATCGCGACCTGCAGAAGGCCCGCTACCGCGACTGGGAGCACGCCCGCGACGCCGCCAGCCTCGCCAAGTGGTCGGCCGTGAACCGGCTCGACGAACTGCTCCCCCGGTTCGTCGCCCGGTTCGAGGCCAACGGCGGGCAGGTGCACTGGGCGCGCACCGCCGAGGAGGCCCGCGCGATCGTGCTCGACCTGCTGCGGGCGGCGCGGGCGAAGGCCGTCATCAAGAGCAAGTGCATGACGAGCGAGGAGATCCACCTCAACGCCGCGCTGGAGCAGGAGGGCTACGGCGTGGTGGAGAGCGACCTCGGCGAGTTCATCCAGCAATTGCGGGGCGAGCCCCCCTACCACTTCGTCTTCCCCTGCATGCACGTCCGCCGCGACGAGATCAGCGACCTGTTCGGGAAGCACCTGGGCACGCCCCCCACCGACAGCCCCGAAGAGTTGACGATGATCGCCCGGCGGCACATGCGCCGGCTCTACGGCGAGGCCGACGTGGGCATCACCGGCGCGAACTTTCTGGTCGCGGAAACGGGCCAGATCTCGATCACGGAGAACGAGGGCAATGCCCGGCTCACCGCGGCGCTGCCGCGCGTGCACATCGCCATCTCCGGCATCGAGAAGGTGGTCGAGCGGCTCGACGACCTCGCCGTGCTGCTGCCGATGCTGGCGACGGCCGGGGCCGGCCAGCCGATGACCTGCTACAACACGCTCTACGCGGGCCCGCGCCGCGACGGCGAATGCGACGGGCCCGAGGAGATGCATCTGGTGCTCCTCGACAACGCCCGGACGGCGATCCTGGCCGATCCCGAGCAGCGCGACAGCCTCCACTGCATCCGCTGCGGCGCCTGTCTGAACGTCTGCCCGATCTTCAAGAACGTCGGGGGCTTCACCTACGGCACCACCTACCAGGGGCCGATCGGGTCGGTGATCACGCCGCACCTCCGCGGACTCGCCGACTGGAATCACCTCTCCGGCGCGAGCTCGCTCTGCGGCGCCTGCACCGACGCCTGCCCGGTGCGGATCGACATTCACCACCATCTGCTGCACAACCGGCGCAACGCCGCCCGGACGGCCCCCAACCGCTGGGAGCGGCTCGGTCACCGCGTGTTCGTGTTCGCCGCGCGGCGACCGTGGCTCTTTGCGACGGCGGGGGCGGTGTTCCGCCGCACGCTCGGCCTCGCGAAGGCCCTGCGGCCGCCGCTGCTCCGCGACTGGCTGGCCACCCGCGATCTGCCGCCGAGTCCGGCGCGGAGCTTCCGCAGCCAGTGGAGGAGCCGATCGTGAGGGATGCGACGCCGACCGGCAGCGGGTCCGCCAAAGACGCGATCCTGGCTCGCATCCGCGAGGCCCTGCGGCTGCCGGCGCCGCCGCCGCACCTGACGGGCCACGCGGCCGGCGCGGCCGCCGCACCGGC
>JBEIQP010000105.1:0-9059 GCA_040376455.1 Planctomycetaceae bacterium | reverse complement strand
GCCGGATTCGCCCGCCGCGCGGAAATGCTGCGGGCCGCGGCCCCGCTCATGCGGCGGCGCCGGTTCGACCACGCGGCACTGCAGGTCTTCGAGGTGGGCAAACCGTGGCGCGAGGCCGATGCCGACGTGGCCGAAGCGATCGACTTCTGCGACTACTACGCCCGCGAGGCGGTCCGGCTGGCGGAGCCGCGGCGCGTGGACCTCCCGGGCGAGGAAAACGCGACGACGCACCTGCCGCGCGGCGTGGCCGTCGTCATCGCCCCCTGGAACTTCCCCCTCGCCATCCTCGCGGGCATGACGACCGCGGCCTTGGTCACCGGCAACACGGTGGTCATGAAGCCGGCGGAGCAGTCGTCGCTCGTGGCGCTCGGGCTCCACGAGCTGTTGCTCGAAGCGGGCGTGCCCGCCGCGGCGCTGGCGTTTCTGCCGGGCCGCGGGGAGGAGGTGGGGCCGGCGCTCGTCGCCCACCCCGACACGGCGCTCGTCGCCTTCACCGGCTCGCGCGCCGTCGGACTCGCGATCAACACGCTCGCCGCGGAGGCCTCCGCCCGCGCCGACGCGGGCCGCACCGTGAAGCGGGTGATCGCCGAGATGGGGGGCAAGAACGCGATCATCGTCGACGACGACGCCGACCTCGACGAGGCCGTGGCGGCGGTCGTGCAGAGCGCGTTCGGCTTTCAGGGGCAGAAGTGCTCCGCCTGCTCCCGCGCGATCGTCCTCGACCACGTGCACGACGCCTTCGTCGAGCGGCTCGCGGGCGCCGTCCACAGCCTGCGCGTGGGCCCGGCCGAGGAACCGGGCACGCGGGTGGGCCCGCTCGTCGATGAGGAGGCCCGCGATCGCGTGCGGTCGTTCATCGACATCGGGAGGCGGACCTGCCGCGAAGCGGCGGCCGTCGACGTCGGCGGCCTCGCCGACCGCGGCTGGTTCGTGGGGCCGCACGTGTTCGCCGACGTGGATCCGTCGGGGCCGCTCGGACAGGAGGAGATTTTCGGGCCCGTGCTCGCCGTGCTCCGGGCCCGCGACTTCGAGCACGCGATCGCCCTGGCCAACGGCACCCCCTACGCCCTCACCGCGGGCGTCTTCTCGCGCAGCCCGGCGCACCTCGCCCGGGCCCGCGAGGCGCTGGAGGCGGGCAACCTCTATCTCAACCGGGGCATCACCGGCGCCCTCGTCCACCGCCAGCCATTTGGCGGATATCGGATGTCGGGGATCGGCAGCAAGACCGGCGGCCCCGACTACCTGCTGCAGTTCGTCGTGCCGCGAACCGTGACGGAGAACACGATGCGCCGCGGCTTTGCCCCGGGGCCTGCCGCCGGCTCGGGAGCGAACACGTGAGTTTTCCGCGAGAAAACGCGGCCCCTCATCAAGCGCTCACAATCGACCACTAGATCAGTTTCGGCGACGGCGGCCCGGTTTCCCTTTCCGGGGGGCCGCCCGAATCGCCTCAACCAGGAAGGCCAAGGAGCAGGTATGCGGACGTGGATCCCGGTCGGCGTGGTGGTGATCGCGGCGGTGTGCGGTGCGGGCGGTGTCGCCCGGGCGCTCGATCAGGGCATCGACCCCGCGCTCAAGCCCTACGAGAAGGTGCCGGGCGAGGTGAGCGGATCGCTCAAGTTCGTCGGGTCCGACACGATGAACAACCTCGTCTCGCTCTGGGCCGAAGGATTCAAGAAGTTCTATCCCAGCGTCCGCGAGGGAATCGAAGGGAAGGGATCGGCCTCGGCGCCCCCCGCGCTCACCGAGGGCACGGCGACGTTCGGCCCGATGAGCCGCGACTGGAAGCCGTCGGAGATCGACACCTTCAAGGAGAAGCACGGCTACGCCCCGACCGTCGTTCCGGCCGCGATCGACATGCTCGCCGTCTTCGTCCACAAGGACAACCCGATCAAGGGCCTGTCGCTGCAGGAAGTGGACGCCATCTTCTCGAAGAACCGCACCGGCGGCGCAAAGGACGACGTGCGTACGTGGGGCGATCTCGGGCTCGAGGGGGAGTGGAAGGACAAGCCGATCAGTCTCTACGGCCGAAACGCCGCCAGCGGCACCTACGGCTACTTCAAGGAGTTCGCCCTGTTCAAGGGCGACTTCAAGCCGACCGTGAAGGAACAGCCGGGGAGCTCGGCCGTGGTGCAGGCCATCGCCAACGACAAGTTCGGCATCGGCTACAGCGGGATCGGCTACCGGACCGCCGACGTCCGGGCGCTGCCGCTGGCCCCGAAAACCGGCGAGGCCGCGGTCGCGCCGGAGCCGGAATTCGCCTACTCGGGCGACTATCCGCTGTCCCGGTTCCTCTACCTGAGCGTCAATTCCAAGCCGGGATCGCCGCTCGACCCGCTCCGCCGGGAGTTTCTCCGGTATGTTCTCAGTGCGACCGGGCAGGCCGACGTGAAGAAGGACGGCTACCTGCCGGTCACGGGCGAGGTCGCCAAGGAGGCGCTCGGCAGGGTCGGCCTCGGCCAGCCCTGACCGTCTCCAGGCGGCACTCGCACTCCCATCACCTGCCGGACGATCCCGGTGCATGCAGACCAACGCAACCTTCACCGGCCGGGCGCGTCGCCGCACGACTCATCCCTGGGTGAGGGCCGGTGACCTGCTGGCCCGCGCCATCATCACGCTCGGCGGGATCGGGACGATCGTGGCCGTGCTGATGGTGGGCGTGTTCCTGCTGGCGGTCGCCCTGCCGCTGTTTCGGTCGGCGCGGGCGATCCCCAACGTCACGGCCGCCTCGGGCGGTCGGCGGCCCGCCTGCATCGCCACCGACGAGTCGGGCGCGGTCGCCTGGACGCTCGACCGGGGCGACGACGTCGCGGGCACCGACCGGGTGCGGGTCGTGGGCGCCGCCGACGGCGTGGAACTCTTCTCCCGTCCGGCCGCCGCCTGCGGCCTCGCGGACTGGTCGGCCATCCGCACCGTTCCCGGTAGCCTGCTGGGGGCGGTGGGCTTCGCCGACGGCACGTTTCGCACCGGCAGGATCGGCCTCGAGTCGGCGTTCGTCACCCCGGAGGACGTGCCGGAGGCCGCGCGGTCGCTCGATCCCGGCCGGGCCTTGGCCGTGGACGGCGCGGCCATCGTGCGGGGCGCGAACGACCGCCACGCCCGCGTGCAACTCGTGACGGAATGGGGCGAGCCATCCCGGGCGCTCGCCGCGCGGATCGTGGACGTGGACGTCACCCCGCTGGGCGGCGGCACGCTGGTGGCCGCGCTCGACCAGACCGGCCGGGTGCGGGTGGAGACGGTCACGTCGAAGCGCAACATGCTCACCGGCAAGGTGGTCAACACGTCCACCGGGGCGACGATCGAACCGCCGGCCGGGTTCGTGCCGGCGTTCGTCCGCGTGTCGGAACTGGGCGATCAACTGTTCGTCGTCGCCGCGGACGGCGCCGCCCGACGCTACGTGATCCGCGACATCCGGAAGCCGGAGGAGATGGAGGCGTTTGACGTGGCGCCCGGCGCGGCGGGCGTGGCCGCGGTCGAGCGGCTCTTCGGAGGGACCGCGCTCGCCGTGGCCGACTCGGCGGGGGACGTGCGGATCTTCTTCGCGTCGCGGCGGGATGAAACCGACCGCGCCGACGGCCTGACGATGACCGCGACCAAGACGTTTCCCGCCCCGGAAGCCCGGAGCGGCGGCGGGTCGCAGGTGGTGGCGATCGCCGCCTCGCCGCGGTCGCGGCTCTTTGCCGTGGCCGATGCCGAAGGGGGGCTCGACGCGGGCATTCGGATGCTCCAGTCCACGACGGGCGAGACCGTGCTGCGGATTCCCGGCAGCCAGGGCGGCCCGCCGCCCCGCGCCGTCTGCATCGCGCCGCGGGAAAACCGCCTCCTCGCCGCGGGCGACGCCGGGTTGAGCGCCTGGTCGCTCGACACCGGACACGCCGACGTCTCGGTCCGCACCCTCGTGCGGCCGGTGTGGTACGAAAACTATCCGGGCCGCGTGCACGCCTGGGAAACGACCGGCCACGAGGCCTTCGAGTCGAAGTACGGCCTCGCGCCGCTGATCTTCGGGACGATCAAGGCCACCCTCTACTCGATGCTCTTCGCCACGCCGATCGCCATCCTTGCGGCGATCTACGCCAGCCAGTTCATGCATCCCCGGTGGAAGGCGCGGATCAAGCCGACGATCGAGATGATGGCCAGCCTGCCGAGCGTGGTGCTCGGCTTCATCGCGGGCATCGTCTTCGCCCCGCTGCTGGAGCGGTCGCTGATGGCGGTGATCACCGGACTGTTCGCCGTGCCGCTCACGCTCTTGGCGGGGGCGCACCTCTGGCAACTGCTGCCGGCCGGAGCCCGCAGCCGGCTGGCCCCCTGGCGGTTTCCGGTGGTCGGGCTGGTGGCCCTGCCCGCCGGCGTGGCGGTGACGCGGGCCGTGGCGCCGTGGGCCGAGCGGCTGCTGTTCGACGGCGACGTGCAGGGCTGGCTCGACGGTCGCGGCGGCAGCGGCTTCGGCGGCTGGGTGATCGCCCTCCTGCCCCTCTCCGCGCTGGCGGCCGCCGTGATCACCGGCCGGTACGTGAATCCGCTGCTGCGGCAGTGGGGGGTGGCCTGGTCGCCGCGGCGGGCGGCGCTGGCATCGCTCGCCGTGTTCGTCTTCGGGGTGCTCGTCGCGGCGGCGTTGGCCGCGGCCGCCGCGGTGTTTCTCGACGCCCTGCGGCTCGACACGCGCGGCGGGCTGTTCGGCACCTACGTCCAACGCAACGCGCTGGTCGTCGCGATCGGCATGAGCTTCGCCATCATCCCGCTCGTGTTCACGATCGCCGACGACGCGTTGACGAGCGTGCCCGAACATCTCCGCAGCGCGTCGCTCGGCGCGGGCGCCACGCCCTGGCAGACGGCGGTGCGGGTGATCGTGCCGGCGGCGGCCAGCGGCCTCTTCTCGGCCGTCATGATCGGGCTCGGCCGCGCCGTGGGCGAGACGATGATCGTGCTGATGGCGGCGGGCAACACGCCGCTCATCGGTTGGAACCTGTTCAACGGCTTCCAGACGCTCTCTGCCGCGATCGCGACGGAACTGCCGGAGGCCGCCCGGGGCAGCACCCACTACCGCGTGCTCTTCCTGGCGGCCCTCGCCCTCTTCGCGATGACGTTCGTGGTCAACTCGGTGGCCGAGATCGTGCGGCAACGGTTCCGGAGACGCGCGCATGAACTCTGATCGCGCCCGGCCCCATCAGCGGCGGGCCCGCTCGGCCCACTCGAGCCTGGCCGCCCACGGCGAGCCGTGGGTGTGGATGACCGCCGGCTCGCTGGCGCTGGCGCTGGCGATGATCGTGGGCCTGCTCGCCTTCATCGTGGTTCGCGGGGCCGCCACGTTCTGGCCGGCGCCGCTCGAACTCGTGGAGACGTCCGACGGCCGGCGGGTGCTCGGCGAGGTGACGGGACGGGAACGCGGCGCGGCGACTGCCGACGCCGAGCCGCAGTCGCGGCGGCTCGTGCGGACCGCCAACTTCGAACTCACCGGCAAGCATTACGAGTGGTTCGACGAGGCCGCGATCGCGGCGACCAGCCGCCCCGAGTGGGCGACCGCCGTGGAACGGCTGGAAGGGGGGCGGTTTCACGGGTTTCCGCTGCGACTGCTCCACGGCGACGCGGTCGTGGCCGAGGGCCCCGAGGCCGTCTGGCAGGCCTATCGTCGCGAGCACCCCGCGGCTCGGCGCCGCTTCCGCGAGGCGACGCGGATCGACCGCGTGCAGCGCGGCGCCCTGCAGCGGGAACTGCGGGCGGCCCGGTTGGCCGTCGTGCAGGCCGGGCTCTCCGCCGGCGAGGGATCGGCCCGCCAGCAGGCGGCCGCGGCGGCCGAGCGCGAGGTGATCGCGCGGGTCGGGGTGGCGTCGGAGCGGCTCGATGCCGAGACCGCGCGGCTCCGCGGAGCGAACGACGGCTGGGGGGTCGAGTTCGAGACCGCGGCGGGCGAGAAGGCGACGATTCCGCTCGACGGCATCGTCCGCGCCTGGCAGCCCAACCGGCTCTCCTTCCTCGGCAGGCTGGCCGTCTACTTCGATCGCTGGGGCGAATTTCTCGGCGATGACCCGCGCGAGGCGAACAGCGCCGGAGGCGTGTTTCCGGCGATCTGGGGGACGGTCGCGATGACGCTGATCATGGCGCTGCTCGTGGCCCCGTTCGGCGTGCTCGCCGCGCTCTATCTCCGGGAATATGCCTCCCGGGGCCCGCTCACGACCGCCGTCCGGGTGGCGATCAACAACCTCGCGGGCGTGCCGAGCATCGTCTACGGCGCGTTCGGGCTCGGCTTCTTCTGCTACGGGCTCGGCGCCGGCATCGACGAGGTCTTCTTCAAGCCGAGCCTCGTGGCCGACAGCCAGCCCACGTTCGGGACCGGCGGCCTGCTCTGGGCCTCCCTCACGCTCGCCCTCCTCACGCTCCCGGTCGTGATCGTGGCGACCGAGGAGGCGCTTTCCGCCGTGCCCAATTCGATGCGCGAGGGCTCGTATGCCTGCGGCGCCGGCAAGTGGCAGACGATCCGCCGGATCGTGCTGCCGCGGGCCCTGCCCGGCATCATGACGGGGCTCATCCTCGCGATGGCCCGCGGCGCGGGCGAGGTGGCGCCGCTGATGCTCGTGGGCGTCAAGAAGCTCGCGCTCGACCTCCCGATCGACGGCACGTTTCCCTTCGTCCATCCGGAACGCGAATTCATGCACCTCGCGTACCTGATCTACGACGTCGGGTTCCAGAGCCCCAACAGCCAGGCCGCGCAGCCGATGGTGTTCACGATCACGTTCCTGCTGGTGGCGATCATCGCCCTGCTCAACCTGGCCGCGATCTGGATCCGCTCCCGGCTGCGGCGCCGCTACGTTGCGCAGCAGTTTTGATTCCCGTGGGATACCATACCGGAGGGGTTCGCCCCGCGACGGCCATCGGAGACGAGATCAGCATGCAGGCCCAGACAGAACCCCCGAAGGACCCGGCCCCCGGTCGGCATGGCGCGGCCGCCGAGCCCGCGCGGGACGGGGCCCCGACCGACCGCCTGCTGGCCGTGGCCGCCGGTCGCGACGTGCCGGCGGAGGTCCACGACGTGGTCCTTCGAGAGGTGCCGGTGCTGGAGATCGACCGCTTCAATCTCTGGTACGGCGAGAAGCAGGCTCTCCACCGCATCACGATGCCGATCCCGCACAACAAGGTGACGGCTCTCGTCGGCCCCAGCGGCTGCGGCAAATCGACCCTCCTGCGGAGCGTGAACCGGCTCAACGACCTCGTCCAGAGCGTGCGCATCACCGGCGACATGCGGCTCAACGGCGACTCGATCTACGACCCGCGGATGGACGTGATCGAGCTGCGGAAGCGGATGGGCATGGTGTTTCAGAAGCCGAACCCGTTTCCGATGAGCATCTACGAAAACGTCGTGTACTCGCTGCGGATCGACGGCGAGAACAAGCGCTCGGTGCTCGACGAGGTCTGCGAGCTGAGCCTCCGGGGGGCGGCCCTCTGGGACGAGGTGAAGGACCGGCTGCACGACAGCGCCCTCGGGCTCTCGGGCGGCCAGCAGCAGCGGCTCTGCATCGCCCGCGCGATCGCCGCCGAGCCGGAGGTGCTCCTCCTCGACGAGCCCTGCTCGGCGCTCGATCCGATCGCCACCGGCAAGGTGGAGGACCTGATCCAGGAACTGCGGGGCCGCTATTCGGTGCTCATCGTCACCCACAACATGCAGCAGGCCAGCCGCACGAGCGACTACACCGCGTTCATGTACCTGGGCCGGTTGATCGAATACGGCCCCACGACCGATATTTTCACGAAGCCGGTGCTCCGCGAGACGGAAGCCTACGTGACCGGCCGGTTCGGGTGATCCATGACCAAACACATCGAGCGACAGATCGACAATCTCAAGGAGCGCATCCTGCGGGTCGGGACGCTCGTCGAGGAGGCGATCTCCAAGTCGATCACCGCGCTGATCAATCGCGACGTCGCCCTCGCGCAGCGGGTGATCGCCAGCGACCTGGACATCGACCGCATGGAAGTGGAGGTGGAGGAGGAGTGCCTGAAGATTCTGGCGCTCTACCAGCCCGTCGCCGCCGACCTCCGGTTCGTGGTCGCCGTGCTCAAGATCAACAACGACCTCGAGCGCATGGGGGACCTCGCCAAGAACATCGCCAAGCGGGTGGCGCAGCTCTCGGGCGGCCGGGCCTACGATCTGCCCCCCGAGATCCGCACCATGGCGATGCAGGCGCAGGAGATGGTGAAGCAGTGCCTCGACGCCGTGGTCAACGGCGATCCGGCGCTCGCGCGGCAGATCCGCGCGGAGGACGATGCCGTGGATGACGCCCGCCTCCAGATCCGCCGGCGGGTGATGAAGGGCATTCTCGAGGAGCCCGGGGACGCGGAGGACCTGCTGCGGATCAATTCGGTCTCGAAGCACATCGAGCGGATCGCCGACATGGCGACGAACATCGCCGAGGACGTGATCTACATGGTCGAAGGGGAGATCGTTCGCCACCGGGCCGAGGACTGAGCGGCCGGTTTTCGCCGGGACTCGCGCGGCCCGGCGGCCCCGGGTCGGGCGGCCGAAAAACCCGGTCGCGGAGGGCCGCGGGCGGGGAGGCGGGGCGGCGTTCGCGCCCGCGGCGTCGCCGTGGTAGCCTCTTGCCGGCGGGCGACGCAGGATCGCCCGCACCGTTGGGAGGAGAGGCGTGATGTCTCGTCGTGGCATGCCGGTTCGATGGGTGGGATGCGGGGCCTTCGCGCTGGCTGCATGGGCGTTGGTGGCGGCCTCCGGCCGCGCCGAGGATCTCGTGATCGTGAACATCACCGGCCCGCTGACGGGCAAGGTGGGCGACCGGGTTTCCTATGACGTGGAACTCATCAACAACTCGGGCCGCAATCTCGAGAAGCTGCGGGTCGTCGATTACTTCGATGCGGGCTTCCATCACGAGGCGTCGAAGAGCCCGATCGAACAGAAGGGCACGATCGATCTTCCGGCCAACACGAAGCGGTGGGTGAAGCTCGACTTCCTCCTCGACGAGCCGGGGCGGCAGTGCCACCGCGTCGAGATCCTCGACCAGGCGCACACGTTCATGGGAGGTGCCACGGAATGCTGCCAGGTGGCGGCCGCGCCGGCG
>JBEIQP010000194.1:0-3417 GCA_040376455.1 Planctomycetaceae bacterium | reverse complement strand
CGATGATCTCCGAGATCGTCCGCAGCAAGTCGAACATCGACAATGGCGCCCGCACGCGGTTCGCCGACTTCTGGCACGGCGTGTTTCTGCTGGCGGCGGTGGCGTTGGCCCCTGGCCTCATCCACATGATCCCTCTCTCCGCCCTGGCCGCGATGCTGGTCTACACCGGGTTCCGGCTGGCTTCGCCGCGGGAGTTCATCAACGTCTTCAAGATTGGCTCCGAGCAGCTCCTGATCTTCGTGGCGACGATCATCGGAGTGCTCGCCACCGACCTCCTGATCGGCGTGGGCATCGGCATCGCGCTGAAGTTCGTGATCCACGCGATCAACGGCGTGCCGGTCGGCTCGTTTTTCAAGCCCTTCCTCAAGGTGTCGCAGATCGACGACCAGACGGTGCAGATCGATGCCAGCGGCTCGGCGGTGTTCAGCAACTGGATCCCGTTCCGCCGCCAGATCGAGCAACTCGGCCTCGTGCAGCACCACAACGTGATCGTCAATCTCGCTGGCACCAAACTGGTTGATTCGAGCGTCATGGAGAAGCTCCATGCCCTGGCGCTCGATTTCCAGCAGGCCGGACTGTCGCTCGACGTCGTCGGCTTGGGAGCGCACCGCCAACTCTCCGGCCACCCGCTTGCCACGCGAAAACGGGTGACAGTGCCGATGCGCCGGATCACCGTGGTAGGGCCGGCCGCGAGCGAGCCCCGGCTCGTCGCCATGGCGCGAGATCACGGCGCCTCCGGATACACCGCCGTCTCGTGCCATGGCGGCGGCCGCCGGGACTCGGATGGCGCGGGGCGGCCACTGGTGCGATTCGAGACGATCGTCCAGGCCGACGTCGCAGGCCGCATCCTCGACGCCCTCCGCGAGCCGGCATTCGCGGAGGAGAGGATGACCGCCTGGATCGAGCCCGTCGACGTACTGAGACTCGAGCAGTTCTGAGCCATTGGCATGCTGCCGGGCGCGGGGCCCGTATCATGGCCTTATGCCCGAGATTGTTCGCCAGTGCGTGCAGATCAGCGGCGTCGTGCAGGGCGTGGGGTTCCGGCCGTTCATCTGGCGGCGGGCCACCCGGTTGGGGCTGGCCGGCTGGGTGGAGAACGACTCCGCCGGCGTGGTGCTTGAGGTGCAGGGGAAGGCGGTAGCGGTGGCCACGTTTCTCAACGGCCTCGCTTCGTCGGCCCCGCCGCTGTCGTCGGTGGGCAGGATCGACGTTCGCGACGTGCCCGTGCAGCCCGGCGCGACGACATTCGCGATCCTCGCGAGTGTGGCAGGAGGTCAGCGGACCGCCCACGTGCCGCCAGACATCGCCCCCTGTCCGGCCTGCCTCGCCGAGATGGCTGATCCGCATGACCGGCGGCACCGCTATCCGTTTGTGAACTGCACCGACTGCGGCCCACGGTTCACGATCATCGAGGGCCTGCCCTACGATCGCGGCCGCACGACGATGCGTGGCTTCACGATGTGCCCGCAGTGCGCGGCGGAGTATGAGAATCCCGGCGACCGCCGGTTCCACGCCGAGCCGGTGGCCTGCCCGACATGCGGCCCGACCATGTGGTACGCCGCCGTCGCCGATGGCCCGATCCCAGTGTCGCGGCCCGCAGCGGGGATCGTCAGCGATGCCGCGAGCCTCGTTGGCGATGCTGCAATTGAGGCCGCCCGCGACCTGCTCCGCCATGGCGGAATCGTCGCCATCAAGGGAGTCGGCGGCTTCCACCTCGCCTGCGATGCCACGAATGCCGCCGCCGTGACGCTGCTCCGCGAGCGGAAGGGCCGGGTCGGAAAGCCGCTGGCCGTGATGGTGGGCGACGCTCGTGCGGCAAGCAGGATGGCCGTGGTCGGCGAACAGGAGCGGCGACTCCTCGAAGGCCGCGAGCGGCCCGTGGTGCTCCTCCGCAGTCAGCCGCACCGCCCCGGAAGCGGGCCGCGACTCGCCGACGGCGTCGCCCCCGGCATCGACGTCATCGGGGTGATGCTGCCGCCGACGCCGCTGCACCAGTTGCTCTGCGCCGGACTGCCGCCACTCGTGATGACCTCCGGCAACCTCGCCGAGGAGCCGATCGCCCATGCCGATGTCGACGCTGCGGTGCGGCTCGCGCCGCTCGTCGATGCGTTTCTTCTTCACGATCGGTCCGTCCACGTGCCGTGCGACGACTCAGTGGTCCGCTGTGTCGCTGGCGGCGTGACGCCGATCCGCCGCTCCCGCGGGTACGCGCCCCTGCCGATCCGGCTGGCCGGCGGTGGCCCCGCCATGCTCGCGGTCGGCGGCGAACTCAAGGCGGCGATCTGCGTGGCCCGGGACGACGTGGCCGTCATGAGCCAGCACGTCGGCGATGTGTCCACCCTCGAGACGCTCGACGCCCTCGACCGTACCGCAGCCCACCTCGTGAGCCTGTTTGGAATCACACTGGAGGCGGTGGTGGCCGACCTGCACCCGGGCTACCTCTCGGCCGACTGGGCGGCGCGGTTCGCTGCGAGTCGCGGCATCCCGCTCGTGCGGGTGCAGCATCACGAGGCGCACGTGGCGGCATTGCTCGCCGAGCATGGGTATTCCATCGCCGCGGCTCCCGCCGGATTCATCGGCATCTGTTTCGACGGCACGGGCTACGGCCGCGACGGCACGATCCAAGGGGGCGAGTTTCTCGTGGTGGCTGGAGGCGAGTTCTCCCGCGCCGCCCACCTGCAGACGTTCTCGCTGCCTGGGGGCGACGCGGCGATCCGCCACCCGTGGCGAACGGCGCTGGCCGTCCTGCATGCCGCCGGCGTCGACTGGCACAACGTCATTCCTTTGGCCGCGTCATCCACCGATCGCGGCCTTCTGCGACGGCAACTCGAGTGCGGCCTCAACTGCCCGATCACCTCCAGCATGGGCCGGCTATTTGACGCCGTCGCCGCCCTCGCGGGCCTCGCCGCATCAGTCACCTACGAGGCCGAGGCCGCGCTGAAACTCGAGTCGCTGGCGGCGGAGGCTGCGTGGCCCGGCGCCGCGGTCGCCCCGTATGCCATCGTGGCCGCCGGGGGCGACGCGCCGATGGTGATCGACTGGCGAGAGATGGTCACGGCGATCGTGGAGGCGGTCCGTAGAAACGTGCCGGTCACCGACATCGCCGCCGGCTTCCATGCCGCGACCGTCCGGATGATCGTGGACACCTGCGTGCAACTCCGCGGACAAGGTGCGGGCAACGTCGTGGGGCTGACCGGCGGCGTGTTCCAAAACGCCCTGCTCGTTGAGCGGTCGCTCGACGCCCTCCATACCGCCGGCTTCGAGGTGCTCACGCACCATGCCGTGCCCCCAAACGACGGCGGCCTCGCCCTCGGCCAGGCGGTTCTCGGCCGGACGGTGCTCACCCATCCCGGGTGAGACCACCTGTCAGAGCGCCGGCTGGCGCTACCAGCACTTCCCCTCTTCCCCTTCGGCCGG
>JBEIQP010000156.1:0-5279 GCA_040376455.1 Planctomycetaceae bacterium | reverse complement strand
GGTGGCGGCGGCTTGACGGCACCGAGCGGCAGCGGTCGTTCGCCGTCAACGTCGATCCCGGCGAGGGACGCCTGGAGCGGGCCGGGATCGGGCGACTGGAGGCGGCGCTGCGTGGCGTGCCCTTCCGCTACGATCGAGCCACCGATGTCGCAGCCACGGCCGGCGACGTCGCCGGCCGTCCACTCGCCGTGCCGCTGCTGATCGTCGTCGCGGCGCTTTTGCTGCTGGAACAGCTGGTCGCCTACGCGGCCGGATATCACCCCGTCGCCCGCCGGCCAACGGCCTGAGCATCGCGCCCATGACGCCGCTCCCACTCTCGCTGCTGTTCGCCGTCGCCAACGACGTGAGACACCGCGTCTCGAGCCGACTGCTCGACGGCTTTGACGACTGGTGGCAGATGCCAGTGGCGCTGCTGCTGGTCGCCGCCGTGGCCGTGTACGTCGCCTGGATGGTACGGCGAGACGCCGCTGAGCTTCCGCGGCCGGTGGCCGTGCTCCTCGCCGTGCTTCGGCTCGTGGCCCTGGCGGCCGTCGCGGCGGCGATCCTCGACATCGAACGCATTTCCGAGCACGAGATCGCGCTGCCGTCACGCGTGGCCGTGCTCGTTGACTCGAGTGCCAGCATGTCGCTGGCCGACGGCGACGATGCCGCCGCCACGCGGGCGGTCCTGGCTGCCGACCTCGTGGAGTCGGACCTGCTGGCGGCGATGCTGCCCCGGCACGACGTGAGCGTGTGGCGGTTCGACGCCGACTCGGCTCCGGTGCTGCGGCGATCCGCCGCCGGCTCGGGAACTGACGCAAGCGCGGCGACTGATGGCGACTGGCGAATGCAGCTGGCGCCAGGTGGCAGCGAGACACGGTTGGGTGAGGCGGTGGCACGCGCGGTCGAGGGTGGGCCGGCCGGCACGCTTGCGGGTGTGGTGGTGCTCTCCGACGGCGGTCAGAATGCCGGCCTCGATCCCCGGTCGGCGGGGGCGGCCGCCGCGCGGGCGGGCGTGGCCGTGCACGCTGTCGGCGTGGGGAGCGACGTGCTGCCGGCGAACGTCCGCGTGGCCGACCTCGTGGCCCCGGCACGTGTGTTCCCCGGCGACCGGTTTGCCGTCTCGGCTTTCGTGCAGGCGCAGGGCCTCGCCGGCGAGCGGGTCCGCGTCGAACTCGAGGAGCGACCAGGAGATGGCGCGGGGGACGGGGCAGGGGAGTCGGCGGCGGGGCGAGTCCTCGACGGCGTCGAGGTGATGCTCGGTGCCGATGGCGAGCTCGTGCCGGTGCGGTTCGACGTGCCCGGCCTGGCGACGCCGGGCAGGCGGCTGGTCGCGGTGCGGGTCGTTCCTCCGGCGGCGGATCGCTCGGCCGCCGACGACGTGCAGGCCGTCGACATCGAGGTCGTCGACCGCGTGACGCAGGTGCTGCTGATGGCGGGCGGCCCGGGCCGCGAGTATCAGTTCATGCGCAACGTCCTCGAGCGGGACAAGAGCTTCGCGGTCGACGTGCTCCTCGGCACCGCGGCGGCCGGGATCTCGCAAGACGCCCGCCGCATCCTCGACGCGTTTCCACCGGCGGACGAGCCCCTCGGCGAGTACGACGCCGTCGTGGCGATCGACTACGACTGGCGACTGCTCGAGCCGGCGGCGCAGGCACGGTTGGAGCGGTGGGTGGCGAGCGAGTCGGGTGGGCTCATGCTGGTGGCGGGGAGCGTGTTCATGGACGGCTGGCTCGGCGACGCGCGGACGACGACGATTCGCGGGCTGTATCCGCTCGACCTCCGGCGGCGGGGCGATGCGGCGGCGATCAGGATGGTGGCGGAGGAGCCGCGGCGGCTGGAACTCACCCGCGACGGGAGCGAGGCGGAGTTTCTCAGGCTCGCCGGCACGAGGGCCGCCAGCGACGCGGTCTGGAGAGAGTTTCCCGGCGTCTATGCCTGCTATCCGGCAGGAGGTGTGAAGCCGGGCGCGACGGTCTACGCGCGACTCGCGGCGGGAGCGGGGAGCGAAGGCCCGGCTTATCTTGCCGGACAGTTCTATGGATCGGGGAGCGTGCTGGCGATGGGCAGCGGTGAACTCTGGCGGCTCCGTGCGATCGGCGACGATGTCTACGAGCGCCTGGTCGCCCAGCTCGTGCGGCACGTCGCGCAGGGCCGCCTGATGCGCGGAGCCCGCCGCGGACGGCTGATCGTCGAGCAGGATCGCGTGGCGGTCGGCGGCACGGTGCGCATCCGGATCGTCACGCCCGGCACGGCACGCCCACCCGAGTGCCGTGCCGTTGCTCCCGATGGGAGCCCCGGGCCGGTGCCGCTCGTGGCCGAGCCCACGCGGCCCGGCACGTTTGCGGGCGGATTCGTCGTCACCCGCGAGGGCGGCTGGCTCGTGGAGGTCGAACCGCTCACGGCCGGAGACGAGCGTCTCTCCCGCCGGATTCAGGTGCAGCTGCCCGACCGCGAACTGGCGAACCCACGGCTCGATCGCGGGGTGCTCGCGCAGCTCGCGAACGACACGGGCGGGATCGCACGGTTCCTTGCCGACGGCGGCTCTTCCCGCGAGATCGTCGCGGGGATCGCCGCGGCGCTTCCCGACCGGTCGCGACGGGAGTATGAGACAGGGGCGGCCGATCCGACGTTCAAGCGCTGGCTCAACGCCGTGCTGCTCGCGGTTGGCGCCGGCTGCCTGTGCCTCGAGTGGATTGTCCGCCGGCTCGCGAGGCTCGCCTGACGCATGGCCGCCACACCCCACCCTGCCGTGACCGACGAATCGATTGCGTCGATTCTCGGCATGCTCGCGGCGGTCCGCCGCCGGACGCGGATCTGGATTTGGGCGGAGTCGCTCGCGATCGCGGCGGCCGTAGCCCTGGCCGGCGCGTGGCTGTCGCTCGTGCTCGATCGGCTCGTCGAACCGCCGGTCTGGGTGCGGGGAGCGATGCTGGCCGCGGTCATCGCCGCAGTGGCGTGGGTGCTCGTCACGCGACTCGCGATGCGGTTGGCGGTGCCACTTTCCGACGAGTCGCTCGCGCTCGTCGTCGAGCGGGCGCATCCCGAGTTTGGCGACGCGCTGTCGACCGCAGTGTCGTGCAGCCTCGGGGGCAAAGCCGAAGTCGATCCGGAGATGCTCGCGGCCACGGTGTCGGCCGCCGCAGCACGCGCCGCCGTCATTCGGACAGGGAATATCTTTCGCCGTCGGCGGCTCGCGGGCGTGCTGACGGCTGTTGCTGCCGCGGTGGTTGCCACGACGGCAGTGGCGGTGTCGAGGCCGACGGAGACGGCCATCTGGGCGCAGCGCATGTGTGGGCTCTCCGACGCACCCTGGCCGCGGCGGGTGGCGTTTGAGCCGGAGGGATTTGTGGACGGGCGGCGGGTTGTTGCCCGCGGTGACGACGTCGACGTGCTCGTGCGGGCGACCGCGGCCTGGGGTGAGCCGCCCGAGATGGTCGAACTCCGCACGCGCAGCCGAGGCGTCGTGCGGTCCGACCGGATGGGGGCCCGCGGCGGCGCCACGGCCGTCGGACAGTCATTCGGTCACGTGCTCAAGGGAGTGGATGACGATCTCGATGTGGAGATCCGAGGCGGCGGCGCCAGGCTTCGCGGACTCCGCATCGTGGTCGAGAATCCTCCCGTGGTGACGGCGCTGGAGATCACCTCAACGCTGCCGCCCTACCTCGGCGGTGGATCGCGAACCTTGGCGGCGAGCCGGATCGTGACCGTGCCCCGCGGATCGACCGTGAGTCTGTCATGCACGTCCAGTAAGCCGCTGTCGGCGGCGAGTGTGTCGATTCGCAGGGCGGTAGGCGTTGAAGGGACGGAGCCGGTGGAGCAGCTCATCGCCCGGCTCGACTCGGCGTCGGCCCCCGCCCAGGCGATCTCGGCCGTGACGCCCCCGATCGACATCGACACCGCCGTGCTCGTGCGGTTCGTCGACGATCAGGGTCTCGTGAACCGGGATCCCGTCGTGGTGGTGCTCGCCGCCGTTCCCGATGAGCCGCCGCGGGTGGCGGTGCGGCTCGCGGGCATCTCGTCGGCAGTGACGCCGCAGGCGACCCTCCCCATCGAAGGCACGATCACCGACGACCACGCCCTGGCGTCGGCCGACGTGCGGCTGACGGTGGGCGAGGCGAGCCGGAGCGTGCCGATCGCTCGCGCTCTCGATGGAGTGGCGGCGGTGGACTTTGCGGCGGACCGCCCAGAGCTGGTGCCGCTGGAGCAGGCGGGCCTCGCCATCGGCACGCGGCTCGAGGTGTCGGTCTCGGCACGCGACCGCTGCACGCTCGCCGACGGGCCGCACGAGACGGTCGGCGAGACCTGGATCCTCGACGTGGTCTCGCCCGAGTCGTTAAGAGCGCTCGTGGAGGCTCGCGAGGTGCTTCTCCGGCGGCGGCTCGAGGGGGTGATCGACGAGCTGGTGAAGACGCGAAATGCGGCTGCCGCAGACGACCGGCGGCCGGCCGATGGAGGCGAGGCCAGCGAGGACCACTCGGCCCGTCGGTGCGGCGAGGCGGCCGCCCGCGCCGCGGGTGAGACCGCGGAGATCGCCGCAGAGTTTCGGGGGATCCACCGCGAACTGTTCAACAACGCCTTGGTGACGCCCGACATTGAGACCCGCCTCCTCGGCCAGATCGCCGGGCCGCTCACGGCGATCGTGACGGAGGAGCTGGCTGCCGCCATCAGCCTCGGTCGTCCGGCCGGAGGCGCCGCCGGTGGTCGCCAGGCCGTGGTTGCCGCCCTCGATGCCGCGGTGGCGAAGCTCCGCGCGGTCCTCGACCGCATGCTGGAACTCGAATCGATCAACGAGGTGATCGAACGGCTCCGCGGCGTGATTCGCGTGCAGGAGCAGATCCGAGACGACACGCTCGAGCGGCAGCGGAGGCGGGGCCGCGAGGCCCTGGAGTCGCCATGAGACGTTGCCTGCTTCCCGTCATGGCGGCGGTGCTCGCTGCATCGACCTGCGGCGCCGCCTCGGCGGTCGACACGCCGCGGTCAGACGCCACGGCACTCGCCGCCCGCGAGGCCGAGTTGCTCGAACGCTACCAGGAGCTCGAGCGGTCGTTCCTGCGGCTGGCCGATGTGCTCGCAGCGACCGACCCCCGGCGGGCCGCTGCGCTGCGGGTGACGTTTGATCGCGCCCGCGAAGAGCAGTTGGGGGATCGCGTGGCTGCGATCGTCGCGATGCTCGAACAGGGGCAGTTCCTCAAGGCCGGTACGAGCCAAAAGGATGCGATCGGCCAGTTTCGCTCGCTCCTGGAACTGCTCGAGGCGGGGGTGGGTGATCAGCGTGCCGCCGACACCACGAAGCAGCT
>JBEIQP010000087.1:0-11049 GCA_040376455.1 Planctomycetaceae bacterium | reverse complement strand
CGTGACCCGTCGGCGGCTCTTCCATCTGGCCTACGAGCGGCGCCATCGCATCGAGGTGCTCGACGCGCTGGCGGCCCACGAGGAGACGGCGGCGCCGCCCCGCGAGCGGCCGTCCGCTCAGGCGATCTTCTGCATCGACGAACGGTGCGAGTCGTTCCGCCGCCACCTGGAGGAGACCGATCCGCGGATCGAGACCTTCGGCACGGCCGGCTTCTTCGCGGTGCCGATGTATTACCGCGGCGTCAACGACTGGCACCCCACGCCGCTGTGCCCGATCGTGATCCGGCCCGCGCACACGGTCGTCGAGGTTCCCGAGGAGGACGCGGCAGCGAGCCATCGCACCTGGCGCGCGGTCCGCCGCTTCGCGGCGCGGCTCACCGGCGGGCTCTCGACCGGCAGCCGCACCCTGCTCCGCGGCGGCATCTTCACGGCCGTCGGCGGCGCCCTGGCAGCGGTGCCGCTCGTGGCCCGCGTCGCCTTTCCCCGGCTCACGGCCGCGCTGTTCCGCAAGGCCGCCGAGGCGGCCGAACGCCGGCTGCCCACGCACCTGGAACTGGAGCGGCGCGACGGGGCGACGCTCGCCGACGGCACGCGGGCCGGCTTCGACCTCGACGAGATGGCCGCCATCGTGCGCCGCGTGCTGGAAGACGTGGGGCTGACGGAGCGGTTGTCACCGCTCGTGGCGGTGATCGGCCATGGCTCATCCAGCCGCAACAACCCCCACGAGAGCGCCTACGACTGCGGCGCCTGCGGCGGCGGGCGGGGCGGCCCCAATGCCCGGGCCTTCGCGCTGATGGCGAACGACCCGCGGGTGCGCGAACGGCTCCGGGCCACCGGGCTGGCGATCCCCGATGACACGATCTTTATCGGCGGCATCCAGGACACGTGCGCCGACACGGTCGTGTTCTTCGACACGGACCGCGTGCCGCCGACCCAGCGCCGTGGCTTCGACGACCTGGTGCGGTCGCTCGACCGCACCTGCGAGCTCAACGCCCGCGAGCGCTGCCGGCGGTTCGAGTCGGCGCCGCTCGACATCAGCCCCGCGGAGGCGCGGAGGCACGTCGAGGGGCGGGCCGCCGACCTGGCGCAGGTCCGGCCGGAACTGGGGCATGCGACCAACGCGGTCTGCGTGATCGGCCGCCGCTGGAGGACGCGGGGGCTGTTCCTCGACCGCCGGGCGTTTCTCGTTTCCTACGATCCGACCCGCGACGACGACGGTGCCATCCTCACCCGAACGCTGGCCGCGGTCGGTCCCGTCGGGGCGGGCATCAACCTCGAATACCTGTTCTCGCGGTTCGATCCGATCGGCTACGGTTGCGGCACGAAGTTGCCGCACAACATCACGGGGCTCATCGGCGTGATGGATGGCCACGCGAGCGACCTCCGGACCGGCCTCCCCTGGCAGATGGTGGAGATTCACGAGCCGGTCCGGTTGCTGGTCGTCATCGACGCCCCGGTCGATCGCATCGTCGCCGCGGTGAACCGGCTGCCGGCCGTGCAGCGGCTCGTGCACAACCGCTGGATCCAGGTCGCGGCCTGGAATCCCGCCGGCGGGCTGACGGTGTTCGACGGCAAGACCTTCGCGGCCTACGTCGGGGAAACCACCGGCATCGCGGCCGTGGAGCGGTCGGAGCAGTGGTTCGGCGGCCACCGCGGCAACCTGCCGCCGGCCCGGATCCTCGCGGCCTTGAAAGGGATGGCTCCCGCGTGAACGTGCCCGCGACGCCCGGACTCGTGCCGCTCCTGGCCGCCTTCCTCGGCGGCCCGCTCGCCGGCCATACGGCCCACGACGTCGTGGCGCTCCTGGTGATCGCCCAACTCGCCGCGCCCGCTGCCACGCTCGCGCTGATCGGCCTGCCGGCGCTCCTGGGACGGCCCCTCTCGGAACGCGCCACCACTCGCTGCGTCGGCACGGGCTTCGTCGCCGGCTTCCTCGCCGGGCTCGCGATGCTGGCCGTGCTGGCCACCCGGAACTTCGCCCCGGAGGTGGTCCACCTCGGCACCTGGTTCTCCGCGGGCCATCATGCCGCCACGATCGACCTCGTCGCCGACGGCCTCTCCGTGCCCTACGTCTGTTTTTCGACCGGCCTCTGCGCGTTGGTCAATGCCTTCGCCGGCAAGTACCTCCACCGCGAGCCCGGCTTCACCCGCTTCTTCGTCCTGCTGGCGCTGTTCGGCACCGGCATGAACCTGATGGTGCTGGCCGGCAGCATCGACGTGCTCTTCGCAGGTTGGGAGTTCCTCGGCATCTCGTCGGCGCTGCTCATCGGATTCTTCCACGAGCGGGCCAATGCCGTCCGGGCGGCCCTGCGGGCCTTCGTGACCTACCGCATCTGCGACGCGGGCCTGCTGACGGCCGGCGTGCTGATCCACCGCGCCGTCGGCTCCGGCGACTTCGAGCGGATCTTCTCCGGGACCTGGCCGCACGCCCACTGCCTCCTGCCGGCGGGCACCGCCACGATCGTGTCGCTGCTGCTGGTCTTCGCCGCCATGGGCAAGACCGCGCAGGTGCCGTTCTCGGGCTGGTTGCCGCGGGCGATGGAGGGGCCCACGCCCTCGAGCGCCATCTTCTACGGCGCGCTGTCGATCCACGCGGGCGCCTACGTGCTCCTGCGGTGCGAATCCCTCCTCGACCAGGCGCCCGTGGCCCGCTGGGCGCTGATCGCGATCGGGGCGGGCTCCGCCCTGCATGCCGGCATCGTCGGCCGCGTGCAGACCGACCTCAAGGGCATGCTGGCCTACGCATCGATGGTGCAGGCGTCGCTGATCATGGTGGAGATCGGGCTGGGATGGCGGGTGGTGCCGCTGGTGCACGTCGTGAGCCACGCGATCCTGAGGAGCCTCCAGATTCTGCGGTCGCCCTCGGCGCTGCACGACAGGCACGAGCTCGAGGCGTCGCTCGGAGGGCATCCCGGCGCCGATCCGTGGTCGATCGGCCGGCTCCTGCCGGCCGGCCTCCGCGACAGGCTCTACCGCGTGGCGCTCGATCGCGGCTTCGAGGAAATGGCCGTCGGCAGGCTGCTGGTGAGCCCGATCCTCCGGCTGCTCGAGGGAGCGGCCGGACTGGAGGAGCGGTGGACCCGCTGGCTCGGCGGCGAAGGGGCGACCGAGAGCCACGAGGGCGGAGGCAGACGGTGAACCAGCTGCTCACGCTCGCCATCCTGCCCGCCGTGCCGGCCGAGGACGTGCCGGCCTTGATCCTCGCGGCCCTGGCGGCGACGGTCGGCATTCCGCTCGTCGGCGGCCTCGCTGCGGCGGCCGGACTCGGCCGACGGCACCCGCGACTCCTCGCCGTGGCCGCCTCGTCCGCGTCGCTCGTGGCAAGCCTGGCGCTGACGTGGCTCTGGAGCCGCTCGACCGGCGAACCGGTCGGCTTCGGCGATCGCATGGGGGGCGGCCAGTTCATCCACGTGGACGGCATCACGGCGGTGCTTCTCCCCTACGTCGCGGTCGTGGGGCTGGCCATCCTGCTGGTGGCGCCCCGCCGGATGCTGGATGGAGCGTCGGTGAAGCGGCAGCTCTTCCGCTCGGCCGCCACCCTCGGCCTCTTCTCCACGGCCCATCCGCTCGTGCTCGTCGCGCTCTGGATCTTCACCGCCCGCTCGACCTGGCGGTCCACCCGGGGCACGCCCGGCGGCAAGGCCGCGGCCCGCGTGTATGCCATCGCGATCGGCGCCGCGGTGGCCTGCCTGACGGCGGGCACGATCCTGATGCTGGTCGATCCGCCGTGGGAGAAGGCCAGCGGAGCCTGGGGCGCGGCCGGCGGCTGGCTCGTGGCGATCGCAGTGATGATCCGCAAGGGGATCGTGCCGTTCCACTCCTGGTATCCGGTTCTGTTCTCCGGGGCGCCGATGTCCACGGCGCTCGCCGCCACGATGCCGCAGGTGGCGGCCTACACCGCCGTGCGGCTCCTCATCGGCCACGCCGACGGGGTGGCCAACGAACTGCTCTTCCTCTCGCAGATGGCGCTGCTGACGGCCGTGTACGGGGCCGCCCTGGCGATCGTGCAGCGGACGCTCCGGGGCCTGGTGGGCACGCTCGCCATGAGCCAGTCGGCGATGGTCCTGGCGGGCCTGTCGGGCACGCTGCCGATGGAGCTCAACGGCGCCTTCTGCATCTGGATTTCGAGCGGGCTGGCGCTCACCGGCATCGGGCTGGTCACCTGGGCGCTCGAAAGCCGGGCCGGGCCGATCCGCCTCGACACGCTCCAGGGTCGGTTCTGGGACGCGCCCGCGCTGGCGGCGTTCTTCCTGCTCTTCGGCCTGGCCGCCATCGGCCTGCCGGGCACGCTCTCCTTCGTGGCGGACGACCTGATCGTGTCGGGCAGCCTCGACGAGCGGCTGCTCTCCGGCCTGCTCACGATCGTCGCCACGGTGCTCTCCGGCATCGCGGTGGTCCGTGGCTGGTTCACCGTGTTCGGCGGCCCGACGGTGGTCGATGGTCCGCGGCACGAGATTCTGCCCCGCGAGCGGGCGGCCTTCACGGGGCTGCTCGTGGTCCTCTTCGGCCTCGGCCTGTTTCCCGATCCGCTGGTGCGGTCGCTGGAGCGGGCCGCCGAAACCATTCTCGGCGTCCCCGCCGTCGATCCGGCGTCCCCCGAGTTGCACGAATCGTCCGGCGACCGTTGAATCGTAGGTCTGTGCCGGTCCGCTTCGAGAATCCGCGGGAGCCTCCCATGGCAAAGTCGCGCAAGGGTGTCGTGTCGCAGAAGGCCGAGTCCGCCGGCGTGCCGGCGGCCATCGAGGGGCTCGGTGTCTTCTACCTCGGACAGAAGGTGGACGACACGAGCGGCGCTGCGACCGCCGCGCCGCTGCTGGTCGATGCGAAGCGGTTCACGACGCACGCCGTGTGCGTCGGCATGACCGGGAGCGGGAAGACCGGCCTCCTCATCGATCTCATCGAGGAAGCCGCGCTCGACGGCATCCCGGCGCTCGTCGTCGATCCCAAGGGGGATCTGGCCAACGTGCTGCTGTCGTTTCCCGACCTGGCCCCCGCCGACTTCCTCCCCTGGCTGGAGCCGGAGGCGGCTGCACGCGAGGGGATCACGCTCGAGGAACTCGCCGCGCGGACGGCGCGGAAGTGGAGCGACGGGCTGACGGCGAGCGGCCAGTCGGGAGAGCGGATCCGCCGGCTCCACGAGGCCGCCGAGATGGTGGTCTACACGCCGGGCAGCCGCACCGGCCGGCCGCTGGCGATGCTCGGCAGCCTCGATCCGCCGGCGGAGGGCGGTGACGACCCGGAGATGCGCCGCGAGCGGATCGAGTCGCTCGTGTCGGGCATCCTGGCGCTCGTCGGCATCGAAGGCGATCCGGGCACGAGCCGCGAGCACGTCCTCCTCTCCACGATCGTCGATGCGCTGTGGAAGAGCGGGCAGAAGGTCGATTTCGGCGCGTTGGTCCGGTCGATCCCCACGCCGCCGGTGGAGCGGGTCGGCTTCCTCGACCTGGAAAACTTCTACCCGGCCGGTGAACGGTTTCAATTGGCCGGCCGGCTGAACACCGTGGCGGCCGCGCCGGGCTTCGAGTCGTGGCTCGACGGTGAGCCGCTCGACGTGGGCCGCCTGCTCTGGACGCCGGCGGGCAAGCCGCGGGTGGCCGTGGTGTCGATCGCCCACCTCTCCGACGCCCAGCGCATGGCGTTCGTCACGCTGCTGGCCGGCGCGACGGTCACGTGGATGCGTTCGCAGGGGGGCACGTCGTCGCTCAAGGCGCTCTTCCTGATGGACGAGGTCTTCGGCTACGTGCCGCCCACGGCGAACCCGCCGAGCAAGACGCCGATCCTCACCCTGCTCAAGCAGGCGCGGGCCTACGGCCTCGGCGTCGTGCTGGCGACGCAGAACCCGGTCGATCTCGACTACAAGGGCCTCTCCAACGCCGGACTCTGGTTCCTGGGCCGTCTGCAGACGGCCCGCGACAAGGCCCGCGTGCTCGACGGCCTGGAGGGGGCGGCGGCCACGGCCGGCGGCGGCTTCGACCGGGGCCGGCTCGACCGGCTGCTCTCGGGGCTGGAGCAGCGGCGGTTTCTCATGCACAGCGTGCACGGCGAGGAGGAGACGCTCTTCCAGACCCGGTGGACGATGGCCTATCTCCGCGGCCCGCTGCTCCGCGAGGAGATCCGGAGGCTGACGGCCGCGGCGCCCCCAGCGCCCCCGGCGCCATCGGCCCGCATGCCGCTTCCGCTCCCCGGCGGACCGATGATGGCCGAAAGGCCGCTCGGCGGCCCGCGACCGATCCTGCCGCCCGGCGTGCGCGAGGTGTTTCTCGCGCCCCGCGCGCCGGTGCCGATCGACGGGCTGGTGCAGTATCGCCCGGCGATTCTCGGCCGGGCACGGGTGCGCTACGCCAAACCGACGGCGCGGATCGAGGTCGATCGCGAGGTGCTCTGCATGGCGCCGGCCGGCGAAGCGCTCGGCGAATCGGCCTGGGAGGCCGGCACGCACCTGCCCGAACCGCCCGAGGTGGAGCCCGCGCCGCGGACCGGTGGATTCGCGGCATTGCCCGCGGCGCTCGCCGGACCGCGCGGCTACGCGTCGCTCGCCAGTTCGCTGAAGGCGTATCTGGGCCGCACGTCGCGGCTCACCGCCTGGCACGCCCCGACGATCGACGCCTTCTCCCGGCCGGACGAAACCGAAGGGGATTTCCGGGCCCGGATCGCGCATCGGGTGAAGGAGTGGCGCGACGGTCAGATCGAGGAGGTCCGGCAGCGTCATGCGACGAAGCTGGCCGCCCTCGCGGATCGGATCGAACGCGCCCGCCAGAAGGTGGAACGCGAGAAGGCGGAGGCCAAGAACCAATCGATGCAGACGTATGTCTCGATCGGGTCGGCCGTGATCGGGGCGCTCCTCGGCCGCAAGAAGGCGAGCGCCACCAACATCGGCAGGGCCGCCACGTCGATGCGTTCGGCCAGCCGCGCGGCCCGCCAGCAGGCCGACGTGGCCCATGCGGAGGAGAGCCTCGCGACGCTGGAGGAGAAGCGGCTGGAACTCGAGGCGGCGATCGAGGAGGAACTGGAGCGAATCCGCTTGGAATCGAGCCCCGACCGGATCGCCCTGGAGGCGATCGAGATCCCCGCGCGCAAGACCGACATCGCCGTGGACGGCGTCGTGCTGGCTTGGGTGCCCGAGGAGCCGGCGTCGGGCGGACGGTCGCAGGCTGGAAGCGGGGTGTGGAGTTGATGCGCGAAATCGTGCTCGTCGATTGCCCGGACGACGTCGGCCTGATCCATCGGATCACGGGCGTGCTTCAGGCGCGCCGCCTCAACATCGAGCGCAACCACGAGTGTGTCGATGCCGAGACGCGGCACTTCTTCTTCCGCGCGGAGGTGGCTTCGGCGGACGGGCCGGTGGCGGCCGAGGTGCTGCGTGCCGATCTGGCGGCCGTGCTGCCGGCGCGGGCGCGGATCCGCGTCACCCGGGAGGAGCGGCGGCCGATCGTCGTCTGCGCGACCCGCGAGCCGCACTGCCTCGGCGAGCTGCTCCTCCTCGACGCGGTGGGGGAACTGCCCGGCACGATCGCGGCCGTGGTCAGCAACCACGACGTGCTGCGGGGGCTCGTCGAGCGGTTCGGCGTGCCATTTCACCACGTGCCCCACGAAGGGCTCACCCGCGAGGCCCACGAAGCGTCGCTCGCCCAGGCGATCGGCGGCTACGCGCCCGAATACGTTGTGCTCGCCCGGTACATGCGGGTTCTCTCGGAGGCGTTCATCGCGAGCTATCCCAACCGGATCGTGAACATCCACCACTCCTTCCTGCCGGCGTTCGCGGGAGCGAGCCCGTACCGGCAGGCCTTCGCCCGGGGCGTGAAGCTGATCGGAGCGACGGCGCATTTCGTGACGGCGGAGCTGGACGACGGGCCGATCATCGCCCAAGACGTGATCCCGGTCGATCACTCGTTCTCGCCCGAGCGGATGGCGCAGGCCGGCAGCGACGTCGAGAAGCTGGTGCTGGCCCGGGCGGTGCGGCTCGTGCTCGAGGAGCGGGTCTTTCTCCACGGCCGGCGAACGGTCGTGTTCGACTGACCCGGCACGGCGGCGCCGCGATCAACCTGACGGGTGGCCGGCGTCGGGGCCGCCGTCAGCGTGCGGCGTTGCCGCTTCGTCGGGCGGGCGCGGGTCCATCAGCGCCCGCAACCGGACAATCGCCCCGCTGCGGATGCGGGAGACGGTTCCCTCGCAGACGCCGAGCACGTGCGCGATCACGGCCTGCGTCTTCCCCTCGATCAGCAGGGCGATCACGGCCTGCTCCAGCGGCTGGAGCCGCTCGATCGACTCGTGCAGACGGATGATCAGTTCGGTCAACGGCTCCGAGTCGTCGTTCCACTCGAGGGCGTCCGCCAGTCGTGTCCGCAGGTCGTTCACCGTATCCCTGCCCAACTGCGAGAACGCCCTACTGTGCTGCGCCGACCGCCACCACCGCCGGGCCACGTCGCGGGCCCGCTCGTGGGATAGCCAGACAATGTAGGCCGTGCCGGAATCGGCGCGGTCGCCTGGGCTCGCGGCATGATCCCGGGGCACGAATCGCGTCACCGCCCGGTCGCCCCGCTGGACGCCCGGCAGCCGCCGCAGGTGGTCGAGCGTCAGCGACACGGCGTCGTCCGTCGCGGCAGGATCGCGGATGTTCACCTTCCGGAGCACCGACCCGATCCCCTTCTGGACGAGGGGCAGGACGGCTGCAATCAACTGCTCGAGCGCGGCGGCGTCGCCGGTGGACTGCCAGCGCTCGAGCAGCGCCGTCACCTGCGCGTCAGGCCGCTCCGGCGGTTCGCCCTTCGGGGCTGGATGCCCGCGCGGGATTGGCGCCGCGCCATCAGTGACGTTGCCGTTCATGGCGATCACCCCGTCAAGAAACGGACGAACCGAACGCCGGACCCTCAGCGGGCACGGTCTTCGAGCACGTCTTCTTCCGCCCTCGACGCCCGACAGCATGAGGTTTCCGGCGGCACCGTTGGTCCCCGGTCGGATGGGATGTATGCAAAGTGTCCACCGGGCGCAAGAAGCCGGTTCGAGCGGCGTATACCCGGTAGAGGGGCATGGCATGAGGCCGCCCTGAGTGGTGCACGGAGGACCTATGGCAACGACACTCGAGCAGTGTTCGCAGATGCTGGCCCGCGAGGGCGTCAGGCATCATCTGGACGTGGTGCAGGGGGCGATCCTCGCGGCATTCGTGACGCGGCGGTATCACAATCTCCGCCGGGAGAAACTCGCGATCGTGCGGATCGAGACACCGGACGGCGGCCACCGCTGTCGCGTGGGGATCGCACGTGCGTTCACCGCCGGGGCCGACCCGGCTTCCATGTGCCTGCTTCTCGGCAGGCTCGCGGCCGACACGCCCTTGGTGGGATTCGAGTACGACGCGGATCGCGATGATCTCCGCATGGTGGCCGAGATGCCGGTCGAGGATGGCGAACCGACCTCGCTCCAACTCCTGTCGATGGTCGATCGGGTCGTCGAAGCGGCGGAGGCCTGGTACGCCGCGCTGTTCCAGGCGAACGGCCGTCGGAAACAGGGGTCGGCAGTCGCCAAAGGTCCGCGTCCAAGGCGGCGGGGCGCGGCTTAGCAGACTGGGGGAACGAGTCTGCCGCCGCACGATGCGGTGCTGGCGGGCCTGAAAACCCTGGGCGTTGTCAGGCAACACCCACTCTTGCGTGTGGCGTTCCACGAGGGGTAGTCTACCCCCGGGGGAACCTGACGTGCCGTGTCATCTTCTGGGACCGGCGGTCCGACGGCCGGTCCGTGCGGTCCTGAAGTGACCAACGGTGCCGATCTGTTCGTAAGACTCCCCCCACTTTTCTGACATGCGGGGCGTTGGGGGTTTTGTGGGACTGGCTCGGCGGGGCCTCGTTGCTACAACTTCACGCGCCACGTCTTCTGTCACCAACGCGATCGACACCATTGAATAGGCACCATGCCACGCAATCTCTCCCGTCACGAACAGTTCCTCCGCATCTTCGCGCTGCTTGAAATCCTCTCGAATTCACGCCAGCCTCTCGACGACCAGTCCCTGATCGCAGCCCTCAAGGAGCGGCTCGGCCTCTCCAAGCTCTCACCCCGCACGCTGCACCGGGACTGCACGTTTCTCGTCACCTGCGGCTATCCCGTCGATCACCTGCCCCTGGCGGGCGACCGGAAGTATGGCTGGCTGATGCAAAAGGACGCCGCAGGGCGAAAAATTCCCGCCGAGCCGCTGACGGTTCTCGAGTTGGTGGCCTTCACGGTGGGCCGCGACCTCCTGCGGACGTTCGAAGGCACGATCCTCTGGTCGGGCATCGAGTCGCTGCGGCACAAGATCGAGCGCAGCGTGCCCCCGGAACTGCTCAAGCAACTCGAACAGGCGAAGCAAGCCTTCCACGTTCCGGGCTTCGAGCCCGCCCGCTATGCGTCGCGACCCCGGTTGCTTTCCGCGCTCAGCGCGGCGATCACCGACTGTCACGAAATCGATGTCGAAGAGCGGCCCCAGGACGGCAAGCCTGCCTCCCGGCTGCGCGTGAGACCGCTCCGGCTCGTGATCCATCCGCCAAAGGTCCAGCTCCTCGGCCTCATGGCCGACGCCTCCGGCCAGGACCAACCGCTCGTCCTCGACATCGACCACCTCGAAAAAATCACCCCGCTCGACGTCACGTTCACGCCGCCGCCCATCGACGTGGAAGCGATCCTCGCCGCGCATTCCCGACGCGACTGACGCACGCCGCTCAGGGTGCGCGGGCCGCGTCGCGGACGTACTTGTGGCACTGGACGCACTTCATCGTGACCTCCATCCACGCCAGGGCGGCGCCGTCGAGGTTTTTCTCCTTCGCGGCCCGCCGCAGGGCGGTGCAGGATCGGCGGAAGTCGTCGCTCTGCCGCGCGTAGTCCTCCGTCTGCAGGACCTGCCAACTGGAGGCCTGGCTGGCGAGCGCGAGATCGTGCGCCCCGCGTTCGATGAGCTCGAAGTCCTCGAGCGCGAGGCCCTCGAGCACGTTCTGCGAGTGGCCGAGTTTCGCCCGCATGAACGCCGCCACCTTGTCGGGCCCGGCACCATCGTCGGCGGCGGGCGTCAACGACAGCCACAGCCCG
>JBEIQP010000170.1:0-4437 GCA_040376455.1 Planctomycetaceae bacterium | reverse complement strand
TTCTTCGTGCTGGCGACTCAGAACCCCGTCGAGCAGGAGGGCACCTATCCGCTGCCCGAGGCGCAGCTCGACCGCTTCATGTTCCTCGTCGAACTGGATTACCCGACCGAGGACGAGGAAGTGGCGATCGCGCGGACGACAACAGGCGAGGCCCCGCCCATACTCGGCGAGGTGATGACGGCCGCCGAGATCATCGACTACCAGCACCTCGTCCGCCGCGTGCCGGTGCCCGATCACATCTACCGGTTCGCCGCCAAGCTCGTCCGCAAGACGCGGCCGAAGGGCGACTCGGCCCCAGCGTGGCTCAAGCCGCTGGTGTCGTGGGGCGCCGGTCCCCGCGCCGTGCAGAACCTCGTGCTCGGCGCCAAGTCGCGGGCCGCGCTGTCGGGCAGCTACATGGTCCGCCTTGAGGACATCGAGGCGGTGGCGGCGCCGGTGCTCACCCACCGGATCATCACCACGTTTGCCGCGCAGGCCGAGGGGATCGACGCCAAGCAGATCGTGGCCCGGCTGGTGAAGGAAACCGTCGCCGAACAGACGACGTAGGCGGACCGCGCCGCGAGGGGGCAGCCGCATGTTCACCGACCGACAGCCACGCTCGTTCCTCGACCCCGCCGTGCTCGCGCGGCTGGCGGCCGTGCCCTTGCTCGCGCGACGGCCGATGGTCGGCACCGTGTCGGGCCGCCATGCCAGCCCGCATCGCGGGTCGAGCGTCGAGTTCGCCGAGTATCGCAAGTACGTGCCCGGCGACGACCTTCGCCGGCTCGACTGGCGGGCCTTCGGTCGCTCCGACCGCCACTATGTGAAGGAATACGAGGCCGACACAAACCTCCGTCTCTACCTCGTGCTCGACACCTCCGGCTCGATGGAGTTCTCCTCCGGCGGGGTCACCAAGATCGAGTACGCGCGGCGGATTTGCGGCGCGCTTGGCTATCTCGCCAGCCAGCAGGGCGACGCGGTCGGCATCTCCTGCGTGGCCGACGGCATCGTGCGGACGCTCCCGCCACGGCGGAGCCCGGCGCACCTGCGGCTGGTGTTCGACGTGCTCGAGGAGGCGAAGCCTGCCGGGTCCACGCGGTTGCCCGAGGTGCTCCACGAGATCGCGGAGACGACGCGGCAGCGGGCGGTGGTGGCGATCGTCTCAGATCTCTTCTGCGAACCGGAGGCGCTCGCGACGGCGTTCAGCCATCTGCGGTTTCGCCGCCACGATGTGGCCGCCTTCCACCTCCTCGATCCGCAGGAACTCGCCTTTCAGTTCCAGCGGCCGACGCGGTTCTTCGACATGGAGGGGGGCGGGGCGATCTTCGCCGACCCCATCGACATCACCGACCGCTATCACGCGGCGCTCGAGGCCTACCTCAACGATCTCCGCCGAGTCGTGCTCGAGTCGGCGGTCGACTATCACCGCGTGGTTACCGACCAGCCCTATGAGCAGGTGCTCGCGAGGTTTCTCGTGGGCCGGGCTGCCGGGAGGGGGCTGCGATGACGTTCCTCCAACCGTGGGTGCTCGTGGCCCTGCCGCTGGTGGCCCTGCCGCTGATCATTCACCTCATCAACCAGCGGCGCTTCCAGACGGTGCGGTGGGCGGCGATGCAGTTTCTGCTCGCGGCCAAGGCGCTCTCGCGGGGCTACTCGCGGCTGCGGCACTGGTTGATCATGGCGCTGCGGATGCTCGCCGTGGCGGCGGTGATCCTCGCCATCGGCCGGCCGCTCTCGCGCGGCTGGCTGGCGCTCGCCGGTGGCGGCCGTTCCGACTCGGCAATCGTGGTGCTCGATCGCTCCCCGAGCATGCAGGCCGTCGCGGCGGCCGGTGGCGAGTCGAAGCTCGACACGGGACGCCGGCAGCTTGCCGACTCGCTGGCCACACTTCGGGCTGGTCGCGTGCTGGTGGTGAGCGATCCGGCGAAGGGGCCCGAGGAAGTGTCGTCGCCTGCGGCGCTGGTGGAACTCGCCACGGCCGGACCGATCGCGGCGGCGGCCGACCTGCCAGCCCTGCTCCAGAGCGCCTACGACTTCATTCGAGAGAATGCGGCAGGGACGACCGAGATCTGGATCTGCTCCGATCAGCGGGCCAACGACTGGAAGCCCGACGACGGCGCCTGGGGCGGGATCCGCGACGCCTTCGCGAAACTGCCGCAGCAGGTCCGGATCCAGTTGCTTGCCTATGCCGCCCCGGCGAAGGGTAACGTGGCGGTCCGCGCGGCGAACGTCCGGCTCGAGTCGCTCGGCCGCGACCGGCGGCTGGTGGTCACCGTCGCCGTCTCTCGGCAGGACGACGGCGAGCGGATGACGATCCCCGTGAAGTTCGAGATCGGCGGCGTCTCGACCGCCGTGGACGTGGAACTCACCGGCCGCGAGGCGGTTCTCAAGAACCACGTGATTCCGCTGGAGCGGTCCGCAGCTGCGCGGGGCTGGGGCAGGGTGTCGATTCCCGCTGACGCCGACGTGGCCGACAACGAGTTTTTTTTCACGTACGACGAGCCGCCGCCGCGGCGGTCGCTCATCGTCGCCGAAGACCCCGCCGCAGCCCGCGTGCTCGAACTCGTCGCCGGCATCGCGCCCGACAAGGCTGCCACGCCGGTGGACCTCGTGCCGCCCGGCGGGCTCGCGGCGGCGGCCTGGAATGAGGCCGCCGCACTCTTTTGGCAGGCGCCGCTCCCGGAAGGCCGTGACGCCCAGCTCGTGCAGGCGTTTCTCGATCGCGGCGGGCAGGCGGTGTTCTTCGCGCCGGACCGGCCCACGACGGCCGAGTTCGCCGGCTGCTCGTGGACCGAGTGGACGGCGCTGGCCAAACCGATCGCGGCGGAGTCGTGGCGGACTGATCAGGATCTGCTCGCCAACACCATGGCGGGCTCGGCGCTGCCGCTCGGCGACGTCGAGGTGCGGCGTTCCTGCGGGCTCGCCGGCGATCTCGTGCCGCTGGCCTCGCTCCCGGGCGGCGCGGCCTTGGTCGCGCGATCGAGCCGTGCCGAGGGCGTCACGTTTGTGGCCACCACGCCCGCCCCACGGGACTCGTCACTCGCCGCCGAAGGGGTCGTCCTCTACGCCCTCGCGCAGCGGTCGATCGATCGCGGGCTCGCGGTGCTTGGCGGCGCGCGGCAGGCCGACGCGGGGTCGACTGCCGCGGAGATCGCCAAGGCGTGCGGCGACTGGATGCGACTTGCCGGCGACGCCGGCTCTCCTTCGACCGAGGTCGGGCTCCATGCGGGCGTGTTCTCCTGCGGTGATCGTCTCGTGGCCGTGAACCGGCCCGCAGCCGAAGACACCGCCTTGGCGGTCGCCGACGACCGGATCGATGGCCTCTTTCGCGGGCTGTCGTTCCAGCGGATCACCGGCACTGCCGGCGATACCGACAGCCTGGTGCAGGAGATCTGGCGAGCCTTCCTGATCGCGATGCTGCTGGCGCTCGTCGCCGAGGGCCTGCTCAGCCTGCCACGGGCTGCCGCCGCCGATCGTGCCGCGAAGACAGCGCGGCCGCTGGAGGCTGCGGCATGAGCGACTCGGCCCTGCGATTCTTCACCACGCCCTGGACGATCGGCATCTCGATCGCACTCGTGCTGGCGGTGGTGATCGTCGCCTTGCTCACCTGGAAGCGGAGCGGATTCGCCATCGGCACCGGCCTCGTCGAGCTGCTCCGCGTGCTGATCGCGTGCCTCGTGGCGATGCTCCTCAACCAGCCGGAGTGGGTTGAGGAGTATCGGCCCGACGAGAAGCCGACGGTGGTCGTGCTCCACGACGCCTCACGGAGCATGGATACGAAAGACGTGGTCGCGACCGACGGGAGCAATGCCACCGGTCCGCGGACGCGGCGCGAGGTGGTGGCTCCGCTCGCGGAGAGTGATTTTTGGAAGTCGCTCGAGGAGCGGTTTCAGGTGGTGGTCGAGCCGGTGGCCCCCGCGCCGCCTGGCACGGCGACCGATCTCGCCGAGCCGCTGGCCCAGGTGGCCGAGCGGTTCGCCGCCCTCCGCGCGGTGGTGCTCGCCAGCGACGGCGACTGGAACAAGGGTCGGCCGCCACTCGATGCGGCCCAGTCGCTCAGGCTCGCGCAGGTGCCGGTCTATGCCGTGCCGGCCGGCAGCCCTACCAAGCTTCCCGACCTCGATCTCACGAGCCTCGACTGCCCCACGATGGGTGTGGCAGGCAAGCCCGTTCGCGTGCCGTTCACCGTCGTCTCGTCGCTGCCGAACGAGCGGGTGGTGGTGGCGACGCTCGCGATGAGCACCGGCGAGAAGCTCGTGAAAGAGGTTCGCCTCCCGCCGATGGCGACCGTCACCGACTGGATCTACTGGACGCCGCCCGCGGTGGGCGACTACACGGTCACGCTCTCGATTCCGGTCGAGCAGGGCGAGATCCTCTCCGACAACAACGAACGGACGGCGCCGATCGCGATCCGGCAGGAGAATCTCAAGGTGCTCGTCGTCGAGACGGTGCCGCGGT
>JBEIQP010000137.1:0-6518 GCA_040376455.1 Planctomycetaceae bacterium | reverse complement strand
CGATCTCCGCGTCGCCGCGGCCCCGCTCCACCACCTGCTCGAACGCCAGCTGCCGGACGGTCTCGTTGCGGTCGGCCAGCCGGGCCACGAGCGCGGCGGCCGGCAGCGCCGTGAGATCGGCGGCCGGCGCCGCGGCGGCCGCGGCGCCATTCCAGACCACCCGCCAGATCCGGCCCCGCTCGCGGTCGCGCCGCGGATGCTTCAGGTCCACCTCGTAGTGGCCGATGATGCAGTTGTAGAAGTCGGCGATGTAGAGGCCGCCGTCGGGCCCGATCCGCATGTCCACCGGCCGAAACCACCAGTCGTCGCAGGTCAGGAAATCCTCCGGCTTCTCCACCCAGGGCGAGGAGCCGCGCCATTCGAGGCGGTCGCGGTGCACGAGGTTGGTGCAGACGTTGCCGACGAAGACCGAGCCCTGATACTCCTCCGGAAACCGGTCGGTGTCGCAGATGGCCACCGCCGCGATGCCCGTCGAGCCGTGGTCGTGGCCGGTGGTTTCGGGCGCGGTGCCGAGGGGATCCGGCTCCTTGCCGATGCCCTCGTAGGAGCCGCCCCGGAGCAGCATCGTCAGCGGCTTCGAGTGGCAGTCGGCATTGAACCGGTTGCCGAGCGCGTCGAAGCACATGCCGAAGGGGTTGGTCTGCCCCGCCGTCACCAGCTCGATCGCCGACCCATCCGGCCGGAAGCGGTAGGTGTTGCCCGAACGCATCGTGAGCACCACCGGGCCGTCGCCGCGGAGCTTCACCTGGGAGTTGTTGGCAAACCCGTGATTCGCATAGACCCAGCCGTCGGCGCCCAGGCGAAAGGCGTTTTGGTTGCCGTGGGTGTCGCGGAACTCGAACGGGCCGTAGAGCACCTCGCGGCGGTCGGCCGTGCCGTCGCCGTCGGTGTCGGTCAGCTTCCAGATGTTGGGGATCGACCAGACGATCGCCGCGGTCTCCCCCGCCGGGCCCTCCGGCAGCGGCAGCACCCCGATGGGGATGTTGAGGCCGTCGGCGAAGCGCGTGGCCTTCCGCGCCCGGCCGTCGGCCGCGAAGTCTTCCAGGATGGTAAGGCCGTCCCGCGGCTTCCCGTCGGCCGCGACCGGAAACGGATACTCCACCGAATGCGTCACCCAGAGCCGGCCGCGGGCGTCGAAGGCCATGTTCATCGGCTTCTGGATCTGCGGCTCCGCCGCCACCAGTTGGATCTCGAATCCCGGCGGCAGCTTGAATCGCGCCCGCTCCTCGGCGGGCGACAGCGGCTCGCTCTCGACGACCAGCGGGCTGGCCCCGGCCGGGCCGATGCAGGCCGGCCCCGCTTGAACCAGCGCCGCGACCAGACCGGCCGCCACGCGGCCCGCCACTCCCTGCCAACGACGCCCAGCCTGCCACGCAGCCATCGCGGTTGCCTCCACGTTGCACGAACAGTCGCGGCCGTCCGGCGGACAGCGGCCCAGAAAGTATAGGCCGCACCCCCGACGGGGCCCGGGGCGGCCTGCCTACGGCCGCACCGCGGCCACCGAGACGTCGTCGAGGTCGATGAACGCGGTTCCCGAGGCGGGGTCGAGCGACTGGAAGAGGAGGCAGGAGTCGAGCGTGTCGTCGAGCGTGAACTCGCGGTCGATCGTCACCCACCGCCCCGGCTCGAGCCGGACGTCGGCCACCAGTTCGCGGCCCAGGCTCTCGAGCACCACCCGCAGGGTGGTGGCCGCCTCGCCGGTCAGCCGCACCGCCGCCCGCAGCCGGTAGGTGGTGCCCCGTTCGAAGGCGATCGCGTTGCTGAGGACCGGATCGGAGTAGCTCGTGCGGCGGAGCCGCAGAAACGCGCGGCCGCCGGCCGCCGAGCCGGGATCGACCACGCGTTCGAGCGTGCCGCCGCCGCCGCCCCAGCCTTCGAGCAGCTGCCAGCCGCCGAGGCTCGGCTGCTCGAACCCCGGATTGGCGATCCCCCGGCTCCCCACGATCCGCCGCACCGGCTCCTCCGGCTGCGGAACCGGGGGCGGGCCCCGACGGGCCGCCGCCCGCTCGAACCGGCCGCGAAGCGGGCCGCGCGGCCCGGCCTCGTGCCGCGTCGGCGGCCGGCCGAAGCGGTTGTCGCCAAACGTGATCCAGTCGCGGCCCCCGATCCGGCGGTCCTCCGGCACCACCCGGCCGTCGGCATCGACGTAGTCGTAGCGGCGGTTCCGCAGGTAGTTGTTGAACTTCACGGGATGCGCCGTGTCGTAAACCTGGTTGTCCTCCACGAGCCAGAAGCGGCTCCCCTCGTCGAAGTAGAGCCCGTGGGCGAAGAAGCCGACGATGCCCATGTGCCGCCAGCAGTCGTGCACGACGTTGCCGCGGAGCACCCCGCCGGGCTGCTGGCCGAGCAGGTAGATGCCGCCCCCGTCGGTGAGCAGGCGCATCACGTCGTGCACGTGGTTCGCCTCGACGAGCGGATGCTCCGCGCTGGTCGGCACCGAGTCGAACGACCAGCCGACGCTGATCCCGGTGTAGGGGAGGTGATGCACCTCGTTGTGCGCGATCGTCGTGAACCGGGTGTAGCCCGACCAGATGCCGACCCCGCCGGGGACCATCCGGCCGCAGTCGTGGATGTCGTTGTCGGCGATCGTCACCCGGAAGGGCGCCTGCGCGGGATCGTCCCAGTCGCCGCGGCCGGCCTGCGGGTTGGCGGCGGCGGCCCCCGCGCCCCACACCTCCCGGGCGCCGACGAGCACGCCGGTCGCCCCCACGTCGTGCACCTCGCTGCCGACGAGCCGGCAGGAGCGACAGCCGACGCCGAAGTTGAGGGCGTGGTTGCCGAGCTGGGCGAAGCGGTCGAAGCAGAACTCAATCCCCTCGGCATGGGAGACGTCGATGGCCGCCGGCAGCGTGAAGAGCCGGTCCACGCGGCCCGGCTCCCGCTTCTCGCTCAGCTGGTCGCTGTAGAAGGCCGCCTGGAATTCGGAGAGCCCCTCGGCGGGGAGCCGCGCCGCGGCATGGAGGAAGGCGATCCCCTGGAACCGCAGGTTGCGGACCGGCTCGGAGCCGGTGCCCGCCACCCGCACGAGCCGCTCGAGCACCGGGGCGACGATGGCGAGCCGGCGGGGATCGCGGCCCGCGGGCAACAGCAGCAGGATGCCGTCGCCCGCCACATCGAGGCACCAGTGCCAGGGCTCCGTGAGGAACGACGGATCGTTCTCCAGAAAGCAGGGATTGCCCGCGCGGGCCACGGCCAGCGACCACGGCGACACCCCGAGATGCGTGACCCCCTCCACCCAGTCGGGCCCGCTCGCGGCGATCCGCTCGCGGCGGCTCGTCCAACAGGCGAGGTCGGCCATCTCCGCATGCGGCGAGAGCACCCGGCCCGCCGGCAGCCGCTGATCGAGCTCGAACCGCCGGGGCGCCTGCTCGTCGTCCACGGCGCGGATCCGCACGAAGCCACGCGCCGGAAACCGCGCCCGCGGCAAGGCATGCTCCCCCGCCACGAGCCAGCGGACCGGCGGCGCCCCCGGCGGCACGGCGGCCCGCCAGACCGATCCGGCGGCGCGATCCTCGAGCTTCTCCCACGCCGTCAGCGGCACGCCGCCGCTGAAGACCACCGGCTCGTCGCCGGAGGCGCGGTAGATCTGCAGCGCCGGCCCGCCGTCCTCCGGCCCGAAATCGAGCGTGTCAGGCAGCGGGTAGGTGCCACGTCGGAAGAGCACGGTGGCATCGCCCGTGAGCCCTTCCCGTCGCAGCCGCCGCAGCCGGTCGCGGGCCCCGTGCGGCGTGGCCAGCGGGCCGTCGGTGCGGTCGGCATTCGGCTCGGGACGCGTGCCCGACCACGTGTCGCGGCCGGCGGGCGACACGTAGAGCGTGCCCTCCGTCACGGCCGCCGCGTGGCGGAGCACATCGTCCACCCCCGCGGGCTCCGCATCGCCGCCCCGCGCGCGGGAGGCGGCCATGCCGGCCACGCAGGCGGCCAGGACCGCCGCGACGACCGCCCGCCGGCCGCTCACAACTCGGGGAGCAGGCCCGAGCTGTCGCCGAGCCGCTCCACGGGCGTGCCCAGCCGGTCGAGCATGCTCCTCCACAGGTTGCTCACCGGCGTGTTGGCGGCGACGCGGACGTGCCGCCCCGGCTGGAGCGTGCCGCCGCCCCGGCCCGCCAGGATGATCGGCAGGTCTTCGTTGTTGTGGTCGTTTCCGTCGCTCATGCCGCCGCCGAAGAGCAGCATGGAGTTGTCGAGCAGGGAACCGTCTCCCTCCTCGATGCCCTTGAGCGCGCCGAGCACGTAGGCGATCTGGGTGGAGTGGTAGGTGCAGATCTTGGTGAATTTCTCCATCTTGTCCGGGTTCTTCTGATGATGCGAGACGTGGTGGTGATCCTCCGAGAAGCCGAGGGCGGGGAAGGTGAAGGAGCGAAACTCGGGGGTCATCGTGAACGTGCAGACGCGGGTGATGTCGGCCTTGAAGGCGAGCGCCATCAGGTCGCTCTGCAGGCGGATCTGCTCCTCCCACTTGCCACGCCAGGAATCGTGGTTGCCCTGCGGCACGTCGATGCCCGGCGGCTGCGGGGCGGGAAACCTGCCGATCCGCTCGATCCGCTGCTCCAGCTCGCGGATGCTCGTGAAATACTCGTCGAGCTTGCGGCGGTCGCCGGGGCCGAGGCTGTCCTCGAGCACCTGCGCCTCCCCGCGGACGAAATCGAGGATGCTGCGCCGCTGGGCCTGTCGCTTCGCGTCGGTGCGGGCATCGGTGGAGAAGAGCCGGTTGAAGACCGCCTGGGGCGTGTTGAGCGGCTCGACCGGCGTCACGGCATCCCGCCACGAGACGTGCATGTAGGCACACGCGTAGCCCAGATCGCACGGACCCTCGAGCCCGTGCGACTGATACATGCCCATCTCGAGCGACGGGAGGATGGTCTTGTCGGCGAGCGCCGTGGCCGCGATCTGATCCATCGACACGCCGCTGCGGTAGTCCGGCCCTTCCGTCTTCCGCGGCCGAACGCAGGTGAGAAACGCCGCCATCGACCGGGCATGGGCGCCCGGCCCGCCGGAGGCCGGCCCGGCGTTGGAGAGCCCCGACAGCACGCTGAACTCGTTTCGCAGGCCCGCCAGGGGCTGCAGGATCGGCGGCAACTCCGCGGGCAACGCGCCGACCTCGGCGGGTGTCCAGTTCTTCATGAGCGCGCCGTTGCCCATGTAGAAGATCGCCATCCGGACGGGCGGACGCTTGTCCGTGCTCGCCCAACTGATCGATGGCGCCATGGCGCTCAGCCACGGCAACGCCACCGCGGCCCCGGCGCCCCGCAGAACCGTCCGGCGGGAAAGCAGTCGCGTCATGGCTTCGGATCCTCCTGATTCGATCCGCGGCGCAGGCGAAACGGATCGCTCCGGGCGATGGCGGTCGCCAGGGACGAAAAACGGTAGTCGTTCGTCGTCACCTCGGCCACGATGCCGTCCACCACCCTCGTATCGTAATACTCGAGCCCCCGCCCGATGGCATACATCAGCATTTTCTCCGCCATGCTGCGGACAAACCGCTCCTTGTTGCGGATCAGGATCGCCTTCAGCCCGTCGGGGCCGCGGAACGTCTCCCCCCCCGGGAGCGTGCCGGTCGGGTCGATCGCCACGCCGTCTTCCTGTTCGCGGAACCGGCCGATGGCGTCGAACTGCTCGAAGGCGAAGCCGATCGCGTCCATCCGGGCATGGCAGCCGGCACAGGCCGCGTTGGCCCGGTGCAGTTCCATCTTCTCCCGCAACGACAGCACGCGGCCGTCCTTCGTGCCCTCCTGCTTCTCCAGGTCGGGCACGTTCGGCGGCGGCGGCGGGGGCGGGGCATTGAGGATCGCCTCCAGCACCCACTTGCCGCGCTTCACCGGCGAGGTGCGGGCGGGATGGGCGTTGAGCGCGAGCACGCTGGCCTGGGTCAGCAGGCCGCCGCGGCCCGTGTTTTCCAGATTCACGCGGACGAACGGGTTGAGCGCGAATCGCGACTCCGGCACGTACCACTCGTCGCGCGTCTGCAGCACTTCCTGCTTTCCGGGCACCGCCGGGATCGGGTCGCCCTTGGGACGGAGCGGCGGCACGCCGGCCCGCGAGGAGTTGCCGTTGGTGTCGGCGATCTCGTAGATCGCGGCGAGCCGCTGGTTGACGAACGTGAACGGGCCGTCGATCAGATCGACAATGCTGCGATCCTCGCGCACCACGGCGTCGAAGAAGAGCTCCGTCTCGATGGCCATGTCCTCCCGCAACTCGGCGCTGAACTCGGGAAACACTGCCGGATCCCGCGTGACGCCCGTCAGCGGCCGGAGGTTGAGCCATTGGGCGGCGAAGTTGTCGAACAGCGCCTTCGACCGCGGATCGGCGAGCATCCGCTTCACCTGCGGCTCGATCTGCTGGTGCAACCGCCCCGCGGCCGCCAGGTCGAGCAGTTGCTGGTCGGGCATCGTGCTCCAGAGAAAGTAGGACAACCGCGAGGCGAGATCGTAGTCGTCGATCGGGTGCGCATCGGCCGCCGGCCGGGCATCGACCTCGACCCGGAAGAGAAACTTCGGCGACGTCAGCGCCGCCTGCAT
>JBEIQP010000009.1:0-49720 GCA_040376455.1 Planctomycetaceae bacterium | reverse complement strand
TTTGACAGCCGGTTGACGAGCAACTCCATCGCATCGGTCGGGTTCATGTCGCCGAGTACGCGGCGGAGCACGCAAATCCTCCGGTGTTCGTCCGGCTCCATCAGCATCTCCTCGCGCCGGGTGCCGGAGCGGTTGATGTCGATCGCGGGGTAGATCCGCTTGTCCACGAGCCGGCGGTCGAGCACGATCTCGAGGTTGCCGGTGCCCTTGAACTCCTCGAAGATCACGTCGTCCATCTTGCTGCCGGTATCGACCAACGCCGTGGCGATGATCGTCAGGGAGCCCCCCTCCTCCACCTTGCGGGCGCTGCCGAAGAACCGCTTCGGCCGCTGCAGGGCGTTGGAGTCCACGCCGCCGGAGAGGATCTTGCCGGAGTTCGGCACCTCGGAGTTCCACGCCCGGGCCAGCCGCGTGATCGAATCGAGGAAGATCACCACGTCACGGCCGTATTCCACGAGCCGCTTCGCCTTCTCGATCACCATGTCGGCCACCTGCACGTGGCGGCTCGAGTTCTCGTCGAACGTCGAACTGATCACCTCGCACGACGGCCCCTTCACCTGCCGCTCCATGTCGGTGACCTCCTCGGGCCGCTCGTCGATGAGGAGCATGAAGACGTAGGCCTCGGGGTAATTGGCCAGCACGGCCTTCGCCATCTTCTGGAGGAGGATCGTCTTGCCCGCCCGCGGCGGGCTGACGATCAGGCCGCGTTGGCCGAATCCGATCGGCACGATCAGGTCGATCACGCGGGTCGAGACCTCCTCGGTGCCCGTCTCCATCACGATCCGCTCGTCCGGATGGAGCGGCGTGAGGTCGTCGAAGAACCGGCGCGTGGAGAGCTTGGACGGATCCTCGCCGTTGATCGCCTCCACGCGGAGGAGCGCGAAATACCGCTCGCTCTCCTTGGGAGGCCGGATCTGCCCCGCCACGCTCATCCCGTTCCGCAGACCGAAGCGACGAATCTGGCTCGGCGACACGTAGATGTCGTCGGGGCAGGAGAGATAGTGGTAATCGGGACTGCGGAGAAACCCGAAGCCGTCGGGCAGAATCTCCAGCGTTCCCTCGCCGAACATCAGCCCGTTGAGCTTGACCCGTTCCTTGAGGATGCGGAACACGAGATCCTGCTTCTTGGCCCCCGTGACGTCGCCGATCTGCTCCTTGCGGGCCAGTTCGACCAGTTCCGCCATCGACATCCGCTGCAGTTCCGCGATGTGCGTGTCGCCCTTTTTGAGCGCCTCGTAGCGGTCGCCGACGTCGATCCCATCCTTGAACTCGGCGGCGATCTCCTCCGCGATCGACATCGGCTCGCGCTCGGCATCATCGAGGGGGGGGTCGGGGGCGGGCGTTGGCATGCGTCACCTGGCGGCGGGGATATCGCCCCACCGGGGAAAAGATGTGATGGGTTGGCGAGGAAAACGGAGGGACGGGCGGGCCGGCGCGAACACCTGCACCGAACCGCGCGGACGGAAGGCGATCGCGGCTGACGAACGACGGACGAGAAACCCCTCGGCTGGAAGCCGTGCGAAACCGACCCCGCGGCAGTTATTGCCCCGCCAGCGAGACCCAGATCCGCTCGACCTGGGCGGAAGTATATGCCAGATCCGCGGAGGCATCCACGGCGGTCATTTTTCGGGGCGCGGGTCGGGCCGCAAAACCGCGATTCCACGCCTCCTCCCGCGCCGCCACCTGGTCGGAGCTCCACCCGCGGCCTTCCAGTCGGCTCCGCCGCACGCGTTCGTCGCACTCGACGACGACGACGAGATCGCACGACTCGGCCAACCCGGCCTGCACCAGCAGCGGCACGTCGAGCAGGGCGATGCGCCGCACGCCGTCGCGATCCTCGGCGGCCCGGAGGTCCGCGAGCGCCGCGTCGATCCGCCGCCGAACCCGCGGGTGCACGATCGCCTCCAGCTCACGGAGCGCCGCCTCCTTGCCGCCCCCGAAGACGCGGGCTGCGAGGGCGGCCCGCGAGACGCGGCCGGCGCCGTCGAGCACCTCCGCACCGAACCGCGCCACGATCTCGGCGCGGGCGTCCGGCTCGTCGAGCACGGCGTGCGCCAGCGCGTCGGCGTCGATCACCGCCGCGCCGCGGGAGGCGAACAGCCTCGCCACGGTCGATTTGCCCGCCCCGATCCTGCCGATGAGCCCCACGACGATCATGTTGCGACTGCCCTCCCCCCTCGCTTCACGCGTGGCATTCGGCCCACGTGGCGCCCGTGTGGACCGAGACTTCGAGCGGCACCGTCAGCTGCATGGCGGCCTGCATCTCCTCCGCGACCAGTCGCGCCACGGCCGCACCCTCCGGCGCGGGACCCTCGAGCAGCAGTTCGTCGTGGATTTGGAGCACGAGGGCCGCCTGCAGCCGCTCGGACCGCAGCCGGCCGGCGACCCGCAGCATCGCCAGCTTGATGAGGTCGGCCGCCGATCCCTGGACGACCGTGTTCACGGCGGTCCGCTCGGGCAACGTGAGCGAGAAGCCGCCGGCCGCGCCGCGGCGCCGCTCTCGTTCGCGGACGCCGGCGATCTCGCGGCGCCGGCCCAGGAGGGTGGTCACGCGGCCGTCGCGCCGGCAGCGGTCGAGCACGTCGTCCATGAAGGCCGCGGCGCCGGCAAAGGCCTGGAAGTAGGCCGCGATGAATTCCGCGGCGGCGTCCTGCGGGATGGAGAGCGCCTTGGCGAGGCCGAAGGCGCTTTGGCCGTAGAGGATGCCGAAGTTCACCGCCTTCGCCGCCCGGCGCATGACGGGCGTGACCGCGTCGGGGGCGATCCCATAGACCGCCGCCGCCGTCCGGGAGTGGATGTCCGCACCGCTCGCGAAGGCCTCCTTCATCGCCGGGTCGCCGGAGAGGTGGGCGAGGATCCGAAGCTCAATCTGCGAGTAATCGGCCGCGACGAACAGCCAGCCGGACTCCCGCGGGAGGAATGCCGCCCGGATCTGCTGCCCCTCGGCGGTGCGGATCGGAATGTTCTGCAGATTGGGGTCGCTCGAACTCAGCCGGCCGGTGGCGGTGACGGTCTGGTTGAACGTGGTGTGAATCCTGCCGGTGGTGGGCTCCACGAGCGCCGGCAGCGCATCGACGTAGGTGCTCTTGAGCTTCGCGTACTTGCGGTGCTCCAGCAGTTTGGCGGGCAAGGGATGGAGCGGCGCCAGCTCCTCCAACACCTCGGCGTCGGTGCTCGGCCCCGTCTTCGTCCGCTTCACGACCGGCAGCTTCAACTCGTCGAAGAGCACCGCCCGCACCTGCAGCGGCGAGGCGATTGCGAAGGGCCGGCCGGCGAGGGAGTGGATCTCGTGCTCGAGCGCCGCCAGCCGCGCGGCGTACTCGACGGACAGCGCGGCGAGGGCGGCGGCGTCGATGCGCACGCCCCGAAACTCCATGTCGGCCAGCAGGTCGGCCAGCGGCATCTCCACGTCGCGAAAGAGGGGATCGAGGCCGGCGGCGCGGAGGAGCGGCGGGAGCACGTCGCTCAGTTCGCGGACGGCCCGGCAGTGGGCCGCCGCGCCGGCCGCTTCGGTCGGCTGCTCGATGGCGGCGGTCGCCTCGGCATCCTGCGCGAAGAGGTCGGCGGCCGCGCCGTGACGGCGGCACGTTTCGGCGAGGCCGAGGTTCCGCTCGCCCGCTTCCAGCAGGTAGGCGGCCAGGAGCGTGTCGAACGCGGCCCCCGCCAGCGACACGCCGACGGTGCGGAGCGCGACGGCCTGCCGCTTCAGGTCGTGCCCCTGCTTGGGCAGGGCCGGATCGGCCAGCAGGCCGCGCACGGCCTGATCGGAGGCCAGCAACTCGGGGCCGAACCAGACCGTCAGCCCCTCCCCCGCGACCGCGAGCCCGAGCGGCGGCGCCAGCACCCTGGCATCCGCCGGCCTGGCGACGCAGAGCGTCAGGGCGGCCGCGGACCGCAGCCGCGGCACCACGGCGGCGACCGTGCGGGCGTCGGTGGCGAAGACGAGTTCGGAACCGGAGTCCGCGGCGCCGGCCGGGATCGCATCCGGCTCCCCGTCGAGATCGAAGAGCGTGGCCGCAGACCCGCGCGGCCGTCCCGCGGCCCGCGACGCGGCCGCCGCGTTCGGCCGGGTCGCCGCCGTGCCGGCGGCCACCGATGTCGCCGGCGATGACTGGAGCACCTTGGAGAGCAGGCTGCGAAACCCCATCTCGCGGAGGAACTCGGCGAGCCGCTGCGCATCGGGCGCGTGGCGAACGCCGGCGTCCCAGGGGATGGCGATCGGCACCGCGGTGTCGAGGCGGATCAGTTCGCGTCCTGCGCGGGCCGTGTCGGCATGGGCGACGAGATTTTCACGGCGCTTCGCGCCGGCCACCTCATCGACGCTCGCGAGCACGGCGTCGAGCGTGCCGTGCTTCTGGAGGAGCTCGGCGGCGATCTTGGGGCCGATGCCCGGCACGCCCGGCACGTTATCGACGCTGTCCCCCACGAGCGACAGGAAATCGACCACCTGATCCGGCCGGATGCCCCAGTCGGCGAGCAGTTCCGCCGGCCCGAAATCGGCGTTCGTGCGGAGGTTGAGCAGCCGCACCCGTTCGCCCAGCAGTTGCCGGGCATCCTTGTCGGAGGTGGCGATCACGCACGTCCCGTCCCGGGCCACCGTCCGCACCGCGAGCGTGGCGAGAACGTCGTCGGCCTCGAACCCCGGAAGCTCGAGACACGGGATCCCCATCACCTCGAGCAGCCGTCGCACGAGCGGAATCTGCGGCACCAGGTCGGCGGGCATCTCCGCGCGGTTGGCCTTGTAGTCGGCGAACATCTCGTGGCGGAACGTCGGTCCGGCCGCGTCGATGGCGCAGAACAGGTAGTCGGGCTTCTTCTTCTCGACGATGTCGAGCAGGTCGCGGGTGAAGCCGAACACGGCCGAGACGGGCGTGCCGTCGGGCGCCGCCATCTCCGGCAGCGCGTGGAAGAGTTGGTACACCCGCGACAGCGTGTCGATCGCCCAGACGGTCTTCCCGCGCAGGTCGGGATCGGGCGCGGCTGGGGGGGATGCGGTCGTCATGCGACCGTCAGCATACCGGGGAACCACGGGGCGGCGGGTGGGACCGCCCCTGCCCCGGGCGCCGGGTCGGGCCGGGCCCCGTTCAATCGCCGCTCGGCGGCTCGTACTCGAAGTCCTTCCACTTCATCGCGCGGCGGAAGGGCTCGATCCGCAGCACCACCTCGCCATTCTGAAAGATCCGCACCGTGCCGCTGGTCTCGCTCACCGCGACCGCCACGCTCTTCGTCCGGCGCGTGATCGCGGCGGCGGCCCAGTGCCGGGCACCGAGCCCCTTGGCGACCGAGACGTTCTCCGCCGACGCGTCGATGTATCGTGCCGCGCCTTCGACGGTGCCGTCCGAGCCGATCACGAACGCGCCGTCGAGCTGGGCGATCTCCTTGATACCCTCGCGAACCCGCGGATCGGTGAGCCGACGTTCCGACCGGCTGTAGCCGCGCACCGGGTCGAACCCGGTCGAATGGCTCGACTGCATCACCTTGCGGGCGTCGCCGACGACGAACAGCGTGCCGACCGGCTTGCCCTCCCGTCCCTCCCGGCCGATCTCGACCGCCAGATCGACGACGAGCTTCAGGGTTTCGAGCGGCACCTTCGTCTCGAGGTTGCGCAGGTCGCGGCTGGTGAGCTGGCCGAGGTGCTCCTCGAGCCGCAACAGGCTCACGGAGTCGATCGTGCCGGCCTCGAAACCGCTGTAGACGGCGACCACCTGCGCTTCCGGCGCGATCATCTCGGCCGCCACGCACTCGAGCAGCGCCTGCGCGAGCCGCTCGTGCACCGGCAGGCCGCCCACGTCGAGCGTGATGCCCTTGAGCCCGTGGTCCGCAGCGCCCGCGAGTTCGGACTCGTCGTCCGCCGCGACCAGCATCGGCGCCGTTCCGGTCAACTGCCGGATCCGCTCCCAGTCGAGCCGCTGATCCACGAGCAGGAGCACTGCCTCCGACTCCGTCGCCTCCGAGAGCCGCGCCGCCGTTTCCAGCAGGTGGGCGAGTTGCGGGGAGACTTCTGCCGGGGTCATTGGATCCGCTCCAGGGGCGGACTCGACGCCGCGCGGCCAGCCGCCGCGTGCGATCCGACGACCGGAGAGGCCGGATATTCCGCGGCGCAAGACTACGGTGAAGGCCGCGTCCGTTCAAGGACGGCGGCTCAGCGGCGCGGCGATTTCCGCGGCTCGTCGGCGGGCCGCTCCGCGACCATCGCCGGCGCGGTGGCGGCCTTCATCGGCCCGTTGAAGGCCGCGATGCCCCCCGGCAGCACCGTGCCCCACGACCGCTCCTGGTAGATGTTGAGCGCGTGCAGGGCGTGCCCCAGCGGCCCGATCTTCCACTCCCGCGAGGGTTCGCGGGCCAGGGCGGTGGCGAGAAACTCGGCGGCGGCGACCACGCGCGGCTCATAGAGCCGTTCCTGGTCCAGCGACGCGACCAGCCATTCGAGGATGTGGCCGGTGGTCTGAATCTTGCGGTCGATGTCGTCCTCGCGGTCGGCCGGGTATTTGAACCATTCCGTGCTGAAGGAACCGTCGCGGTTCTGGAGCTTGGTGAGGGCGAAATTCTGGTAGTCGCGCACGTACTTGTCGGCCCGTAGGTAGGACCCGTCCAGGCGGCCGGTGGCCCGCAGCCGCCGCTGGCAGCCGTAGGCGAGACCGAAGAGCCGGTGCGTGCCGCCGCAGGGGGCACCGCGGATCGGCTGCTCGATCTCCTCGGCGACGAGCTTGTCGAGCGACCAGTCCTGGCCGTCACGGCTCTTCCACTCGGCGTCGGTGGGCAGATAGTGCGCCAGCCCGATCAACGCGAAGGTGAGTTCGGTCCCCGCCTTGCAGGAGAGCTTCTCCTCCTCGATCAGGTCGGTGACGGTGAACGACTTCGACTGCACCGTGATCGGCGAGTTGGCGGCGACGCGGCACTGGGCGAGGATGGCGAGATACTGAGCGGAATGCCCCTGCACGCCGATGCCCTTGAGGGCCACGAGCCGGTCCCCGGCCGCCGCGAGCATGACCTGCCCCCGACAGCGGCCGCCCATGTTCGACCAGCCGATGGCGTTGACGAGATCGCCCCCCGGGCCGCCGACGCGGATCTGGGTCGGGATGCCGAAGGCGATGAAGCCGTGCATCACTTCCCACGGCGTGTTGGCGGCCGTGTTGAGCGGGCGTCGCTGGTAGATGGCGAGCGTTTGGGCGATGCGGGCCCGCAGCCGCTCGAACCGTGCGGTGCGCGGCGCCGGGGCGCCGGTCGGCTGCAATTTGGTCACCACGATCGGCGGCGTCTGCCGCCGGCTGCCGGGCTTCGGCACGAGCGTGACGGTCAGGGGCTGGGACGGGGTCCGCGGCCGCGTCGGCTTGTAGGTCGGGTTGGCTGCATCGATCGCGACCTGCCGCGCCGATTGCTGCAGGGCCGTGCCGAACTGCACCGCCTCGGGCCAGGTCGGCAGCCGGGCTGGCGCGACCGGCTTCGCGGTCCGCGGGGCGGCCGCGGCAGGCTTTCTGGCAGCCCCGGCCGTCTTCGTCGCCGCGGCCTGCTTGGCCGCCCGTTCGGCCTCTTCGGCCGTGGGTGGTGTCGGGGCGGCGATCAGGTCGGGCGTCGGCGGTTCCTTGCCGAACAGGTTGTCGAGGAACCGGGGCCCCGATCGGGTGCGGCTTCCCGCAGCCGGGGCCGACCCGGCGAACAAGCAGACCACCGTGACCACGCCCGCCACGAGGATCGCAAGCCGTGCGGTCCGGCTCCTGATGCCGCGGATCCCGCGCCGGGGCCGACTACAAGGATGCGGAGCGTCCGAGGAAGGGGCGGATGGGAGCGCCATGGGTGACCGCTGCGGAGGCAAATGCACAAAGGTGGTGCTGGGGGTATCGGCACCGGCGGCCGCCGGATCGTTGTCCGATTCCGAAATCTCCCGAGGGTTCTGTCAGGTTGCCTCCGCAACGCAGCCCTCGCGGCTTACCAAACGCCGTTTTTCATGCGTGCATGCCCTTCCTCGCAGCCCCGGGATGGCGGGCCGACGGTCGTGGCTCCCCTCCGCACTCCCACGGAACGGAGGCCCCCGCCGCCGACCTGAGAGGCCGGGCAGTTTCGGCTGAGTAGCCTCAGCGTGGTGTCCCACTCAGACCCTCAGCGTGGCGTCGATCGAGGTCGCGCTGCCGGCGGCGTTCGTCGCCTTGACCTTGTACCTCGCGCCGTTGTCGGCGGCGGTCGTCGCGTCGCCTTGTCGCTGTCGCTGGACATGCCGAACCCGTTCGCCAGCAGGTTCCGGTAGGTGGCGTCCATCTGACTGAACGGACTGCCCGATTCGTTGATCCATGCCTGCGTCGAAACGTTGTTGCCGGTGATCGACAGCCCCACGCCGCCGGCGCCGGTGGCCGAAACCGTCGTGCCCCAGGGGGTGTTCACGCCCTGCGTCACCGCCTGGAACGTCACCCCGTTCACCGTCTGGGCGCTCGTGTTGAACTGCGTCGAACGCAACGCAAACGCGCCAGGGCAGGCTCAGGAACAGCACCCGGTCGAGCAGTTCGTCATGCAGCCTGCCGTTGAAGCTCTCCACGTAGCCATTCTCCCAAGGGCTCGCCTTCTGGATAGAGAGCGTGCGAACGCATGCGCTGGCCAGCCACGCCTGGATCTCCTTGGCAACGAACTCGGGCCCGTTGTCACTGCGCAGATGCTCGGGTGCTCCTCGCTGGGCGAAGAGGTGCTGCAGCGTCATGATCACGCCCCGGGCAGTGAATGACCGGGCGACCTCGATCGCCAAGCACTCCCTCGTGAACGCTTCGATCACAACGAGGATCCGCAGCTGCCTCCCGTCCTCCGTTCGCTCCATGAGGAAGTCGTAGCTCCACACATGGTTCCGATGCAGAGCCCGATGCCGCACGCACCCATCGGCACTCGACCCCGGCGGCGACGCTGGGGGCAAGTCAGTTGACCTACGGCACGCAAGCGTGTGGGCGGGCGGCCTCCTTGAGGATCAGCATGTCGCACCTCTGGGAACCGGGGTGGGAAGGGAACCAGAGGGATCGATGCAGGAGTCGCGCATACGAACGAGGTTCACCGTGGTCAGACAACCGCTGCCGCGCCGCATACGGGCTGAAACTAGGTCAGGTGGGAAAAATCGACAGGTGAGCGGGAAGACTTCAGAGACGTTGGAACGCCTCGATCGAAGAACCGTCTTCGATCACGAAGTCTGGGGCGAGACGATCGGGGGGCGTGCAGACGCTGTCGAGCATCGCGCATCGCGAATTCGAATCGGTGACGGCAGCCGCGTCGGGAACCGACCGGTCAGCCCGGCCGCGAGGATGCTCAGAAGAGCTTCCGAAACGCTTCTGCCATCGACCACTCCGCGGAACTGCCTTCCGGGTCGGCGGCCCATTCCCGCCAGGCGTTGACGTCGTCCCCCAAATCCCGGCCGCTCACCTGCTTGAGCGCGGCAACCGCCCGGTACTGCACGGCGGGATCGGGGTCCTCGAGGGCCCGGGCGAGCACCGGGATCGCCGCCTTGTCTTCGAGTGCGCCCAGTTCCCGCAGGGCGCGGAGCCGCACGTCGATCTCCGGATCGGCCTGATACCGCGTCGCGAGCAGTTGGACCGCTTCCGGACCGCCCCGCTTGGCCCAGGCATTGCACGCGGCCATGCGAACCCGCGAGTCGGGGTCGTCGAGCGCCCCTTTGCAGATGGCGGTGGCGGCGGCGGTGTCGAACCCGGCGGCCGCATCCAGGATCTTGCACCGCACCCGGGGGTCGTGCTCCGCAAGCATGGTGCCGATGAGTTCCTGCGTGAATTCGGCCTGCAGGTGCGCCGATCCGGCCTGGGCGGCCTTGGCCCGCTCGGCGAGTTCCTCGATCCGCTGGTCGGCCGTGAGCCCGTATTTCTCACGTTCCAGGGCGTTCTTCGCCTTGTCCTTGAAGGGCGCCCAGGAAGGCGTCCACGAGGCACAACCGGCGAGACAGAAGGCGCCGACCGCGGTCAGCGCGGTGCCGATGCGGACGAACGCGGAAGGGCTCGTGGCGGCGGGGGAGTTCATGGCGGAACGATGGTCCTGGGGCCTGCAACGGAGAGCGGGGACGGTAGCCCCGACCGGCCGCCGGAACCAGACCAAATGGCCCCCCGCAGCGCGGCCACCGGAACCGCGCAGAACGCCTCCACCCCCCGTTCACTGGGCCTTTTGCCCTGTTCCCCGCGGCACGAAACTGGTTGCATGGATGCGGCAAGCTGGTTGCGAGAAACCCCGGGGTGATGCCACGTGCTGCGATCGTCAGGCCGGCCAAACAGCGTTGCCGCGTGGGTGGCCTGGGCCGCGGCCCTCGGCTCGGGGGCGTGCGGCCTCACGGCGGCCGAGCCTCCGGCCGGGCCGCTCGAGCGGTTCGAGGTGCGGACGGCCGCGGCGCCGCGCACGGTCGAAGCCACGGTGGTGGTCGAAGCGGTCGATGGCGGCCTCTTGGTCGAACGGCCCGACCAACGCTACGAGGTGTTGCAGCCCGATGCGATCCTGTCGCGCGAGCCGCTCGCGGCGGCGCGGCCGCCCGAGTCGCACCGCGAGCTCGGCCGCCGCGTGCTGGCCGAACTGCCCGTCGGCTTCGACCTGCACGTCACGAAGCATTACGTCGTCTGCTTCAACACGTCGCGCGAGTACGCGGTGTGGTGCGCCGCCCTCTTCGAACGGTTGCACGAGACCTTCCTGACCTTCTGGCGGAACGCCGGCCTCGACGTCGCCCCGCCGGCGCATCCAGCGATCGTGGTGATCTTCGCCAACCGGCAGGAATACGAGGCGTTCGCCGCCGGCGACCTGGGCGCCGCCGCCGACCGCGTGGTGGGCTACTACAACCTGCTCAGCAACCGCGTCACCACGTTCGATCTCACCGGCAGCGAAACGCTGGCCCACGAGCCGGGCCGGGGGGCGGGCAAGGCCGGTCTGGAGATCCTGGCGAGCCCGGCGGCCACCGGCCTCGTCTCGACGCTCGTGCACGAGGCGACGCATCAACTGGCGTTCAACAGCGGAATGCACCGGCGGCTCGCGCCGGTGCCGGTGTGGGTCAGCGAGGGCATCGCCACCTACTTCGAGACGCCCGATTTGAAGAACCCGCGCGGCTGGCGCGGCATCGGCCAGGTGAACGACACGCGGCTCGACCGCTTCCTGCAGTCGCAGCGGCCGGGCATGCTGCAGGAGATCGTCGCCGGCGACGAGCCCTTCCGGCGGGCGGACGACGCGCTCGACGCCTACGCGCGGGCGTGGGCCCTGACCTCCTTTCTGGTGCAGACCCGCAAGAAGCAATTCGCCGACTACCTCGGCGTCATCGCCGCCAAGCAGCCCTTCGCCGCGGATTCCGCCGAGCAGCGCGTGCGGGAATTCGAGGCCGCCTTCGGGGAAACGCCCGCCGAACTCGAGGCGGCCGTCCTTGCCTTCATGGCCCGGCTCCAGTCGCGGAGACGGTGACGCCCACCGCCTGCTACAACTGCCCTGTCGTCCGCCGCATGCGGCCATCCGAGTCCGTCCCACCACCCGGAGATTCGTGCCATGCACCCCTCGCGACGTGCCCGTGCATCCGCATCCCTCAGCCGCCGGTCGTTCGTCGGCTGCTCGCTCGGCGCGGCCGCCCCGCTCCTGCTGCACGGCGGCGGCTTCGCGGCGGGCGCGGAGCGGATTCGCGTGGGGCTCGTGGGCTGCGGCGGCCGTGGCACCGGCGCCGCGATCCATGCCGCGGCGGCCGATCCCGCCGTCCGCATCACGGCGCTCGCGGACCTGTTCGGCGATCACGTCGATGCCAGCGCCGCCATCCTCTCCCGAGCGGCCGGCGCGGCCTTCGATTGCCCGGTCGAGCGCCGGTTTTTTGGCGCCGATGCCTGGCGCCGGGTGATCGAGTCCGACGTGGACATCGTGATCCTCGCCACCTCGCCCGACGCGCGACCGCGGCAGGCGGCGGCGGCCGTCGCCGCGGGCAAGCACCTGTTCTGCGAAACCCCCGGCGCGGTTGACTGGGACGGTCTCCGCCAGTTGAGCGCGGCCTGCGCGGAGGCGCGGGATCGCGGGCTGTCGTTCGTCTCGGGCCTCGCCTGGCGCCGCCACCCGGCGACCGTCGAGGCGGTAGCACGGATCCACGCGGGCCTCGTCGGCCGGCCGCTCTCGGTCCGGGTGACGAGCCGCGTCGGGCTGCCGTGGCAGCGGCCGGTGCGGCCCGGCTGGACCGCCGAGGAGAGCCGCCTCCGCAACTGGATCACCTGGGCGGACCTCTCGGGGGGCGATTTCGTGGAGCGGCACATCCACGCCCTCGACAAGGCGCTCTGGGTCTGCGGCGACGACGATCCGATCGCGGCCGAACCGCTCGACCACGCCGGGTCGCCTGCCGGCGCGACGGCGGTGCGGTTTCGCTTTGCCGACGGCCGAACCGTGGAGGCGGTCTCGGAGCGGCGTGCCGGGGCCGCCGACGCGATCGAGGAACGGGTGGTGGGCACGGCGGGCACCTGCGACCTGCGGCGGCCGGTAACCGCCGGGCCGCTCGACCGGCCCCACGCGGCCGCCACGCCGGACCGAGCCCGGCCCGGCATGGAGGTGCTGGTGCGGGCGGTGCGCGTCGGCGGCCGGATCGACGACGGCGGCATCCTCTGCCGCAGCACCGGAGTCGCCCTGCTCGGCCGCGCCGCCGCCGCCCGTGGCGAGACGGTGGCGTGGACCGGCGACCGCCGGCCGGTGGAACCGGCCTAGCAGACTGTGGAACAAGTCTGCCGCCGCAGGATGCGGCGACCGCCGACCGTCGAAAACCTCGGCTTTTCGACCGGTCGGCCACGTGGACAAAGGCCATGGAGGGCTTTGGCCACGGACAGCTAGCCCCACACCCGCCGGCATCGCTTGTCTGCCGAGCGGCCGCCGGCCCTACAATCGATACGATCACGAGCACTGTGATCGTCCGGCCCCTTCGACGCCGATCCCCCGGGGGGCCGCGGTCCACATCCCGACCGGGCCCGCGGCGGCCGACGCTGCTTCACGGATCGACACATCCGACGCGGGAAATGGTGGGTTCAGCATGCCAGCCAATCGCACGGTCGCCTCGCTCAGCATCGCGCTGATCGTGTTCGTGATGCTCACGTTCGTGCTCGCGGTCACGACCTACCTCTTCTTCAAGCAGCGGCTCGACGAGCAGGCGAAGGCGGAGGCGGCGATCGCCGACGTCAACAAGGCCCGCACCGATCTCAACGCGGCGCTCGACGACAAGCGGAAGCTGCAGGAACTCCTCGGCGCCGAGGAAGACAAGACCGTCGCCGACATCGAGGCCGAGACCAACGCCCGGTTCGCGAGCGACTTCGCGGGCTTCACCGAGGAGCCGAAGTCCTACGCCAAACTGGTGGACTGGCTCGCCGAGGCCGTCAAGACGAAGGACGGCCAGATGAACAGCCAGCGGCAGGACCAGGAGAAGCAACTCGCAGAACGCGACCAATCGATCGAGTCGCAGAAGAAGGCCGTGGCCCAGGCCCAGTCGGACAAGGACAAGGCCATCGCCGACGCCGACGCGGAGAAGAAGAAGTTCGACGAGGCCCGCAAGGCGCACGAAGACCAGCAAAACAAGTTGACCGCGGACCAGCAGCAGGCCCTCGACGAGTCCACGGCGTTCGAGCGACTGCGCCAGGAAGTGGCCAAGGCCGGCCAGTTCCTCGCCCCGCCGCAGCGCTCCTACAAGGAGGATGAACTCCGCAAGGGCAAGACCGCGATCGCGAACGCCGTGAAGGACTTCGAATCGAAGCCGGACCCGGAGGGCAAGCTCGGGGTGATCTACGAGGTGTTGCGGTCGCAGCAGGCCGTGATCAACTGGCAGAACGAGGCACTCGCCAAGCTGCGGGCGGCCGACCAGTCCGTTCAGGCGGCGGTCCTGGCGGCGACTCCGAAGGACGAGCGGATCGACGGCTTCGACGGCCGGATCATCTCGGTGAACGAGGTGGACCACACGGCGCTCGTGGGATTCGGCTCCACCGCCGGCCTGAGGCCCGGGCTGCTGTTCGCCGTGTACGACCCGGCCGAACCGCGGCCGCAACTCAACGCCCGGAAGGCCGAGGCCGAGGTCATCAGCGTCGAGAGCCCGTCCCTGGCGCGGGTCCGCCTGCGGGGCGACTCGGTCCGCAACCCGGTCCTGAGCGGCGACGGGATCGCCAGCGGCCTCTGGTCCACGGGGGCGAGCCCCGAGGTCGTGATCGTCGGCTTCGTGCAACTCGACGGCGACACGGCGGCCGACGTGGATTCGCTCACGTCGCTGATCGAGCGGGTCGGGGGCCGCGTGGCCGACTCCGTTTCGCCCTCGACCTCCATGGTGATCGATGCCGGGAATCCGAAGTCGATCGGCGGCAGCGGCGCCGCGGCGCCGGGCTGGCGGCCCGTCGATGAGAAACGCCGCGACACGCAGATCAAGTCGGCGCGGCAACTCGGCGTCCGCGTGGTCGGCGTCAATGGCGCCCTCGAGATGCTGGGCGTGACCCGCCAACAGATGGAAACCGGCAGCTTGCCGCGGCGAGACGAAAGCCGATTGCCTCCCGTCCGCGCCGGGAACCTGGCATACTGAGCGGCCGTCGGGGCGGCGGCGCCCCGACGATCGAATCGGCGCTCGGGCGCGATTCGACCGTCGCGTTCCCCGGAGGCCGTCCCCATGCCCTTCCCCCGCCCCGCCGGCTTGCGTGGTTCCCGCTGGTTCGCCACCGGCCTCGTGCTCCTGCTTTGGGCGCCGGTGGTCGTGGCGACCGCCGGCGACGACGGATTCGTGCCGCTGTTCGACGGCACGTCGCTCGCCGGCTGGGAAGGCGACCCGGCGTTTTGGTCGGTGCGGGACGGCGCGATCGTCGGCGAGACGACGCCGGAGCATCCGACGAAGAACAACACGTTCCTGATCTGGCGGCAGGGGCTCCTCGACGACTTCGAGCTCCGCTTCCGCTATCGGATCACCGGCGGCAACAGCGGCGCGCAGTACCGCAGCACCGACCTGGGCGACTTCGTGGTGGGGGGCTACCAAGCCGACATCGACTCCACCCCCACGTATTCCGGAATTCTCTACGAGGAGCGCGGCAGTCGCCAGATCATGGCCGAGCGCGGGCAGCGGATGACCGTCACCGCCGAGGGCCGCAAGGTGCCGGGCGAGCCGATCGGCAGCGCCCAGGACCTGCAGCAGCTCATCCGGGCGGAGGACTGGAACGACTATCGCGTCGTGGCGAAGGGCAACACGCTCTCGCACTTCATCAACGGGCACTTGATGTCGGAGACGATCGACGAGCAGGCCGACAAACGAATGCTGGAGGGCGTGCTCGCGCTGCAGCTCCACAAGGGGCCGCCGATGCGGGTGGAGTTCAAGGACATCGGCCTGAAGCGGCTGAAACTCGCCGCCGGCCGCAAGAAGATCGTGCTCGTCGCCGGCACGCCGAGCCACGGGCCCGGGGAGCACGAATTCCGCGCCGGGGCGCTGCTCCTGGAAAAATGCCTCGACGCCTCGGGACTGCCGCTGATCGTCTCCACGTACGCGGGCGGGTGGCCCGACGACCCGACCGCCTTCGACAATGCCGATGCGGTGCTCTTCTTCGCCGACGGCGGCGCGAGCCATCCGGTGCTGCAGCGCAACCGGCTCGCGCAGATCGACGCCCTCGCCCGGCGGGGCGTCGGCATCGCCTGCCTGCACTACGCCGTGGAGGTGCCCGCGGAGAAAGGGGGGGCGGAGTTCCTCGCCTGGATGGGCGGCTACTTCGAGCCCCACTGGTCGGTCAATCCGCGGTGGAAACTGGAGCAGACGGAACTCGCCGCGAACCACCCGATCACGCGGGGCGTGAAGCCGTTCCAGACGGAGGACGAGTGGTACTACCACATGCGGTTTCGCGAACCGCGCGACGGGGTGACCGCCATCGTGACGGCGGTGCCGCCGGACGCCACCCGCGAGAAGCCGGATCATTCGCACGAGGGCAATCCGGTCGTGCGCGCCGAAAAGGGCAACCGCGAGGTGCTCGCCTGGGCCTGCGAGCGGCCTGACGGCGGCCGCGGCTTCGGCTGCACCGGGGGGCACTTCCATCGCACGTGGGCCAACGACGACTTCCGCCGGCTGATGCTCAACGCGCTCGCCTGGACGAGCGGCCTCGAGGTGCCCGCGGATGGCGTCGGCTCGGCGGTGACGCCCGGGATCATGGCGGCGAATCTGGACGACAAATCGGTGCAGCACTAAAAGGAGAGGCATTCATGCCGAAGATCACGGTTGAAGGTGTCGGTTCGTTCGAGGTGCCGGCCGGCAAGCGGCTGGTCAACGCGCTCGTGGACGAGTGCGGCATCGATCAATTGCACGCGTGCGGCGGGGTGGCCCGCTGCACGACCTGCCGGGTCGAATGCACGGCGGGCGAGCCGGAGCGGATGACCAAGGCGGAGCGGGAGGTGCTGGCGGCGAAGGGCCTCGCCGGCACGCCTGGTCTGCGGCTTTCCTGCCAGATCACCTGCGACGGCGACATGACGGTGCGGGCCACGAACCGGCTCGCCGGCTCCGGCCGGGCCGACGCGGGCCGCCGTCCCGCCGACGGCATCGAACCGCCGCCTGACTGGTCCTGAGGCGTCGGCCCCCCGGCGCCGCCGGTCATGAGGGGTCCGCGGTCCCGGAGGGGAGGAACGGGGCGAGGAACGCGGCCGAGTGCCGGGCCGTTTCCAACCAGCGATGCGCTTGGCGGGGCAGTTCGACGTGCAACCCGCCCCGGTAGCCCCCCCGGGCGAGCGCCGCGAAGAGGGGCGCGAAATCGACGTCGCCCGATCCCAGCGGGAGGTGCTCGTGACGGCAGGCGAGCATGTCGTCCACGTGGACGTTTGCGAGCCGCTCGATCCGGGGGCCGAGCAGCGCCGCGCACGGCCGCTCGCCCATGCACTCCATGTGGCCGATGTCGATCGTGAGCCGGGGCGGTTCCCGCCGGCCGAGCCGCTCCACGAGCAGGTCGAGGCGGGCCAGCGTGTCGATGAACATGCCGGGCTCCGGCTCGAAGGCCACGACGACGCCCAGGTCCGCCGCCCGGTCCATGACCGGGCCGAGCGCCGTCGTGAGGCGGTTCCAGATCGTCTCCTCGTCGCCGGCATCGTGCACGACCCCCGACCAGAGCGACACGCATTCGGCGCCGAGCTCCCGGGCGACGTCGAGCGCGCGGAGGAGCATGTCGGTGCGCCGGCTCCGGCCGGCCGCTGCGGCGGAGACGAGCGTGGGCTCGTGCTTGCGGTGGAGATCGAGGAGGTGCCGGGCCCCCGTCTCGATCACGCAGGCCATCCCCGCCTCGTCGAGCGCCGCCTTCCAGCGGGCGATGCGCGCGGGCCGATCCGCCGCGAAGGGATCGATCGTCTGGTGATCGAGCGTGACCGCCAACGAACGATAGCCGAGCTCGCGCAGGACGGGAATCGCGTCGAGGGGATCGATGTCGCCGATGCCGTTGGTGCTGAAGCCGAGTCGCATGGCCTTCCGATCGCCGAGTGCCGAGAAACGCCCGTCACGTCGGCGGAACGAGTTGCCGACCGAAGAGGAACCAGGCGAGCAGTGCGAGCACCACGATCGCCCACCGCTCCCCGCAGGTCGCCAGCACGAGCACCGCGTCGAGCGTGATGATCGACATGATCGCATTGCCGACCGCGGCCCGCACCCGATCCGGTCCCGGCGCCAGGATGCCGAGCGCGCCGCGCGCCACGATGGTGGCGGATACGATTCCCCAGAGCCAGAGCCAGTCCTGGGCCCGAAGCCGCGAGCCGGGCATCGGTCCGGCGTCGATGCCGCGCAGCCAGACGTGGCCGCAGGCGATCGCGAGGCCGAGCAGCATCACGAGCGTGCCGGCGACGAGCGGCGCCGTGCGGCTGCGTCCGGCCTCGTCCCGGGCATAGAGCGTGATGCCGGCGACGTAGACCGCCATGCCGACCGGGATTGCCCACTCGTGGAGAAACGTCGGGCCGCCGGCGGCCGTCATGCCGAGCAGCCAGTTGAGCCCCCGGCAGCAGCCCATCACCACCGGGCCGAGGGCCGTTCCCTTCGCGTGGTGGTCGTAGGCCCAGACCGCCGCGGTGAGCGCGGCGCCGACGAGGGCCGGCCAGGGGGATCCGGCGGCCAGCGCCGTGCCGCACGCCGCGGCCCCGCCCAGCGTGAGCAGACCGCGGCCCACGGCGGAAGCGGTCGCCACGCGGATCGCGCCGCGGGGCAGCGGCCGCTCCGGCCGTTCGGACCGATCGCGGTCCACGTCCTCCACGTCGTTGAGCAGCATGCCCGCGGCGTAGAAGCAGACCGAAGCCAGCATGGCCAACCAGCAGGCGGCCGGCGGCACCGCGAGCTCGCGCATCTGCGAGCAGATCAGGAAGCCCGCGAGCACGTCGGCCACGGCCGTGGCGTGATTGGGCAGCCGCACGAGCCGCAGCCAGTCGAGCATCGTCAGGCCACCTCCACGCCCGCGGCGGCCGCCACCGCGAGGAGATGGCTCCGCGCCCGCCGTGCCGCGTCGTCCGGACGATCCCGATAGGGATACAGCTCGACGGTGATCCAGATGTCGGGGGTCTCGGCCGCGATCGCCTTGAAGACGCCGCCGAAGTCGATGGCCCCTTCGCCCGGAACGAGGTGGTGATGCACCCGGGTGGCCGCGATGTCCTCGAAGTGGTAGTGCCGCGTGTGGGCCTTCATCCGCGGCACCCATGCCGCCGGATCCTCGCCGACGCAGTAGGCGTGGCCGATGTCGAAGTTGAGGCCGAGGGCCGGGTGGTTCACCCGTTCGGCGAACTCGAGGTACTCGCCGAACTTCTCGATCAGCAGCCCCGGTTCCGGCTCGACGAGCAGCGTCACGCCGACGTCGGCGGCGACATCGAGCGCGGGCATGATCTCCTCGTAGAAGATGGCGGTTGCCTCCTCGCGGGACTGCCCCGGGGCCAACTCGCCCCCCGGCTCCGTCGAGATCGACGTCGCCCCCAGTTCGGCCGCCAGCCGCAGCGCCCGCTTCGTGTGTTCGCGGCGGATCGCCCGATAGTGGCGATCCGGGTCGGTCCAGCCGGGATGCCAGTAGGGCTGCCGGGGATCCGCGATCGCATTCATCATGAAGGCGTTGATGTTCGAGATCGCCAGCCCGTGGCGGCGGATCGCCGCGCGGATCGACTCCTTCTGCACCTCCAGGAGGCCCGCGGGCCAGGCGTGCGGCACGTCGGCGAGGAGCTCGATGCCCTGGTAGCCGAACGAGGCGATTCGCGCGATCGCCTCCTCGACGGGAACGTTGAGGTAGGCGTTGGAACTGAAGGCGAGCCGGAGGGGCATGGATGGCCTCTGCAAAACGATGGCGAGTCGGCGAAGTGTAGCAAACGGCCGGCGGCGGGGGATGCGCCGGGCCGCGTCGCGCTCAGCTCGAGGCGCTGCGATATCGCACCAGCGCCCGCTGAAAGACCACGCGCGAGACGGCCAGGGAGGCGACGGCCGCCGCCACCGCGCCCGCGACCGGCCACCAGGCGGCCCCCTCGAGCGGCAGGGCGATCACCCGCGCCGGCACGTTCACGACGAGCAGGATCGGGATCACGAAGGTGCACAGGCTGCGGATCGGGCCGCCCCACGGGCCGGAGTAGATCTCGGCCGGATAGCGGGAGAAGTTCGTCAGATAGAACCAGAAGTCGTAGAGGCTTTGGTTCCGCCCCATGAGGATCGTGGCCGCGGCCAGCATGATCACCAGGCTGTAGAGAATCGCCACGCCGCAGACGATGAGGAGCGGATAGAGCAGCCACGCCACCGGCGGGGGCGCGTGGTCCATCCGCGACAGCGCCCAGCCGAGCAGGCCGATGCCCACCAGGCCGTTGGCGAAACTGGAGAAATCGACCCGGTGCATCGAGAGCAGGAACTGCGCGTCGAGCGGCTGCACGAGCACGGCGTCGAGGCCGCCGGTGCGGACCATCTCGGTCAGTTCCTCGGCGCTCGGCATGAAGAGCGCCTGCACGATCGAATTGATGATCAGGCCCGTGGCCACGAAGGCGAAAAACGGCTCCCGCGACCAGCCGGTGTCTTTGCCGATCTCGGGCGTGAAGGTGAAGATCAGGAGGTAAAATGCCAGGTTCATCGACATCCACCCGAGGCTCGTGACGCACTCCAGGAGAAAGTTCGCCCGGAACGTCATGTCGCGAACGAGACACGCGCGGGCGAACGTCGCGAAGATCGACAGGTAACGCTGCATGGCCCGGCTCATCCTCCGAAGGCGCTGTAGCGCCGGGTGCCGCGCCGCCAGGCGAGCCGGCAGGCGACCGCCATCACCACCACCCAGGCCGCCTCGATCGCGAGGGAGCGGGCGAGTTCGAGGCCGCGGACCTTGCCCAACCAGACCGCCGACGGGAAGTAAGCGGTGTACTCGAACGGCAGCCAGCGAACGACGTCGGCGAGGCTGAGGCCCGCGATTCCGGTCGGGATGCCCGCGAGCATGTCGATGGGAAACATGTGGCCGGAGAGCAGGTACTGCACGAGCATGTAGGCGAAGACGATGCTCGACACCTCCAGCACCCAGAAGCCGAGCATGCCCAGCGTGGCCTCCATGAAGAAGCCGATTAGGAACGAGAGCAGCAACGCGAGCAGAAACGCCGCGATCGTCGCGGCATCGGGCACCGGGGGGAAGTAGCCGCGACAGACGAAGAAGACGGCCGCGAACGGCAGGGCGGCCACGGCGTAATAGACGAGCTTGTGGGCAATCCTGGCCGCCAGCAGGAACGCGATGTAATCGACCGGCTGGACGAGGTATTTCTTGACCGAGCCGTCGCGAATGCTCCGGGCGATGCCGCCGGCGAGGCCCGGCATGCTGGAGAAGGCCCGCGTCAGCATGGTGAGCAGGTAGTAGGCGACGATGTCGTCGCGCGAGTAGCCGGCGATGTCGGTCCGCGTGGTGGCGGCGAAGACCGCCGTCCAGAGGAAGACCTGCGTCACGATCGGCAGGAACCGCATCAGCGTGCCCAGGGCGAAATCGCCCCGGTAGGCCAGCCGGTCCTCCAGGCAGATCGCGAGCATGGTCCGCCAGGCCCGCCACGCGTCGCGCAAACGGCCGCGGGAGGGAGCCGTGGTCGCCGTCATCGGGCGGCCTCCGCGACGGCCGCCTCTCCGGGCCGGGTGGCCGACCGAAACAGCCCCGCCACGATCTCCTCCAGCGGCACGTCCTCCACCGAGACGTCCCGCACCCCCGCGCCCCGCAGCAGTTCGGGAAGCGCGTCGGCGATCCGGCCGCGGTCGATCCGCAGGATCGCCTGCGGCCCGCGAATCTCGCAGGGGAATCCGAGCCGTTCGAGGCGGTCGCGCGGCGGCAGTTCGTCGAAGTCGAGGGTGACGATCTTGTGGGTCGTGAAGCGGTCCACGATTTCGGCGAGGGAGCCGTCGTAGAGAATCCGGCCGTGCGTGATCACCACCACCCGCTCGCAGAGCGCGGCGACGTCCTTCATGTAGTGGGTGGTGAGCATCACGGTCACGCGGCGCTCGGCCTGCACGTGCCGCAGAAACTCGTGGATCGTGTGCTGGGCCACGACGTCGAGGCCGATCGTCGGCTCGTCGAGGAACAGCACCTCGGGCTCGTGGAGGAGCGCGGCGACCAGTTCCAGCTTCATCCGTTCGCCGAGCGACAGCTCCCGCACCGGCTGGAGCATCAGTCGGCGCACGTCGAGCAGATCGACCAGTTCGTCCCGGGTGCGCTCGAACCGCGCGGCATCGAGCCGATAGATCTCCTTGTGGAGCCGGAAGCTCTCGGCCGCCGGAAGGTCCCACCAGAGCTGGTTGCGCTGGCCCATCACGAGCGCGAAGCGGCGACGAAAATCGTCGGCCCGCTCCCAGGGCACGTGCCCCAGCACCCGCGCGGATCCCCGCGAGGGCGTGATGATCCCCGAGAGCAGTTTCAGGAAGGTCGTCTTGCCGGCGCCGTTCGGGCCGAGCAGGGCCACGAACTCGCCCCGGCCCACCGTCAGATCCACGCCTCGGAGCGCCTCGACGAGCCGGCTCCGGCGGTGGAACAGGCTGCCGAGGCTGGCCAGCAGCCCCTCGGGCTTGTCGTAGACGCGATACTCCTTGGCGAGGCCGGTCACGCTGATGACCGGGGGGGCGTCTTCCCGCGGCTTGCCGCCGGCCGCATGGATGCTGGAGTTGTGCATGCGGCGAGTATAGGTGAAAACCATGCTCCGGCCGGCGGGAATCGCGGGCGTGGGAGGAGTGCGGAATGTTTCGGATCGGACTCGGACACGATACGCACCGGCTTGGCCCCGGCGATGCCCTCGTGCTCGGAGGCGTCGCCATTCCGCACCACCAGCGGGCGCTGGGCCACAGCGACGCAGACGTGCTCCTCCACGCCATCACCGACGCGATCCTCGGGGCGGCCGCCCTGGGCGACATCGGCGAACTGTTTCCCGACACCGACCCCGCCAACCGGGGGCGGGATTCGGCCGGCATGCTCCGGGCGGCGATGGATCGCGTGGCGGCCGCGGGCTGGCGGCTCGTGAACCTGGATTGCGTGATTTTCGCCCAGCGGCCCAAAATCCTGCCGCACCGCCCCGCGATCCGGCGCCGGATCGCGGAGGTGCTCGGCGTCGACGAGTCGGCGGTCTGGCTCAAGGCCAAGACCGGCGAGTCGGTCGGCCCGATTGGAGAAGAACTGGCGATCGCCGCGGAGTGCGTGGCGCTCATGGAACGGTAAGGCCGGGCCGCATCGGGCCGGGCCGCAGACAGCGGAGCAGAGCGACACGATGGCAATGGTGGAAGCATCACGGACGGCGAACGCGACCGACGCGCTGCCGAAGATCGAGGTCTACAGCACGCTGACGCGGAAAAAGGCGCCGCTCACGACGGTCGTCCCCGGGCACGTGGGGATGTACCTCTGCGGCCCCACCGTCTACAAGCCGAGCCACATCGGCCACATGGTCGGCCCCGTGATCTTCGACACGGTGAAGCGCTACCTGGTCTATTCCGGCTGGAAGGTGACCTGGGTCGTCAACATCACCGACGTGGACGACAAGATCATCGCCGAGAGCGCGGCCCGCGGCACGACCATGGCGAAGCTCGCCGAGGAGATGACGGCCGACTACCTCGACAACCTCGCCTCGCTGGGCGTCGCGGGGATCGACGTGATGCCGAAGGCCACCGAGCACATCGGCACGATCATCTCGTTCATCGAGGCGCTGATCGCCAAGGGCTGCGCCTACGCGAGCGACGGCGACGTCTACTTCGACGTCACGAAAGACGCCGACTACGGCAAGCTCACGAACCGCTCGGTCGAGGCGATGCAGGGGGAAGGGGGCTCGACCGCCGACCGGAAGCGGTCGGCCGCCGACTTCGCCCTCTGGAAGAAGGCGAAGGCGGGCGAGCCCTCCTGGGAGAGCCCGTGGGGGCCCGGACGGCCCGGCTGGCACATCGAATGCTCGGCGATGAGCAAGGCGATCCTCGGGCCGCACTTCGACATCCACGGCGGCGGACTCGACCTGGTGTTTCCGCACCATGAGAACGAGATCGCCCAGAGCGAGTCGCTTCACGACCGCCCGATGGCCACCTTCTGGATGCACAACGGCCTCATGCAGGCGGCCGGGGCGAGCGGCAAGGTGGGGGGCAGGCCGCGGGGCGACGGCGAAGCCTCGGCCGACGATGCCGCGCGCCAAGCCGCGACCAAGATCTCGAAATCGACCGGCGCCGAGCCGTTCAAGAACCTGCTGGCCCGCCATCGCCCCGAGGCGATCCGGGTGCTGCTGCTTTCCACGCACTACCGCAGCCCGATCCACTTCGGGGAGGAGCCGTTGGGAGAGAGCGCCCGCGCGATGGAGGCCTTCGAGCGGCTCTTCGCCCGCTCGCAGCGGGTCACGGGAACGTCATTCTACGCCCTGCCCTGCCGCGACCGCCGGGAAGGCGACGCGGCCGTCGCGGCGGCGGGCGACGAGGCGAAGCAGCTTCGCGAGAAGTTCCTCGCGGCGATGGACGACGACTTCAACACGGCGATCGCGATCGCGACGCTCTTCGACCTCGTCCGGGTGGCCAACAAGTTCATCGATCAGCACGGGTTGGAGGCGAAGAAGCCCGCCGCCGAACTGGCCACGCTCGACGCGATGATGCGGATGCTGCGCGAACTGACCGGCACGCTCGGGCTGTTCCTCGCGGAGCCGCAGGCCGCCGGCGGCGGCGCTGACGAGGCACTGGTGGCCGCGCTGATGAACCTCGTGATCGAGATCCGGGCCAACGCCCGCAAGGCGAAGGACTTCGCCACGGCCGATCTCGTCCGCAACAGGCTCACCGAAGCGGGCATCGTGCTGGAGGATCGCCCGGACGGCACCGGCTGGACGAAGAAGCCCTGATACGGTTTCCGCGCGGCCGGAACCTCAGGAACCAGCCTGGATGACCGGCAGCCCGGCCGTCTGGCCGGATGCCCCGCCCCCCTCCACGGCCGCCCCCTGCGCCGCCATGTCGCGGATCTCCTGCGAGATCTTCATCGAGCAGTACTTCGGCCCGCACATGCTGCAGAAGTGGGCGCTCTTGAAGGTTTCCTGCGGCAGCGTCTGGTCGTGGTACTTCCGCGCCGTTTCCGGATCGAGCGAGAGCCGGAACTGTTCGTTCCAGTCGAAGTTGAACCGGGCCCGCGACAGGGCGTCGTCGCGGACGCGGGCGTTCTTCCGGTGCCGGGCGAGATCGGCCGCATGGGCGGCGATCTTGTAGGCGATCACGCCCTGCTTCACGTCCTCGGCGTCGGGGAGGCCGAGATGCTCCTTGGGCGTGACGTAGCAGAGCATCGCGGCGCCGCTCCAGCCGGCCAATGCCGCACCGATGGCGCTGGTGATGTGGTCGTAGCCCGGGGCGATGTCGGTGACGAGCGGCCCCAGCACGTAGAACGGCGCCTCGTCACATTCCTCCATCTGCCGCTTCACGTTCATGTCGATCTGATCCATCGGCACGTGCCCCGGCCCCTCGACCATCACCTGGCAGCCCTTCTTCCAAGCCCGGCGGGTCAGCTCGCCGAGCACATGCAGCTCCGCGAACTGCGCCTCGTCGCTCGCATCGGCGATCGAGCCGGGCCGGAGGCCGTCGCCGAGGCTCCACGTGACGTCGTACTCGCGGAAGATGTCGCAGAGATCCTCGAAGTGCGTGTAGAGCGGGTTCTGCTGCCGGTGGGTCATCATCCAGCGGGCGATCAGCGAGCCACCGCGGCTGACGATCCCGGTGATCCGCTGCATCGTCAGCGGTAGGTGTTCCTGCAGCAGGCCGGCGTGGACGGTCATGTAGTCCACCCCCTGCTTCGCCTGCTTCTCGCACATGTCGAGAAAGTGCTGCGGCTTCATGTCGTCGATGTCGCCACCGAGTTCCTCGAGCATCTGGTAGATCGGCACGGTGCCGATCGGCACGGGCGAGGCGTCGATGATCGCCTGCCGGATGGTGTCGATGTCCTTGCCGGTGGAGAGGTCCATCACGGTATCGGCCCCGTGATGGACTGCCATGTGGAGCTTCTCGAGCTCCGTTCGCTCGTCGCTGGTGACCGCCGAGTTGCCGATGTTGGCGTTGATCTTGGTCAGGGCGGCGATCCCGATGCACATCGGCTCGAGCCGCTTCGTCAGATGGACCTTGTTGGCGGGGATCACCATCCGGCCCCGGGCGACCTCGGCGCGGATCAACTCCTCGGGAAGGTCTTCGCGCTGGGCGACGAACTTCATGGCCGGGGTGATCTCGTTGTTGCGGGCCTGCTCGAACTGGGTCATGGGGTGTCTCCGCGAAGAAAGCCGCTGCTCACATCCACCGATTCGATACCGTAGCAGAAGGGCGAATCCGCCGTCCAAGGGGCGGCGTCCGGGCCGCACCGCAGCGGGCGCAGCCCGCCGCGGCCGACGTCAGATCGCCTCGCGGCCGCGTTCGCCCGTCCGGATGCGGACGCATTCGTCCATGGGCAGGACGAAGATTTTTCCGTCGCCGATCTCGCCGCGCTCGCCAGAGCGTCCGCCCTTCACGATCGCCGCGATCGTCGGCTCGACAAAGTCGTCGTTGACGGCGATCTGAAGCTGCACCTTGCGCAGCAGGTTGACGGCGATCTCGTGGCCGCGGTAGGTCTCGGCGTGTCCGCGCTGACGGCCGAATCCCTGCACGTCGAGCACCGTGAGCCGGAAGACCTCCACCTCGGAGAGGGCCTGCTTCACGCTTTCCAGTTTATTCGGCTGGATGATCGCGATGATGAGTTTCACGGGGTGCCGCCTCCGGGAACGATGCCACAACGGCCCGGATTGTAACCCACCGCCGGGAGCGAGGCCCGCACCCGTAACCGCAGAAAGGATGCCCCGGCCTGGGCGAGCGAGGCGGAGTGCCCACCCAAGCCGTTGGGGCATCCTTCTGGACGGTTCGAGCCCGGGAGGGCTCCGGCCCCGTCAGGCCGGAACCCCGCCCGGACCCATTTGCGAAACTACTCGGTGCGCGCCATGACGAAGCCGTGGTAGGCCTCGTTGCCGTGCTCGCCGATGTCGAGGCCCTCGATCTCCTCCTGCGGGGAGACCCGGAGGCCGACGACGGCCTTGAGGATCAACCACGCGATCGCGGACACCGGCACGACATAGGCACCCACCATCAGCACGCCCACGAGTTGGGCGATCAGTTGCTTGGTGCCGCCGCCGAAGAACAGGCCGGCATACGGCCCGCCGCAGGCGGAAGTGCCGTACGGTCCGGTGAGCACGCTGCCGGAGAGGTCCGACGTCGTGAACAGGCCCACGCAGAGCGTGCCGAAGATGCCGCAGACGAGGTGGACGCTCGTGGCCCCCACCGGATCGTCCACCCGCAGCTTGTCGAAGAACAGCACCGAAAACACGACCATCACGCCGGCGATCGCTCCGATGATGAGCGAGCAGGGCACGTTCGTGTAGGCGGCCGAAGCCGTGATCGCCACCAAGCCGGCCAGACAGCCGTTGAGCGTCATGCCGATGTCCGGCTTGCCGAGCAGCAGCCAGGCCGTGATGGTCGCGGTGAGCGTGGCCGCAGCGGCCGCGGAGTTGGTGTTCACGGCCACGAGGGCGGCCGTGGCTCCACCGTCACCCGCCACGCCCATCGTGCTGCCCGGATTGAAGCCGAACCAGCCGAACCAGAGCACGAGGCAGCCGATGAAGGCGGCCGTCATGTTGTGGCCCGGGATGGCCCGCGGCTTCCCGTCGGCGCCGTACTTGCCGATGCGGGGTCCGAGGATGATCGCGCCGGTCAGGGCCGCCCAGCCGCCGACGGAATGCACCGCGGAGCAGCCGGCGAAGTCCCAGAAGTTCCATTCCTTGGCGAGGTAGCCGGAGCCCCAGATCCAGTGGCCCGTGACCGGATAGATCACGAGGGCCATGATGAAACTGAAGAGGATGAAGGCGTGGTACTTGATCCGCTCAGCGACGGCGCCCGACACGATCGTGGCGGCGGTTCCGGCGAAGACGAGCTGGAAGAAGAACTTCGCCCAGAGCGGCACGCTGGTCCAGCTGATGGCGCTGTACATGCCCTGGTACTTGTCGCCGATGTTGGGGCTGTTGTCGGCGGCGCCGACCATCCAGGAGCCGGAGTTCCCCACGAACGCGCCGTCACCGGCACCGAACATCAGATCCCACCCGATGAGGTAGAACCCGATGGCCGTGGCGGCGAACACGACGAAATTCTTGGACAGGATGTTGACGCAGTTCTTCGCCCGCGCGAATCCGGATTCGACGCAGCCGAAGCCGAGGTTCATGAAGAACACGAGCATGCCGCAGACGAGCACCCAGACGGTGTCGGCCGCGGTCCAGAGCTTGGCCACCATTTCCTCGGCGGTCGGGGGAGCCGGAGCATTCGCGGCCGCGGCGGCCGGAGGCTCTGCGGTCACGGTTTCCTCCGCCCAGGCAAGGCCCTGCGGAAGGAACGCGCACGCGCCGAGCACGACGGCTCCGGCGATGAGCATCGGAAGGATCGAACGGCCCGCACGCCACGAGGCCCGAAGGAAGCGGCCGCGAGGCGCAGCGCAGGAAGGGTCCCCGAGCGGGGACAGACAGACAGAACGCATCATGCGACTCCAGAAGGAAGACAAACGGCCGACAGGGTTCGCCTCCGCAGCGAGTGCCCAATCGGGTGGCAGGAAACAGCCTGCACACACCTGCGACGCCTGATTGCAAAGGGCGTGCCAAACCGCCGCGGCCACCACCGCTTTGTCCGCAGCGCGTCCCCGCAAAGCGACCAAAGCCCCTGTTTTTCCAGGGCTCAAAAGCGGCTTGTGACGGAGATCGGCGATCCCGCGATCGCAGCGGTCTGCCGTGGTCACCCGTCGCTGCGGCGCGATTTTAGGGCAGCCCCTGCCCACGAACATGGCATCCGGACGCGGCGGTGCCGGCGTGCGGATCACTCTCGAATGCGTGCCACGCGCTGTCGCCGATTGGAAACGAGTCCCACGGTTGTCCGTCCGGTGCCGCGACCAGTCGCACCAGCCGGCCGTCCACCGGATGGGGGAAGGCGATCGCTGCCGCGTGCAGGGCGAGCCGGGTGGCGTCGGCTCCGGCGTGCCGGCCGTAGAGACGGTCGCCGGCGATCGGGCACCCCAGCCAGGCCAGATGCACGCGCAGTTGATGGGAGCGGCCCGTCACCGGCTCCAAGGCGAGCAGGGTCCGCAGCCCGGCGCGCGGGCAGACGTGCCGCGCGAGCGTTCTCCACCGCGTCGTGGCCCGCCGGCCGTGGATCGGATCGACCCGCTTGCGGGGCGGCTGCCAGGGATCGTCCGCGAGCGGCTGGTGGATCGCGCCCGCCGCCACCGGAGGCTCGCCGTGCACCACCGCGAGATAGGTCTTGCCCACGGCCCGCGACTCGAACGCGCGGCCCAGCGCGACGCGGGCCGCGGACGAACGCGCGAGCAGGAGCAATCCCGACGTATCCCGATCGAGCCGATGCGCGGCCTCCAGCGGCCCGTATTCCGCGGCGAGCACGGTCGCCACGCTCGGCGGATCGAGCGGCGTCCGCGCGGGCACGCTGGGCATGCCGGGAGGCTTATCGACGACGACGAGGTGCTCGTCGGCGAGCAGGATCCGCAGCACGGGCCAACCCCTGTCACAGCAGGTTCAACATCGAGACCCAACGACAGAGCAGGTCGGTCGGCGGACCGTCGCCGTCCGCGACGATCGCCCCCACCGGAAATCCGGCGGCCTCCAGCGACTGACGGACCGTCGTCGGGCTCCGCGGTCCCTTCCCCGTGTCATTCCCGGAGACGCCGAGGAGCACCCAGCGCCAGCGGCCGGGATCGACGGCTTCGATCTTCGCCTGCCGGGGCAGCGCGGCATCGATGAGCGCCGCGCCGCGGACCAGCCCGCCCAGCCGATCCGCAACCAGCCACGCGAACGATCCCCCCGCACCGCGGCCGGCGACGGCGACGCGGGCCGGGTCGATCGGTCGCTTCGCGTTCAGGGCGGCCAGGGCGCGGCGCACGCGCGGCAGGTCGTCGGTGCTCCAGCGCTGCGGATCGCCCGATCCGGGCAGGATGACGGCGACGCCGTGCTTCGCGGCCGCCGCCTTCCACGCCCCGGCCTCGGCCTCCGCGATCGCTCCACGCGGTGGGCCGAAATAGACGAGCACGCCCGCCAGCGGTTCGCCGGCGGCGCGAGGGAGCACGGCCAGCGTGGGCCGCGTCTCCTCCGGGCCCTCGAGTTTCACGATCGTCGCCGCGTCGATCGCGGCGGCCAACGGGTCGCCCTCGACCTGCGGCTCCGGGAGCACGGGGTCGGGCACCTCGACGGGCATGGACTCCGTCACGATCGTCGCCATCGCCTGCTTGCCGTCGCGCTCAAACCCGACTTCGACCGTGTCGCCGGGCTCGACGCCGGCCAGAAACCCGGCCAACGCCGCCGGCGATTCGATCGGGGTTCGTTCGGCGGCCCCGCCCCCGGTCGCCAGCGCGATCGACCCGATCAGATCGCCGGCGACCACTCCGCCCCGCGCGGCCGGTCCCGCTGGCAAGACCGCGGCGACCTTCACCGGTCCGGCGGCGTCCTTCGCGGCCGGCGCGGGCAGCAGGCCGATCACGGCCCTGCGCCACGGGGGCAAGGCCTCGACCAACGTCGCCCGGAGTGTCGCGCGGCCGGGTTCCTGCCCGTCGCCTCCGCGACGCTCGACCACGATCTCGACCTCGTCGCCGGCATACCGCGGCGCGATCTGGTGCCGCACGTCTGCGATCCGTCCGACCTCGCGGCCGGCGAACCGCACGATCCGGTCGCCCGCGCGCAGCCCGGCCTGATTGGCCGGCGAGCCCTGCCGACAGGAGGCGATGTCGGGTGGGCCGGTGATCTCGTCGGCCGAACGCCAGGTGATCCCGAGCAAGCCGGGAGCAAGCGTCTCACCCCGTTCGAGCCGCGGCAGGACGCGGAGGATGTCCTCGAGCGGCACCGCGAAGCCGATGCCCGCGTCGTAGAGTTCCGTCCCCTGGGGCATGCCCGCGGTGTCGATCGGCAGCGGCGCGAGGATGCCGATCACCCGTCCCGCGATGTCGATGAGCGGCCCGCCGTAATTCGCGGGCGACACCGCCGCATCGGTCTGCACCGCCTTGCCCCAGCAGCGATTCACCGCCGACAGAATGCCCACCGACACGCCGGGGGCCGCATGGCCCCAGCCGCGGCCCACGGCGATCGTCCACTGCCCCGGCGCGAGGTCGCCACGCGGCGCCGGCTCGAGCGCGGCCGCGCCGGCGATCGGCCCCGCCTTCAAGAGGACCAGCGACCGCGACCGATCGCGGCCCACGACGCGGGCCGCGAGACGCGTGCCGTCACCGAGCACGATCACGGCCTCGGCCACCTCCTGCGGCACCGCGAACGACGTGGCGACGATCCAACTCGCTTCCGCGTCGCCCCGGACCACGAGCCCCGTCGATGGGCCCGACCCCGGATGCGCCTCGGACGATCCTCCGCTCGCAGGCTCTGGCGCCGCGAGCGGCTCGACGCGAACCACGGCGGAGGCCACCCGTTCGACCGCCGCCCGGAAGGCCGACTCCTCCGCGAGCGTCGGTTCCGCGGCCGCCGCGGCCCGCACGGCCGTCGCCCCGATCGCGATGCACAGCAAAGCGACACCCGCGCGGCTCATGGCTTGCCCTCCGCGCGCGGCCGGGGCCCGAGATCGCATTCGAGGATCGCGCCGTCGCGCACGACCGTCAGGTTCACCGGATCGCCCGGCGCCAACGCCCCCAGCGCCTGCTGCACCGCCGCCCGCGACGCCACCGAACGGCCGTTGACGGCGATCACGAGGTCGTCGGGCCGGAGCCCCGACCGGGCCGCGGCGGAATCGGCCGCCACCGACTCGATGAACGGGGGCGTCTTGTCGAGCAGGTCGGGCACGAGCACCAGGCCGACCGCGCGCGGATCGAGCCGCGGCGCGGAGTCGTCCACCGGCGGCGCAACCCTGCCCGCGAGAATGTCGCGGCACCCGGCCGCGAGCTCGTCCGTCGGGATGGCGTAATTGAGCCAGATGCCGCTCGCCGTGGCCCGCAGTTCCTTGCCGAGCATGCCGATCAGCCGGCCGCGGGCATCGACCAGCGCCCCGCCCGCGGAGCCGGGATTGTTGGTGGTGCAATCGAGCACGTACACGTCGCCCTTGTAGGGCGCCTCGGCGGCGCCGCGCCGCGCCTCCAGCGGGATGACCGCCGCCAACACGGCGCGCTGCGCGCTGACCCGCTCGTCTCGCACCGCCACGCCAAACAGGTTCGAGAGCGCCACGATCCGCGTGCCGGGGCCCGCCCGCTCCTCCGCGCTCAGCGTGAACGCGGGCAGGTCGTCCGCGTCGATCGAGAGCACCGCCAGTTCGCGCCGGGGATCGGCGCCCACGAACGTGGCCCGGTATCGGCGGCCGTCGTCGAGCACGCAGTCGATCTCGTCGGAATCGAGCACCGTGCTCATGGCGGTCGCGATCCGGCCGTCGGGCGAGATGATGATCCCCGTCTGATAGGCCTCGAGGCCGCGCAGCCCCCCTGCCCCGTAAATCTTCACGACCTTCCGCGCGGCGCCGGCGATCCCCTGCTGCGGCGACTCCCCCTGCGCGACCGCCGTGCCGACGAGCGCCGCCACGACGAGCAGCACCGTTCTCATGGCGCGCCTCCTGCCGCCGCGACCGCGGGCATGTCGAAGGTCTCGAACGGCTCCGTCCCGCGGCGGACTTCGATCGCGGCCGGCAGCCACGGCTCGCCGCCGGCGCCCCGATAACGGAAGCGGATCTCGCACGGATCGGCGTCGGGCGCTGTCCAGAGATCGATGCCGATGACGGTGCCCGAGTCCTCGACGTAGAACCGCGCCTCGACGCCCGACACCGCCGTCTCCAGCACGTCCACCAGTTCGGGCTCGATCAGGGGGCCGAGCGCGGCCGGATCCCGCGGCGCGGTTCCCCAGTAGGTCGTCCGCCCGAGCGCGGACGGTCCTTCCCGCAGCAGCCGCCGCCAGAGCACGAGGGCCGCCAGCAGGCCGCCGCTCCCGGGCGGCTCCGGCGCCCGGTCGAGTTCCTCCCGGGGATCGATCCGCGACACGCCGGTGGGCAGGTCGATCGTGGCCGCGTCGTCGGCCAGTTCGATGCGGAACCCGCCTCCGTTCCCGACCGTTCCGGCAAACACCCACGCCGCATCGTCCGGGGGCCTCCGCCCGGCGATCGCCCGCGCCACGCGATCGCGTTCGACGCCGTTGAAGTGATGGTTGGCGAAGCCCGCCCGAGCCTCGTAGATCCCGCGCAGGGCGGCGGGAAGCTCGGGCGGCTTGCCGGCCGACGGGCGGTCGTGATCGCCACCCTTGTCTCGCGGCGGCGGACCGCCCGGGTGCGGCTTCTCCCCGGACACGATCGCCGCCAGTTCCGCCGGTGCGTGCACGCCGGCCAACCGCACGAGCTTCTCGAATCGCTTGCCCCCCCGGCGCCAGACGACCGGCACCTGCCAACCGGCGGGGAGCGTGCCGAGGATGTTCTTGAAGGCGTTCACCGTGCGCACGGGCCGGCCGGCAAGCGAGACGATTTCGTCGTCGTGACGAAGGCCTCGACGCCAGGCGTCGGAGGAGTCGAGGATGTCCGACACCACCACCGTGCCGTCGGCGCTCGACGAGACGACCGCGCCGAGCGTCGCGTGATCGACGATCTTTCCCCCCTTGAGCAGGCCGAGGAAGTTGCGGAGCTGGTTCGCGGAGATCGCGTAGCCCACGCCGACGTTCACGCGGCCGCGTTTCTCGAACGACGCCCGCCCGTTGACGCCGATCACCCGCCCCGCGGCGTCGAACAGACCGCCCCCGGAGTTGCCCGGATTGATCGCCGCATCGACCTGCAGGCAGTCGGCATATTCGAGAATCGTGCCGGCGGGAAACTGGTAGCGATGCACGCCCGACACGATGCCGGCGCTGATCGACGGCTGCAGATCGGTCGCCAGCAGGAAGGGGTTGCCCGCCGCGAAGCAGAAGTCGCCCACCTCGACGAGGTCGCTGTCGGCCAACGCGGCCCAGGGAAAATCGTCTCGCCCCACGAGCTTGACAAGCGCCACATCGCCCGTCGGATCGAGGCCGACGAGGATGGCGTCGTAGAGTTTCCCGTCGGCGAGCCCGCACGTGAGCGCCGCCCCCGGAATCTGCGCCACGTGGAAGTTCGACAGCGCGTAACCGTCGGGACTGATCAGCACCCCCGAGCCACCTCCCGCATCGCCGGTGAAGATCGCGACCGCGGCCGCGGAGGCCTCGCGGATCACATCGATCCGCCGCTGCTGCGCCGCGAGCACCTCGGGCTCCACCTCGGCACGGGCCGGCATGGGGCCGACCGCGACCGGGCCGCACAGCCCCGCCGCGACGACCGCTCCCAGGATCCAGCGCTGCGCCATGGCCACCATCACTTTTCGAACACGGGGTCGGCGAACAGGATGGCGCAGCCCGTGCCGCGGCCCGCGCTGAAGCCCACCTCGATCGTGAGCCGGCGGCCCCCCGCCACGTCGATGTCGATCGGCACGCCGGCCGCCTCCCCGGCTTCCCCCTCCCCGCCCGTCGCCGTGGCGTCGATCCGCCGGCGAAACACCTCGCGGTCGTCGAGCAGCACAGCCACGGCGGCGGCGCCCGTCGCTTGCGGGCCGGCCGCGGCCGCGACCCGCGTGCGAAACCGGCGGCCGTCGTCGGGCACCCGCCAGACCGCGACCGTCCGGGGACGGACCACGAGCGCCGGCGGCCCCGCGGCGGCACCGGCCCCGGCGGGCGCGGCCACGAACCGCGGCTTGAAATAGGCGGCGATTTCGTCGATTGATCCCAACGCGCCGAAGAAGGGTTCCACCTCGGTCCGCTCGGCCGCGAGGGTTGACAGGCGGACGGTCCGGCCGACGGCGTAGTCGATGCCGCGAAGCATGGTCGCCGGGATCCGCACGTCGCCGTCGAGGATGAGGCCGTTCGGCGTCCAGGTCACCGACCGCGCCCGCAGGACGCCGCCGGCGATCTCCACCTGCGTGCCGCCGCCCGCGTTGGCGCCGGCGCGAACCCAATGCAGCCCAGCCACCTTCGTCCGCTTGACCGGAAGCTTCTCCTCATCGAGCACCACCTCCACCCCATCGGCCGATACCGCGGTGATCGCACACGGAACCATCTCGAACTCCTCGCCTCCCCCTTCCTTCGCCCGGGCGACGACGACGAGATCCGACTCCGGTTCCTCCGGCAGCGCCGCCAGCCATTCGGGATCCACCGCACCAGCGGCCGCCTGCGGTCGGCGAAACACGACCGTGCGCACGCGGTCGATCGGCAGTTCGATGCGGCCGCCGTCGCACCGGATCGCGGCCCGGTCTCCCTGCCAGGTGAAGTCTTCACCCCCGACTCGCAAGCCGTCGGCGCCGATGACGGTCGCTGCGAAGGGCCGCCGTGCCTGCGCGTCGGCGGCGGCACCGCCGGCCGCCATGATCCGCCGGATGCCCGCGACTGGGAGGGACGGCGATCCCGTCAGCACCGCCTCGCGCTCGTCGATGCGCTCGAGCCTGCCGGAGGCCACCGTCCCGTCGGTTCGCTCGACGCGCACCTCGGTCGCCGTCGCGGAGGCGTCGTCCGCCGTCGCGGTCGTGCCCGGCGCGGCCAGCATGCAGACCAGCGCCCACACCGCCATCGATCGCAACCGCTCACATGGCATGGTGCTCACCGGTCCTCGCCACCGGCGGCGAGCCGCTTGAAGTATTGTTCGATCGCCTCGCGGTAATGGGGGGGAAACTCGCGGCCGATCTGCTGGAGCGCCTCTTCGCGCTGGTGCGGGGGCAGGTTGCCCCAGCCATCCTCGCCCCCGATGTCGCGCTTCTGCACCTCGCCCTTCCCCTTGCCGCCCGCGATCCGGCTCTCGTCCATCGGCACGGCGTCGCCAGTCGGCTGGCCGCCGTCGCCCGCCCCCGCGCCTCCCCCTCCTCCGCCGCCCGACTGCTTCTGCTGCTGTTCCAGCTTCTCGATCAGTTTGTCGAGCGACTCGATCACCCCATCCTGGACCTGTCGGGTCGAGGGGCCGGCTTTGCCCAGTTCGAGCCGCCGCGTCACGTCGCGCATCCTCCGGGCGATGTGATCGAGCGACTCGGCCTCCAGGGCGGCCGCATCGGCCCGGAGCAAGCGGGCGATCCGCGCGTAACGCACCGGGATCTCCTCCTCCCGCTCGAGGAGCAGGTCGAGCGATTCGAGCGCCGCGTCGGCGTCGAGCAGCCAGTGCTGACAGGCCGCACGACAGAACAGCAGCGTCGCCGGATCGATCGACGTGGCGACGTCGAGCGGAAGCAGGAATGGCAACGCCTCGTCGAACCGATCCTGCCGCACGAGTTCCCGGCCGATCCAGAGCCCCACGACGTCGCGTGGCAACGCGGGCGTCGCCGATTCGACGAGCCAGGCCGGCACGCCCGATTCGTCCTGGCGCGCGACGGCCTCGCGCAGGCTCGCCGCCCGGGGATCGACGGCCGCAACCGCCTCGAAGGCCGCATCGAGCGGATCGACCCCGGCGGCCGGATCCTGGACGCGATCCCACGCCGCGCGGCCGCGGGCCACGGCCTCCGTCGCGGGGAGGCCGGCAAACCAGTCCTGCACCCGGCGCCGCACCGCCTCCGGCGCCGGAATCGCCCACGTCGGCTCGCGGGAAAACTCCGGCTCGGCCGCCCTCGGCGGCGCGTCCGCCAGCAGCGCCGCGCGCTCGGCGAGAGGAGCCTGCGCCAGGATCGCGATCAGGATCGCGGCCGCCGGATTCGACATCTTCATGCGCTGCACCCCGGACCCACGGCACCATCCTCCACCGCTCTGCCGCGGCGTCCCCCCATCATACCCGCCGGCCGGCGGCGGGGCCGCTCCGCGGCGGCCCGGGCTCCCGCTCAGTCCTCGGTGCGGCCCGTCACGATGTCGTGGGCGGCACGCTCGATCCGCCGCTGCCGTTCGGAGAGGCGGTCGAGGGCCTCGAGGAGCGCCGGCTCCTCGGCTCGTTCGGCGCCATCGGCGAGCAGTTGCGCGAACCGCTTCGTCCGCGTGTTCACCCGCATCTGCAGGCTGCGGATCATCTTCAACTCGGAAAGCTTGTCCACCAGCGGTTGCTCGCCCGGCTGCGGCGGGCGACCGCCGGCCGGGGCGGCCTGCTTCTCCGCCGGCTGATCGCGCCGCACCTTCTCGAGCGCCGCGAGCAGTTCCTCCAGGCCGGTCACGAGATCCTGGCAGATGCCGCGGGTCGTGCCGCCCGAGTCGCCCCGTCCCAGGCGGGTCGCCACCTGCGCCGCGTCGTCCCGCACCGCTTCGAGCGCCTGCGGAATGGCCACGGCCGTGCCGTCGTCGCGCACCAGGGCGAGCGCCTTGGTGGCCGCCGTGCCGATCCCGGCCTGCTCGCGACCGAGCCGGGCGGCCTCGAGTTCGCGCTCGCGCACGGCGCCACCTCCCGCCGCGAGTTTCTCGACCCCCGACAGCACGAGCTTCTCCGCGCGGAGCATCTCGCGCACGCGAACCTCCAATTGCACCAGCAGCCGTTCGACCTCCTGCTCCCGCATCTGCCGGAGGATTTCCTCCAGCTCGGCACGGGCGGTCTCCAGTTCCTCCACCGCCTTGTCCTGCTCCTGCCGCGCCTCGCGGCGGCGGGCCCGATCCAGTTGCTCGCGTGCCTTCTGCATCCGCTCCTCGGCCGCCCGCAGCCGCCGCATGGTGCGCTTCGCCCGCGCCACGTCGTCGTCCTCGGTCGGCTCCGGCTCCGCGGCGGAGCCGTCGCCCGCGTCCCCCGGCTTGCCGCCGCCCGCCGGCTTTCCGGGCGCCGCGCCATCCTTCCCGTCCGGCGCGGCCGCGTCGTCATCCTGCCCCGCGTCGCCGGGCTGGTTCACCGGTCGTTCGCCCGCGTCCGGCTCCCGCGCGTCGATGCGCCGCGCGAAGCCGTCGATGTCGCCGGCAAGCCCGCGGGCATCGGCGGCGAGCGTTCGCTGCCGTTCCGCGAGTTCGCCCTCGCTGCCGCCCGCCTCGGTCGATCCCTCGATGTCGCGCTGCTTCGCGATCATCTTTCCCAGCCGGGAGAGGAATTGCCGCACTTCCTCCTTCGTGCTGGCGAAGCGCCGGTCGTCGTCGCCCGATTCCAGCACGTCGAGCAGCGCGCGAAACTGCTCGATCGCGTCCTGCTGGCTCGTGCCCGCCTTGAGCAACTGGCCCTTTTCGAGCAGGCCGACGATCGTGGCGAGGCGATCGCCCACCTGCTCCTCGCGGGCCTTGTCGAACACGCTGCGCAGGAGCGCCGACCGCCGCGGATCGCTCGCCGCCAGCAGGTCGGCCAGCCGGAGGAACGACCGCTCCAACTCGCGATAGTCGCGGAGCAGGCCCTCTTCGCGCGCCCGCAGATCGGCGCCGGGTTCGGCCCGGACGGCCGTGTCGGCGGCGTGCGTCGCCGCTGCCACGAGGCAGCACCAGGCCGCCAGGCCCCACCACCGCGCCGCGAGATGGCGTTGACCGATCATGGCGACTCCAGTGCCTCGCGGGCCTTTCGCTTCTGCCGCTCGAGCGTCTCGGCGCGAATCTGCTCCTGCGTCCGGATCACGCCCCGCAGCCGCTCGATCAGCTCATTGACCGACTCCAGTTCCATCATCCTACCCAGCACGTCGCGCATCCGCGCGAGCACCTCGTCGGCCCGACGCACGACCACGGCCGTGCCGCCGGCGGCAAGCCCCGCCGCGTCGCGGCACGCCTTCGACAGTCCGGCAAGATCGTCGGCGGCGAGCGCGGCGAGCGGATCGGCGATCTGCACGACCAGCCGCCTCTCCAGTTCCGGCGTGAGGAGCCGATTGTTGTCGAGTTCGAGTCGGATGCCGCGGAACGCGGCGGAAAGTTCGGCGGTCTCACCCGCCGCCCGCGCGACCGCCTCGCCGAACCGCGCTGCGGCCGCGGCCGGGTCGTCCACCGCCGCGCCGTCCTGCCGGGGACCGGCCGCCAGCCGGTCCCGCCCCTGCGCGAAGTCGTCGATCGCCGCCTCGTACCGCCGGCGCAAGACGATCTCGCGCGCCTCGAGCAGCGCCTGCAATTCCTCCGGCGTGACCACGTCGAGCGTCCAGGTGTCGCTCGTCCCGACCTGCGGCTCGCCGTCGAGGGTGCAGCGATCGCGGGCCGACACCGCCACCTCCAGCCTGCCGCCGGGAACGAGCCCCAACCCGTCGAGCGGCACAACCTCCGGCGCATCCGCGGGCAGGTCGATCAGCGGTTCGCCTCCCCGCACCCGCGCGATGGGCAGCGTCCGCTCCTCCGCGGCCCGGTCGGCGGCGGCGCGACGATCGGCGGTGCGGCCGCCCGCCTCCCGCCGCGCCGGGCGGCTACCCACCGACAGCCGTACCGCCGCATCCGCCAGCCCGTGATCGTCCGCGATCGTGCCCGCCAGCGGCAGGCGGGCGTGCGGCGTGACCGCGGTGGAGATCCCTTCCAGCCGCAGCGCGACCCGCGGCGGTTCGTCGGGCACCGCCGCGAGCGTGAAGGCCGTCGGCTCGCGGCTGGACAGGCCGTCGGTGTCGGTGAACCGCACCACGACCGTCGCGTCGGCCAGCAGCGATTCGATCGTGCCGCTGATCGACCGCGGCGGCGGCCCGGCCGCGCCGGGCTCGATCGTGCCCAGGATGCGTTCCTCTTCGCCCGCCGGGCTCTCGCCGGCCGGACGCACTGCGAGCGTGGCGGCGGAGAGCGGTTTCGTCGATTCGCAGACGATGTCCACCCGCGAACCGCGGGGCAGCGCCACGATGCGCGCGGCGGGGGGCCGGCGGTCGCCGCCGCCGAGGTAATCGGGAAGCGTGCCGCGAACCGAGAGCGATTCCAGGGTCGGCGCATCGACGACGTGGAGCCGCAGGTTCCGCAGGCGGGCGTCTCCGGCGCGGATCTCCAGCGTCGTATCCTCCACCACTCCCTCGAGGACGTGACCGAACGTCTGGCCGGTGGTCGTCGCGCCGCCGCGGGTGCCCATGCGGTCGGTCCGCCAGCCGGCCGGGCCGCGGGTCCGCAATTCGACCACCTCCGGCGGGCCGTGCGGTCCGTCGGCATGGACGATCACATCGACTTCGCTTCCCCGCGCCACCACGCGCACCCCGTCGCGGAATCCGTCCACCGTCAACTGCACGCTCCGCGGCCAGGGCTCGTCCGACAACAGCACCACGCGTCGGGCCCAGACCGCAGCGACGGCAGGACGGACCGCCGCCAGCAGCCCGATCGTTCCTGCCGCCACCGCCCCGGCCAACGCGAGCAGGCAGAGGCGGCGGCGATGAAAGAGCCGCGCCGGCTCCACGCCATCCAGCAGCGCCACGGCCTCTCCCGTGGTCCGCGCGAGCAGCGCGCCGTCCACGTCGGTCCGGTCGGCCCGCGCCAGGCCGACCGCCGTGGACAGGCTGTCGCGAAACTCCGGATGCCCGCGCTCGACGACCAGCGCGAGCGATTCGTCGGAGAGCGGCAGCACCAGCCGCGCGACGAGTTTCACGGCCAGCAGCCAGATGATGCCGGCGACGGCACCGGCGACCGCCGCCGCACGGACCCACCCCGGCGGCTCGATGCCGCGGTCGCAGGCGAGCGTTCCCCAGAAGACCGCGGCGCAGAGCAATGCCAGCCACGCCAGCGACTCGATCCAGATCCAGCGGCGGGCCTGCCGCCGCAGTCCTGCGAGAAAACGGAACAACGATCCGGCCGCGGCTGCGCCGGGGTGCGGGGCGGACTCGCGGTGTTCGACGGCGATGGACATGGCTGGCTGGTGCAAGTGTATCCGTACCCGACGGCGGCCGACGGGCTTCCCGACCGGCTACGCGAGCTTCACGAGACGCCGCACGATCCATTCGAGGCAGAGCAGCCCCACGCCGGCCGCGAGCAACAGGCCGTTCAGCCACCGCTTGAACCGGGCGTCGGGAACCCCCGCCTCGTACTCGCGCCGCGATCGGTCCGGGATCGCAGCCGCCAGACGGGCCGCATCCTCGGGCGTCCATGCCGCCGTGTCGAGAAACCTGGCCGCCCCGCCCGTCGCCAGCGCCAGTTGCTCGAGCACGGCCCGATCGAGCCGCGGGCGGGCGAGTTCGCGGTCGGGCAGTTGCACCTGGATCCGGCGGGTGATCCTGCCGTCGTCGCCCGTCCCCGGATCGCATTCAATCTGCCAGGCCCCTTCCCGCGATGCGATGAATGCGCCCTGCCACACGCCTGGGCGGGCCGGCTCGACGGCGAGCGGAACGTTCACGGCCACGCCGTCGGGACCGACCGCGCGGCACCGCGCGGGTCCGCCGGCCTGCCCCGCGGCCCCGTCCGCCGCGGCAAGCCGCACCACCACGCTGGCGCCGACCGGAAACCGGTCGCGATCGAGGAGCAACCGCGTTCGCTGCGAGCCGCGCAACAGGCGTCCCTGGCTGACGTGGCGCACGAGTTGCGTCACCAGCCGCTCGTGGATCGCGCCGTCGATCGCCCGGAGCCGCCAGAGTTCGCCGCTGCCCGCGAAGAGCACGCTTCCCGAACCGTAGTACTGACCGGCCAGATAAACGGGCGCCGCATCCGCCGTCACGGTCCCACTTGGACGTTCGACGCGGGCATAGACCGTCGCACCCGGCTTCGGCCCGCCCGAATCGACGCAGGAATAGACTCCGGGAAATTCGCTCCAGAGCGTCTGGCTGGCGATCCGGCTGGCCGCCAGCCAGAGAAACTCCGCCTCCTGCCCGTCGCGGGTGAAGGCCAAGGGCATCGGCTCGACCGCGGCCGCGGTCCCCTCGTTCCCATGCAGGCCGGACCGCCGCATGTCCACCGGAACCAGGCCGCGGATCGTCGTGGTCTGGGGGTCGGACAGCCAGGCGTCGGTGAACACATTGCCCGCCACGAACATCAGGCCGCCCGACTCGCGGGCGACCCAGCGTTCGAGCCGCGCCTGCGCGGCCTGATCGAGGAGCCGCCAGTCGTAGTCAAACGCCACGATCGCGTCGTAGCCGCCGAGCGCTTCGTCCGTCGGAGGAAACGCGTCGAGGATCGTCCGCGCGTCCTGCGAGATCCCCTCCGTCGCCGTGCCCAGCAGAACGTCCACCGCGAAACTCTTGTCGCGCTCCAGGACGTTCCGCATGAACTGATATTCGCGGGAGGGTCCGCCGGCCATGAGCAGCACCTGCGTCACACGCTCGACCACCTCCACGTCGGCGGTCTGCACGTCGTCGGCCGGCGTCCGGTCGGCCGGCGGAGGCACCAGCCGCACGGCCAGCGTCCGGCGGCCCGGCGTCGCCAACCCCGGCACGTCAAACCGCACGGCGACGAGTTCGCCGTCGGCGCCGAGCGCAGCATCGACCGCATCGAGGCTCCGCCCGCGCCCGGCAGCGGCGGCCGCATCCCCCGCCAGTTCCAGCAACTCGACGCGCACCGTCGTGCCGGCGCATCCCTGCGGCTGCAGGTAGGCGGTAACCGGGAAGCGATCGCCCGGAAACACCCGCGCGGGCACCAGCACGTCGGCCACGCGGACGTTGGCGGGCAAGTCGCTGGAGCCGATGCCGAGCGGGTAGAGCGGCGCCCCGGCCTGCACGAGCGCCGCGGCGGCGGCCACGGGATCCACACCGGCGTTGTTCGCGCCGTCCGACAGGACGATCACGCCGGCGAGCGCACGGCCCGGCTCCTGATCGACGACGTGGCCGATCGCCTCGCCCAGGCGGGTCTCGTAGCCCTGCGGCACGAGCCGCTCCCGCCAGGGCGGAGCGCTTTCCCCCGTCCCGGATCCGGGGGCATCCGGCGCCGGAACGGCGGCCCCGTCCCGCGCCGCCAGCGGCAGCGTGACCAGCCGTTCGGCGTCGGCGTCAAACCGCCAGACGGAGACCTCGTGCCGCGGCGCGAGAGCCTCGAGCAGGCCGCCGGCATCGAGCACGTCGATGCCGCGCCGGGCGCGGCTCCGCCCCGCCGGCGGATCGGAGTCGGTCGCATCGGTGAGCGTCATGCTCGCGCTGGTATCGACGAGCACCGCCACCCGCGAGGGAAAGAGGATCTCGTGCTCGGCGGTCCGCTCGAAATCGAGCCAGGCGGCCGCCAGCACCGCGAGGGTTCCCAGCCGCAGCGCCGCCAACAGCCATCCCACCCCGCGCGGCAACTCGACGGCGTCGCGCCGATACATCCAGAGGACGAACGCCGCGCTCGCCAGCAGCCCCACCACGAGCGCGGGCATGTGCCACCATTCGGAGAAGCTCTCCACCAGCGCGCTGGTCACCCGGTGCCGCACGCCTTCCGCGGCGGCGATCAGGCAGACGGAATGGAAGGCCAGGCCGGTCATGAACGAATCGCGCCTCTCAGCGGACGGGCCGCGGCGGAATGGTAACTCGCGAAAACGCGAGCAACTGCTCGCACGCCAGCACCGCAGCCAGCAGGATCAGCAGCGGCTTGACGAGCGGCGTGCCGGTCAGCGACGCCGTTTCGGGCTGGAGGGAGTCGGCCCGGTCATAGCGGAAGCGCACGCCCGCAAGCGCGCGATCGAGCCGCTCGCGTCCGATGCGTTCGAGCCGCCCCTCGCCGGGATCGACGTTCACCGCCACGACGCGCTCCCGCTCCGTGCCGTCGAGCCGCCGCCAGCGCGCTCCATAGGCCCCCGGCAGCCCCGCGGCCGGCAACCGGGCCTCGAGCGCCCCCGCCGCCGTCGGCGCGGCGGCCTGACGCACCAGCGTGCCGTCCGGCGGCACCGTGAAATCGACGTCGATCTCGTCCAGCCCCTGCTCCAGCCGCACCACGACCGGATCGCCCACCTCGAGCGACCCGGCGCGGCGCCGGATGCGGGCCAGATGGCTTTCCAGCTCCAGCATCACGACCACCCAGCTCGGGTTGCCCCGCGCCCAGTTGTTCCACTCCGGCGCGGCGGTCGTGAGCACGGCCACGACGAGCCCCGCGCCGAACGGCCGTTCCACGGCGAGCGGCACGCCGGTCCGCAGCGAGAGCAGCCGTCGCAGGCCCGCCTCCGGCGGCAGGACGACCCCGCGGTCCACCGCCATGAACCGCTCGACCCGCACGGCGTCGAGCAGGGGATTCCGCTGCCCCGCGAGCACCGCGACCACCGGATGATCCTCCACGACGAGGTCGGGCACCGGCGTGGCCGAGGTGTCGGCTAGCAGGTCCACGGCGCCGGCGAGCGGCACCGGAAAGAGCCCCGTGCCGCCGCGGAAGAGCGTGCGATTGACCTCCTCCGCCTTGGTCCGCGGGCCGGCGAAGAAGACCACGCCGCCACCGGCGCGGGCGAAGGCCTCCAAGGCCGCCACCTCCGCCTCGTCGAGCCGTTCCACGTCGAGCACCCAGACGCAGTCGAACGCGGCGAGATCGAGCGTGGCGAGCGCCCGCGGCGGCTCGATCCGCGGCCGCAGTCCCGTCGGCGCGCCCGCCCCGGGAGCGAGCGCCGCCGCCACGTAGAAGGCGTCGCCGGCCCGCCCCCCACCCCGTTGATCCCCGTCGATGAGCAGCACGTCCAGGCGATCGACGACGTCGATCGCGAGGGTCCGACCGTTGTCGGCGACCAGCGTGTCGGGGGGAATCCGCGCCTCGACGACGTGGCCGCCGGACTGCGTGAAGCGGGCTTCAAACCGCCGGGTCGCCGCGCCGCCGGCCGGGATCTCCGCGATCCGCAGGCCCGGCCTCGCCACGCCATCCTCCTGCAGTTCGACCTGCACGTCGCGCACGCCCACGGCCGAGTGGTTGCGCACCGTCACCTCCAGCGGCAGGAGCACGTCGGTCGCCGGAACGCCCCCGACCATCTCCAGGCGCTCCACCGTGAGGTTGCCCGCCGCGTCCGGCGGCGGATCGAGGGCGCAATCGACGAGCCGCAGTTCCACGCCCGCATCGGCGAGCCTCCGGAGGAGCGCCGGGGTGTCGTCGTCTCCCTGCCAGTCTTTGGCGCGGAAGTCGCTGACCAGCCAGAGGACCCGGGCCGCGTCGGTCCCCGCGCCGAGCCACTCGACGGCGGGAGCGAGCGCGGCCGATGGCGCGACGTCGCTCCACGACGGCGCGAGTTCGGCCAGCTCCCCGCGCACCGCCTGCACCGTCGTCGGCGTCACCGCCTCCCGCACGACGTCGAAACCGCCCGCCGCGGTCGAGGGCCCCGTCGCGACCGACGAGAATCGGCCCAGCGAGAGTTCGTGCGAGCCCGACGCCCCCGCCAACTCGGCGACGAGCCGCTCGGCGACCCGGCGGCCACGGTCGAACGCCGTCGCCCCGCCGTCACCGCCGCCGGCCGGCCCCTCCCCCATCGAATAACTGTCGTCGATCAGGATGACGTGCGCCGTCCGCTGCCCTCCCAGGAGCGTTCCCAAGGCGTGCTTCCACCGGGGCTGCGCGAGCGCCAGCACGATGCCCAGCACGGCCGCCGTCCGCAGGAGCAGGAGCAGGATCTGCTTGAGCAGCACGCGGGTGCGGTACTTCCGCTGGCTGGCGAGCAGAAACTCCAGCGCCGCGAACTTCACCCGCTTATAGCGCAGCAGGTTGATGAGGTGGATCAGCAGCGGCGCCGCCGCGAACGGCAGGCCCCACCAGAGCAGCGGCAGGAAGTCGAACGTGGGCATGCTACACAGCCAGACTCGCGCGCCGCGCGAGCAGTTTCACCAAGGCGGCATCGACCGGTTCGCCGGTGCGGATCAGCGCATAATCGCACCGGGCTGCCGCCGCCTGACGCCTCACTTCCGCCAAAAACTCCTCGAGCGCCGCGAGGTATCCCGCCCGGAGGGCCTGCGGGTTGCACGCGATCTCCTCCGGCAGTTCCAACCCCTCGAATCGCGTCGGTCCCTCGAACGGGAAGTCGAGCTCCTCGTCGTCCAACACCTGCACGAGCAGCAGGTCATGGCCGCGCTTCCGCAGGAACCGCATCCCCCGAAACAGGCCCTCGCGATCCCCCAGCACGTCGGTGACGATCACGACGAGGCCCCGGCGCGGCAGCGTCTCCGCGAGCGACCGCAGCACCGGCTGGAAGGCGGTCGCTCGGCCGGCCCGCGGCGCCTCCAGCACGTCGCAAATGCCGGCGAGGTGCGACCGCTTCATCCGGGCCGGCACGCTCGTTCGCACCTGATCGTCGAAGACGGCGCAGCCCACCGCGTCGCCGTGGGAGAGCGCCAGCCACGCGAGGCTCGCCGCCACGGTCGCCGCATAGTCGTACTTCCCGAGAACATCCGGGCCGGAGGGCATCTGCCGTCGGTAGTCCATGCTCGCCGAGCCGTCCACGAGCAGCGTCACGCGCAGGTTGGTCTCCTCCTCGAACTCCTTCACGTAGAGCCGGTCCTGCCGCCCCCAGACCTTCCAGTCAACCCGCCGCAGGTCGTCGCCGCGCACGTACTCGCGATGCTGGAGAAACTCCACGCTTTGCCCCTTGTAGGGGCTCTTGTGCAGGCCCGCGAGCACGCCCTCGACGACGGCCCGGGCGCGCAATTCGAGCCGGGCGATCCGCGCGATCGCCTCAGGACTTGAATATCGTCTGGAATCGCGGGTCACGTGTCAGTTCGTCCTCTCTGGCCGGAGTGGTCTCGACGATGCGGCGGATGATCGCGTCGGGCGTGACCCCCTCGCTCTCGGCGGCGAAGCCGACCACGATGCGGTGCCGGAGCACCGGGGCCACGAGCGCCTGGATGTCCTCGACGGTCACGTGGCTGCGGCCGTTGAGCAGCGCCCTGGCCTTCGCTCCCACGATCAGGAACTGCACGGCCCGGGGCCCCGCGCCCCAGGTGAGCTGGTCCGCGACGAAGTCGGGCACGCCCGCCTCGCCGGCCCGCGTCTGCCGCACCAGGGCCAGCGCATACCGCACGATGTGATCGCTCACCGGCACCTCGCGCACGGCCCGCTGGAGGGCGAGAATATCGGCCGCCGACAGCACCGGACGCGGCTCCTCCGGCGGCAGCCCGGTGGTCCGCCGCGCGATCTCGAACTCCTCGTCGAAGGAGGGATAGCGGACGAACACCTTGAACATGAACCGATCCTGCTGCGCCTCGGGGAGCGGATAGGTGCCCTCTTGCTCGATCGGGTTTTGCGTCGCCAGAACGAAAAAGGGATCGACCAGGCCGTGCCGCACCCGCCCCACGCTCACCTGCCGCTCCTGCATCGCCTCCAGGAGCGCGGCCTGCGTCTTCGGCGGCGTGCGATTGATCTCGTCGGCCAGCACCACGTTGGCGAACAGCGGCCCTTCGAGGAACCGCACCTGCCTCGCGCCGGTCGCCTTGTCCTCCTCCAGCACGTCGGTGCCGATGATGTCGGCGGGCATCAGGTCGGGCGTGAACTGAATGCGGCTGAACGACAGATCGAGGCTCTTCGCGAGCGTGCTGACGAGGAGCGTCTTGGCCAGGCCGGGCACGCCCTCGAGCAGGCAGTGCCCCCGGCTGAACAGGCAGATGAGCAGTTCCTCGATCACCTCGCGCTGCCCCACGATCACGCGGGAGAGCTGGTCGAGCATCCGGTCGCGAGCCTCGTGCAGGCGGTCCACGATCGAGGCGTCGGGAGGGGGATTCATGCGGGGCTCCGGAGACAAGCGGGGACGGGCTCGGGGCGGCGTATCGTCGCATCAACGCTGATAGATCGGAAGCGCGGCCTTTTCGAGCTGGAGAATCGTGAGGTTTGTGGCGGTGGTGTAGACGACGCCGATGTAGCCCTGCGGCCAGAACACGCCGTCGCGATCCCGCTGCGCCTCCGCCAGGAGCCGCTTCTCGACCTGCTCGCGGTAGCGATCCCACTTCTCGCCCCCCTCGCGGTACATCACCTGCGCGTAATAGAAGTGGGCGTAGTGCCAGTGGCCGAAGGTGTTGTTGGCGATGTTGCCCAGATGCTTCTCCGCGTAGCCGAGCATCCGCGGTACGTGCGTGTCGTCGTATTCGCCGGCGTTGAAGAGGCAGGCGATCGCGGCGGCGGAGATCGCCGGCCTGCCGCCGCCTCCCTTGGAACTGTACTGCACGCCGCCATCGGGCATCGTGCACTTGTGGATGTAGGCGATCGCGCGGTCGATGATCTCGCGCGGCACCGGGATGCCCGCGTTGCGGCAGCCACGGAGGCCCTGCACCTGGGTGATCGTGGTCGAGCCCTCGTCGAAATCGTGGCCGTCCTTGGCGCTCACATACCCCCAGCCACCGTCGGTCGTCTGCGCGCGGCCGGAGAATTCCACCGCCTTGCCCAGCACGCGCACCAATTCATCGCGGCGGCGCTCGTCCTCTTCCTCCCCCAGCACCTGGGACAGGAAGAGCATCGCGAAGCCGTGGCCGTAGGTGTAGCGATCGTCGTTTCTGGGATCGCCGATCAGGCCGTTGGGCCGCGCCCGGCTCACGAGGAAATCGACCGCCCGGCGGATCGAGTCGGCGCAGCGGCCCTGCGTGGTGGTCGAGCCCTCCATCAACATGGCCGTGCCGGCCAGGGCCGTCATCGCCGTCGGATAGCGGCTGTCGTTGGCCGACCAACTCCCGCGCCGCGACTGTTTGCTCGCCAGCCAGTCGAGCCCGCTGGACACGGTCTGCGCCACCTTCGCGTCGTCGCCGCCGGCCCCGAAGGCCGCCGACCCCAGCGCCGCGCAGACGACCAGCGCCGCGCAGACGACCAGCGGCACGAGCGACGACAGCAGCGGACGGCGGCGGTGGGGAGTCATCGTCCTTGTGTGGAGCGCAGCGTTCGTTCCAGCCAGCGATCCCATCCCCCCAGGATACCGTTCGACGACACCGCCTTGCCGGACGCCTGATGGGGCGGCCGCGGCGGCGCCGGCGCGCCGGTGAATTCCAGCGTCATCTGCTGTGGATCGCCGCCGTGCTCCCGCACCGTGATCGTGTGCCGTTCGGGGTCGCCGACCACGTCGCAGCCGAAGAGCATGTGCGGCTGCGCCGGGATGTGATCGTCCTCGAACACCGCATGGCCGGTCCGCTTGTCGAGGCAGAGCACGCTCAGGCTGGTCGGGTTCTGGATCTGTTGCGTCTGGATCTGGCGGCAGAACACCAGCACCGGCAGTTCGCTCGGCTGCCCGGCGTGCAGGCAGTGCCGCGCCACCGTCGCGGGCGCGGACCAGAGCGGCGCCCCGCTGGATCGCTCGACGGCCCACACCGAGTACGACATCGGCTGCCCCTCGTGGCCCGCCAGCAACATCTGCTGGAGCGGTGCGATCACCTGGACCGCGCCGTCGTTCTCGTCGGCGATCGGCTCGTGCCGGCCGACCATGACCAGCAGACGATCCTTCCAGGGCATGACGTGAAACGCATTGATGCCCTCCGGCATCTCGTCGAGCCGCGTCTGAAAACGCACCGCGCGTCGCTCCAGGTCGATCAGCGTCAACGTGCCCGATGGCTCGACGACCGCCAGCCCCTCGGAACCGACCGCTGTCGCGCGGCTCAGGCCGGCAAACTCTCCGAGCGGCTTCGGGGTCTGATCGGCCAGATCGAAGCTCTCGAGTTGCACCGACCGGGCCACGCCGTCGCCGTCCGGCGCGGCGCGGGTGCCGATCGACACGATGGTGCGGCCGCTCGCGAGGAGCCGTCGCCTCCGGTCCGGGAGGTCCACTTCGCGGAGCACGCGACCGTCCCTCATCGACAGCACCTGCGACCGGCGGCCATCGGCCGTGCAGACGCAGACGAGTTCGTCGTCGCCGATGATCTCCGTCGCGGGCGGCAGCCGATGGCGTTCCCACAGGGTGTGGCCGGTCAAGGGATCGAGCAGGGTGAGCGACCGGTTCGCGTAGAGCGGCACGCCCGCGGCGCAGGGCCGTCCCCAGAGCGTCGCAGCCCCGGTGACCATCGCCTCCTCAGGCTCGGTGCCCCGCAACCCGAGTGGCACGCTGCCGCGCCGCGGGATGCCGATCCCGCCGGCAGGCGCCCGCAGCCGAAACGGCATCGGCGCCGCCGCGCCCGCCGCGTCGGACCGCGTCCAGAGCCACCGGCTTCCCCGCTTCCCCTCGAGCGCGACCGCCGCGACGGCCGAACCGGACCGCACGTAGACCACGCGGCCGAGGGCCGCGGCCTCCATCCGGCTGACGTGCATCGGCGCCGGCACCCCGGCGCCATACCCTTCCTCGGCGGCCAGCGGGTCGCCGATCGGCCGGCCGTAACCGTCGGTGAACAGCAGCCGCCCCACGTGAGGGTCGCACGCCAGCCCGACCCCCGGCACGAGCGACCGGGAGGCGTTCTCCACCGCCACCGGGATCGCGCGGGTCCGCGCCTGCTCCAACGGCAGGCGGCGATCGGATGCCGTCCGCTGCCGCCTGACCTGCCCCAGCGGCCACGCCTCCCCCGGATCGGTCGCCGCGGTCGGCGTTCCCTCCAAGGCGATTGCCGCGCCGCTGGCGGCCAGCGGCGCGGCGGCCGCCTGCTGCTGGCCCGCGTCGCCGCCGCGCTGCAGTTCGAGCAGCAGCAGTTCGCGGTGCACCCCAGCCGCGGGCGTCTCCTCGCGGTTCTCCGCGGCCAGCGCGGCGGCG
>JBEIQP010000152.1:0-5502 GCA_040376455.1 Planctomycetaceae bacterium | reverse complement strand
GCGGTGACCAGCCGCACCACCTCGGGGGTGAATGCCACGTCGCTGGGCGAACACTCGTCCCGGGGTGTGCGGCCCGCATCGTAGATGCCGACGCCGTGCACCTCGTGGCCGGCCTCACGATACGCCCGAACGATCGCGCAGGCCCGCAACTGGCCGCCGTTCCGGGGCACGAGCAGGGGCCACGGGGCGAGCACGAGGATGCGAAGCGCAGGCATGGGATTCCGTTTCGCGAAACGCTCTGCCCTCACCGGCGCTCGTGGCCGCCACCGATCGCGGCCTCCTCCTCCAGACCGGCCAGACGGTGGGCGATCGCCTTCACGTCCTTGCGGAGCCCGTCGATCTCCAGAGCCAGCCCGTCGTGGTCGCGGGAATCCGCCGCGCTCACCGCGTGGTTCACCTGCCGCTCCAGGCGGTCGATCCGCTCCTCGAGTTCGTCGGCGAAGGCTTGGAAGTAGGGCTTCAGCAACCGCCAGAGCAGCGACCGCACCGGCTGGGCCGGCCACCGCCTGCCCGTTCGTCTTCGCGCGTGGGCTTTGACCCGCTCCAGATCCATCGACGCTCTCCTCAACCCCGGGGCCATCCCCGACAACCGTGCCCGGCCCGAGTGCCGCGCGACCGCCGCTCCGTCAGCCGAACCGGAGCCGCAGCGCGAGATTGTGTTTGAGGAGGGCGAGGCGTGGCAAGGCCGGATCCTGGGCCGACGCCTGCCGCCAGGGCGTGGCATGGGCGGCGAGCACCGACTCGACTCGATCGAGGCAGCGGTCGAACGAAAGGTCCGAAGCCGTCAGCCGGCGGCAGGCTCGCGCCATCCGCGCCACGTCCACGCTGCCGTCGGCCACCGCGGCCATCGCACGGGCGAGCCCCGAGACGGAGCGGTCGATCTTGATGCAGTGCACCCCATCGACGAGTCGCTCGGCGGCACCGCAGATCCGCGTGATGATCGGCGGCGTGCCGCAGCCGGCCGCCTCGACCGGCGCGAGGCCGAAGGGCTCCCGGTGCCAGGTCGGAAACAGAAACGCATCGTAGCCGGCATAGCGTCGCAACAGGTCCCGCTGGGGCAGCGGCCCCAGAAACCGCACGCGGTCGCCGATGCCGAGGCTGCGGGACCGGTCCACGTAGCGCGGCAGGTCGCCATCCCCGAACACATCGACACTGAACCGCACGCCTCGGTCTGCAAGCACCCGGCTCGCCTCGAGGATCAGATCGATCCCCTTGTGCGCGCTGACGGCGCCGGCGGTGACAAACCGCGCGGTGCCGTCCCGCAGGTAGGGCTCGTGCGGAACCGAGTCCGTGAGATCGACGGCTCCGGGCAGCAGCTCGACATCTCCCCCAAACGACACGCCGCTCACGGTCCGGATCTCGTCGAGCAGGTGATCGCTCATCGCGATGATCCGGGCCCCGCGATAGAGGGCCGACCCCTGCGCGTTGAACGGCCCGAGCACATGCGGCGGCGTGTTCTTCACGGTTTCCACCGGCCAGCGGTCCATCAAGTGCGCGACCCAGGGCACGCCCACGAGATTGAGCATGTCGAGCAGCCCCGCCGTCCCTAGGCCCAGCAGGTTCCAGACGTAGACGACATCGGGCCGAAACTCCGCCACGGTCCGCAGCAGGTGGAGCGTGTTGCCGATCGACGAACAGACCGCCGCGTGGAGGTCGCGCTCCAGCACGGGGGACGCGCCGCTGACGTGCGGCACGAGCCAGTGCAGGTCGAGATCCCGATGCACCTCCAGGGGCTCGGCATCGGTCGCGGGCAGGTGGCTCCAGGCGGTGAGCACGCGGGGCTCGTGGCCTCGGCGGGCGAGTCCGCGGGCCACGTTGGCGCAGGCGAGCTCGTATCCGCCGAGCACCATCGGTGGATAGAGATTGGTGACCAGGAGGATGCGCAGTGGCGGCGTCATGCTTCACTCCGCCCCGCGATCTCGCGGTAGAGCGCCGCCAGCCGCCGCCCGATCGGCTCCATGCCGTGGGCGCGGACGACGTGCTCCCTGGCCAGCGCCGATGCCCCCGGGGCGGGCCAGGCCCCGGCCGCCACCTCCGCGAGGATGGCCGTCAGGTCGGCGGTCGTGGAGAACACCCGCCCAAAGCGGGCGTCGGTCACCAGTTCGGGCAGCGATCCCGCGTCGGAGACGACGACCGGCAGCCCGCACGCCATGGCCTCGAGCGTGGTGAGCCCCATCAACTCGGGCTTGTTGACGAAGGTGCCGTAGAGGTCGCGCGTGGTCGAGGCCTGCACGAACACGCCGGCCGAACGGTAGAGGTTCAGGAGCCGCTCGTCATCGGCGTCGTGGATGAAGCAGACCGCCTTGCCCTCGGCCAGACGTCGCAGCCGCGCGTGGTAGTCGTCGTGATACACCCGGCCGGCGACGATCAGGCGCAGCCCTTCCGGCAGGGCCTCGATCACCCTGTCGATCCCCTTGTGGGGCAGGATCCGGCTCACGCAGAGCACCAGCCGCGGATCGCGGGGCACGGTGTCGTCCGGCGTGAAGCGATCGGTATCGACCGGGCCGATGAGGACTTCGCGGCGGCCGCCATCCACCGCGCGGGCGACGAGATCGTCGGCATACCGCGAGATCGAGAGCGTCGCATCGAGGAGGCCGACGCCGCGCTGCGCGAGCATGAGCGGATCCTCGCCCCCGCCGAGATCGGTGCCGACCGAGCGGATTCCCAGGGAACGGACGATGGCCGTCGTAGAGGCGCCGAAGCCGGTGAGGCACTGGTGGACGTGGGCGATGTCGAAGCCGGGCAGTTCCCGCCACAGGGCGGACGAAAACCCGTCCATGGCGCCGGGCAGAGGCGACTCATTTTTCATCACGCGCACGGGCACGCCGTCGTGTTCGAAGAGCCGATCCGCCGGGCCGATGGAAAAGACGCATTGCTCGAAGCCCCCGACCGTCGCCAGGCTCCGGGCGAGGTAATAGACATACCGCTCCCCGCCGCCGACGACGGAATCGGGGGAAAAGTAGGCCGGAGTGAGATGGGCGATCCGAATGATCTGCTCGCGGTTGGGGCCGGCGGACGGGGGAAGGGGGGCCGCGTCGGCAGCAGATTAGCAGACTGTGGAACAAGTCTGCTCGAGCAGGATGCGCTGGCCATCGACCCAGGAAACCCTCGGCGTTTCCTGCGGTCGATCAAGTGGAAAAAGGGCAGGGATGACTTTTTCCACGGACAGTTAGACGGTGCCGGCGAAATCCGGCTACTGGTTTTCGCGCCGTCGGAACCGAGCGGCGGCGTGACGCCCCGCGGAGCCGAGCGGGTTGAGCTACGGCTGCGGGTTGGCGGGAATGCCGGGCCGCATGGCGGACGATCAGAGATCCGCGGTGAGGCCGCGGTGGAGGTGCAGGCACGCGGCGAGGTGCCGCGGCGTTACCGCGATGCCGGCGTCAAGCGTGATCCGACCGCTGGCGATGGATGTGGTCCCGCGCGGCAACCGCCGAACGTCGGCCGGTTCTCTCACGCTTCAAACCACGGCGAAAACGTTAGTGGGCAGCACAGGATTCGAACCTGTGACCTCTACGGTGTGAACGTAGCGCTCTAACCAACTGAGCTAGCTGCCCGGATGACTTTCCTCGACAGAGGGTAGCACGACCGCACCCTGCCGTCACGATCGGCTGCTTTCGCGGCCGGGTTCACGGTTTTGCACGACGACCGCGCACGCGGCACGCCCGGCGCAACCCGTGCCGCCGCGATCATCCGACGGTTTCCGCCGGCGGGTCGAACCGCGGCGAAGCGACCGTCGCCCCGAAGTCGTCGCCCCCCCGCCGCGGCGGACGGCCGACACTCGAGGGCACGCGGCCCTCGATGTGGGAGGTCACGTCGAGTTCGCGGGACAGCGTCGCCCACTGGCCCCGGAGTTCGCCGATGCTCCGGCCCACCTGCCGCCCCACCTCGGGGAGCCGCTTGCCATAGAGCATCACGGCGATCGCACCGATCACGAGAATTTCAAAGGGACCGAGTCCGAACATGGCTGGGCCGCCTTCACTCGCCGCGACCCGGGTCGCGGGGGCTGGTGGAGCCCTGATCCTCGATGCCCTGCACGCCGCGCTTGAACTCGACGATGCCCTCGCCGAGCGACCGCATCACCTTCGGCAGCCGCGTGCCGAACAGCAGCAGCACGATGGCCCCCACGATGAGCAGTTCCGTCGGTCCGAGGCCGAAGATTGCAAACAGGTACACGGGCGGATCTCCCTATCGATTGGCGGCTTGCCCGCCCGGCGTATCAGGTGGCAACCGGCGTGCCACGGAGCGTCGCGGCCTCGTCTGCCTCGATATCACAAGTTTACCCCCGGTGGTTTGGGGGTCAACTTACGGGCCGGCCTCGCAGCGGCCCGACAGGTTTACGGTGCCGCCGCCATGCGCGCGGTCTGCCGATGCATCGGGAGGTGCCGGTAGTAGACCTCGAGCGTCATCGCCGCCAGTGCGGTCGCGTAGACGCGGCCGCCGTGACTCCCCCAGACCGGATCGGGATCCCAACTGCCGTCCAAGGCGCCCGCCCCACGCCGTTGGAGCGGCAGCAACGCGTCGTGGAGACTGGCGTTCCACCGCTCCCACTGGGGCCCGCCGGCGTGAAACGAGGCCAACGTGGCGTAATACCACGTGTAGGCATTGGGGCTCCCGCGGTCGGGCGGGTTTCGGGCGATCGTGGCGAGCGCCTCGGCGACCGCCGGATGATCCGCGGGCATGCCGAGCAGGAGCCGGCACACCAGGGCCTCGGCGGTCATGGTCACGTTGGGCCGTTCGCCGGGGCGATACGCCGCCAGCCCCCCCGCGCCGCCCGACGAGACACTTTGGAGAAACACGCGCGCCCGGGCCTCCGCCGCCTCGAGCCCCCGCAGGCCCGCGTTCCGGCCGCTCGCGAGGACCATCACCTGCCAGCCCAACTGGCTCGTGTCGCCGCGGTCGCCGGCGGCGTAGCGCCAGCCGCCCGTCGTCGGATGCTGCATGGCGAGCGTGTGCTGCGTCGCCCGCTCGAGCGCCGGAGCGAGCGCGGCGTCGCCCGTCATCGCGACGCACTCCGCCAGCGCGATCGTCGCCATGCCGTGACAGTAGAGCGCGGCGAAGAACTCCGCGTCGCCGGCGAGCGATCCGTCGGGCCTCTGCCGCGCGACGAGAAAACCGACACCCCGCTGCACGGCATCGGCATAGGCGCCCTCCTGGTGCGTGTTGCCGGCCCCCAGGAGGGCGAGCAGCGCGAGCCCCGTGACGCCGTGGTCGCTGCGGGCGCCGGCGCCGTGCCGATGATGCCCGTGCACGGCGCGTTCGACGCCGCCGCCATGGCGGGCCGCATCCCACCGGCCGTCGCTCGACTGGGCGGCGACCAGCCAGGCAAGCGCCGCCTGCACCGCCCGCTCCGTCTCCTCCGATCCACCCCGGGCGGCCGCCGCCGCGGACCGCCTCGGGCCGACGCGATCGGCGTATGCCTCCGGCGGGCGATGCACCGCGGGCGGCGCCGGCGCGACGGCTCCGCCCTCCGCGCTGCCCGCGGATGCAGGGGGCGGCGCCGCG
>JBEIQP010000150.1:0-5738 GCA_040376455.1 Planctomycetaceae bacterium | reverse complement strand
GCGCGAAGCGGGCGGAGCGTCATGGGATGGGCCGGCCGGTGCGGGAGCAGAGGGCGAAAGCCGCCATCCTACACTCGCGCCAGTCGAGTCCCCACGCCTCACGCCGCCGGGCATGGAGGCGGCTGGTTCACCCCGCGAGCGCCGCCTTCAGCATGTCCCACGGCAGCTTCACCCAGGGGATGCTCTCCGGCAGGCCGGCGACGGGCTGCGGCCCGGCCGTGCCACGCGGCGAGGCATCGGCTCGCTCGATGGCGCGATCGACGGCCGACGAGAGCCTCTCGAGCCACTCGGGCACCTCGACCCCCGAGCCGCTGGCCACGCCGAGAAACGTGGCCGCCTTCGCTTCGAACGCGGCGCCGGCGCCCTCGGGCCGTCCGGTGATGAGTTCGGCCACCGCCGGAGTGACCAGCGCCTCGAGGTCGTCCTGCTCGAGCATGGTCGTGAAGGGGCGGCGGACGCGGTCGGAGATGCTTGCCAGTCGCACGCTCCAGTGCCCCTCGAGCTGGTCGAGCCGCTGAACGAGCACGGCGGCGGTGTCGCGAGTCTCGTCGCGAAGCCGCGCCCGCCAAGCTTCTGCCGCGGCGGCCGCGCCTCGGCGGGCGAGCACGCGGTGGGCCATGCCGACGGGCCGGAGCGTCCAGGCGATCCGGTCGTGCTCAGCCTTCACGCGGAGGTAGTCGAGCAGGATGTGGAGGCACTCGCCGCGATCCGACTGCGTGGTGGTGGAGTTCCAGTCTCGGTACTCGGCGTGGTTTTCGGCGATGCTTTCGAGCACCAGCCGCAGCCGCGTGGCCGCCTGCTTCATGGGCAGGGCCCCGGAGGCGAGGTCTTCGATCAGCCGCCGTGGATAGCGGGCGGCGGGGGGTGCCGGTTCGCCGGTGTCGATGTCGCGGTCAAGAAGCTGCTCAAGCCAGTTCCGCACGCCGCCGCGGAGGATGCCCCGCAGTGACGACGGGGCGAGGAGGTGCTGCGTGAACAGCCCCTGGCCGTATCGCTCCACGAACTCGCGGGTGGCGGCAAACGCCTTGTCGTCGCGAACCCGTTCGAGCACCGAGAGCCGCAGCTGGCGGGCGTGCGTCATCCAGGTCTCGAGCAGCTTCGGCACCAAGAGCGACAGCCCGTCGAGGATCCGCGAAGTCTTCGTCTCCTCGTCGGGATCGCCTTCACCGCTGCTCTCGACGATCCGCTCGACGAGCGCGGTCGTGGCCGCCTCGAAGACGCGGTCGAACTCGCTGACGCTCGCTCCGCCCGGCGGTCGCCGGCTCTCCAGCGCCTTGGCAAGTTGCACCACCGTGATCGACTGCTGCACCAGCCCGAGCCGCGGTAGGCTGGCCGCCATCCGCTCGAGGAGCCGCTCGCGAGTGCGGGCCTTCACGATCCGGTCGGCGCGGCCGCCGCGGGAGAGCGGCACATAGAGCACGGGCCTGCCGACGAGCCGCTCGCAGACCGCGTTGGCCCGCACGCCGGCGTCGGCCGGATCGCTGCGAAGGAAGGCCGCAATCATGCCGCCGATCGAGCCCGGGGCGGCGACCTCCGTGCCCGGCGTGCCGAGGTGGATCCGGGCCGAAAGGATCCAGAGCGTTTCCCCCGCCTGCACCGCCGCATCGACGAGCCGCTCCGCCGCCGCATCGCGCTGCCAGCGGAGCCGGTCGAACTCGGTGGGAGACATGCCCGGTGGCGGTTCCTGATCGCGGAGCGCAACGAGCGTGGCTGCGCGGACGAGCGTTCGCCTTAGCCGGCGGACGGTCTGGCCCCAGCCGGCGACGGCGTCGAGCTCCTCGCGATCGGCCGCGGTGCCGTCCGCCGCGTCGCCCGTGCACCACGCGATGACGGCCTCGCGATAGAGCCGGAGGACGCCGCGGAGGAGTTCGGCGGAGTCTTCGACGGTTGCCAGGGCATCGAGCGATCCGCCCCCGGGCCCGTCCACGTCGATCATGCCCCCGTCGACACCGTCGTCGGCGGAGTCGCGCCAAACCATCGATTCGTAAGCAGCGGCGACCCGCTCTTCACCGTCGGCCTGATCGTCGTCGCCGTGGTCGTCATCGTCCGCGTCGGACCGCTGGCCCATGATCGGGGCCACGGCGATGGCAACGATCACATCGACCACCGTCGACGTGTTCGCCTCGACGAGTTCGAGGAAACGGCGGACCCGGCTGCGGGCCGCCGGCGACCGGTCGGCGGTGGCCTGGCCCACCCAGCGGCCCGCGGCGGCGAGCCACGCCTGCCCGCTTCGCTCAATGGCCGATCCTTCCAGGAGCGAGGCCCAGTGCACAAGCAACCCCGCGGCGCCGTCGAGATCGCCCTCGTCGAGGAGGGCGTCGGCGGCCTGCGCGTGGCTGCGCGGCGACGAGAAGGCGGCAACCTCACCCTTCCAGAATCCGGGAGGCGGCGCCGCCGGCGCCGTCTCGCGGCGGCGACTGAGCGCGGCGATCACGTCGCGGGCCGAGTCGACGCATTCGCGGCCGGAGAGATGCGGCACGCCGGAGACGGTGGTCGTGGCGAAGGTGTCCCACCACGCCGCGAGCCGTTCGAGCCGGGCGGCGGCACGTTCGGCCGCCTGCGTGGCTCCCGCAAGACTCGCCTGCCGCCAGGCAGCGGCATAGCCCTCGATGATCGAACCGGTGGCATTCACGAGGTCGTCCACCCTGGGGTCGGGCAGGCCTTCGCCGCCTGGCTCGTGCAGCGGAAACTGCCCGGAGAGGCCGAGGATGTTCCAGGGGTCGACCATCGCGCCGCACGCCACGGCCCGCGTGAGGAGATCCGCGGCCTCGTCGAGATGCTCGACGGCTTCATCGGCCGCGGCCCGTCGCCACACTGCCTGCTGCGCCGCGACCACCCGGCTGGTGATCCTGGCGAGCATCCGCGCGCTGGCGGCCGGCACGGCACCGGCAAGGCGCTCGGCCGCGGTCCCCCGGCCGAGCCGCGCCATCACGGTGGCGAGCGCCACGTTCTCCACCTGCCGCGCCCGTCGGCCCGCGAGCATGGAGTTGATGTGCCGGCGGACTCCACCAAAAGGTTGGCGGACCCGGCGGGATTCCTCCTCGAGACGCTGGCGATGGCGGGCCGGCAGCGAGCCGAGCAGCCTGCGGTAAAACTCGTCTCGATAGGAGGCGATGCGAGGCAGGAGTTCGGAGAGCGGGAGCGACGCCTGCAGGGCGCCCGGGCCGTGGCCCGAGAGGCCGCTGGCCATCAGCATCACGCCCGCCAGCACGGCCGACGATTCCCAGCGAAACTCCGCCTCGTCGACATCGGCAGGGGCGGCCTGCCGAGCCGTGTCGGGCCACGAGAGGATGCCGTCGAGCGTGGCCTGCTGCACGACCATGCGGCGATACATGCCGCGCTCGTCGATTCGTGCTGGATCCCAGAGGCCGAAGAGGTAGTTGGGCCTGCTCGCTGCCGGATGCAGAAAGTCGAAGGCCCGGGGATCGATGGCGAGTTCCTCGAGCGCGTCGAGGTCGAAGTCGGCTTGCCGCAAGAGTTCTACCGGGACCTCACCAAGGATCGCGATCGCTCCGGCAACCAAGTGACGATAGCGGCCATGAGCTGCACCGGCGCCGGCGACGTAGAGCGGGATCGGCCGCACCCGCTCGTGCGGATACGGGGCAGAGAGGCGACCGTTCTCCAGCACCGCCAGGGGTCGCCAGCCGACGTAGTCGTTGAGCCGGTCGATCACGCGGGCGATAGCGTCAGGGCGGTCGTCGTCGGGGGAGGCCTCCGCGAGCAGCGCGCGGATCGCCGCCATCACGAAGAACGGACGTTCGACGGCCCCCGGCGGCTGGTGCTCGAGGAGGTCGGCGTGGAACCGTCGGTAGGCCGGCAGCACGTCACGGAATGTGGCCTCGACAGCCCAGCGGGCCTGGGTGGCGTCGCGGAATGCGGCTTCCGTCGTTTCGAGTTCCCCGAGCCGCCGTACGAGGGCCTCGGCGACGCGTTCAGGGGCGGCGGCCGACTCGGCCACGGCCCCGTCTATCGCCGCTGGCTCCACGTCGGCAAAGAGATCGTTCATCGCCCGCCAGGCGGCGGCATCGAACGCCCCCGACGAGAAGTTGAGGTAGCCGAGCAGCACCGCCGCGGCGTCACGGGAACCTGGCGGCTTCGCGGGTGGCTGCATCGACGGGGTGACAGGAGGGAGCGGGTGGGCGGAAAAACCGGTGGAATCGTCACCAGCGTAGCATTTTTGTGCCCCCCCGATCACGAACTATCCTTGGCCTGCCGGGTGGCTCGGCGTGCCGATTTCTTCAGGACCCATCCTCCATGCACCGCTTCTTCTCGCTCGGCGTCGCGCGGCTTGCGGCGTCGGTGGCAGTGTTTCACGCGGCCGCGGCTGCGGCCGGGGGCACGCTCCTGTGCGGTACGGCCGGTGACGATCTCGTGGCCGCTCGCGCGGGGCTCGTGCGGGAGTGGGTCGTGCAGATCCCGTTCGACTCCGCTGGCTGGACGCTCGAGAACGTGTCGATCGGCGACGGCCTCGTCGTCGCCACCAGCGGCGACGGGGGCGTGCATGCGGTGAGCACGGGGACCGCGGCCGGTATGCCGCGGCGAGGGAGCGTGCTGTGGTCGCAGCGGATCGGCCGGCCGGGAGGTTCGGGACAACCTGCTGGTATCGGCAGCGACGTGGTCACCGTCGCCCGCGACCTCGACATCTATGCGTTCAAACGCGCCGACGGCAGCCTTGCGTGGCGGCGGTCATTCGGCCGGCCTTCAACCGGCAGCGTCGTGCCCGCGGGCGACTGGGTCTACGGGCCGCTCTCAGCCGACGGCGTGATGCGGATGCCAACTGATCCGTACCGGCAGCCGGTCGATCCGCGGTCAAAGCCAGATGGTGACCGTCGCCGTGGCGCCGTGAACGACACAAAGGAGCCTTCGCTGGCTGATCCGCTCCGGCCGATTTCCCTCGACGCCGGCGGTCGTGTCGAGTCCGCCCCGATTGCCTACCAGGGAGGCGTGGTCTGGTGCACCGAGGACGGAATCATCGTCGCGGTCGTGCCGGCAGACAGCAAAGAGACCGAATCGGAATGGGCGCGAATGGAGTTCGACTTGGGCGCGCCGCCGGCGGGCCCGCTTGTTGTCCGCGGATCGACGATCTACGCCGCCACCACGCGGGGCGATCTCGCCCGCATCGACGACCTCCCGCCCGATGACATCCATGACTTCTCCGCCACCTGGCACGTGGTGCTGCCGCAGCCACCCGATGGCGGGCCGCTGGTCGGCGGTGGCACGGTCGCCATTTCCCTCGGCGACGAGGGAATCATGGCGTTCTCCACCGAGACCGGCGACGAGCGGTGGCGGTCGTGCCTTGCGGGCCGGCTCGTGTCGGTCACGGGCAATCAGGTCTGGTGCGTGGACCGCGTGGGCCGGCTCTCGAGCCTCGACCTCGCAACCGGGATGCCGGGTGCGTGGATGTGCCTCGGCAGTTTCACGCTGCCGGTGGCCAACACGGTGGACGACCGGCTGATCCTGGCGTCGCCCGACGGCCTCGTGGTGTCGCTGGCGCCGCGGCGCACGGTGTCCGCCGTGCCTGCCGCCGCTCCGCCAGAGCCCAACTGGAAGCCGGCCGAGGAATCTCCTTCGCCGGTCCCGGCCGCAGAGTCGGCCGAGGAACCCGCCACAGAGCTTGAGACGACGGAAACCTGATCCGGGTCACGCGTGAACGTCGCTTGTCGTCGCGTCACCGCAGCCGGCCGGAGACCTGCTCGGCGCCGGCGGGACTGAGGTCTCCGACCCACCTGCGGTGTGTG
>JBEIQP010000055.1:0-18646 GCA_040376455.1 Planctomycetaceae bacterium | reverse complement strand
CGTTTTCACGGAGGGCATTCGGGGGGAACGCCAAGGGTTCCCGCGAATGCCGTTGCGAGCACCTCCCGTGCTCGCCTCACCGCTCCGTGCGGCGGGCAGCGCTGCGGTCGGTGCCGGGGCTGACGTCGAGATCCAGGCCGTCGTTCTCACCGCGTTCGAGACGCTCCCATCCAATCGCGCCCATCGCGGCGTTGTCGGTGCAGAGCGATCGGGGCGGGATGAAGATCTGCAGCCCCCGCTTCCGCCCCAGGGCCTCGACCGCCTCCCGCAGCAGCGCATTGGACGCGACGCCGCCGCCGATCGCCACCGCCCCCGCGCCCGTGCGGTCCACCGCCAGTTCCAACTTGGCGAGGATGGTGTCGATCGCCGCACGCTGGAACGAGGCCGCCAGATCGGCGAGCGCCCGCCCCTGCGGCGGCGGCGTGTCGGCAGCGGCCCCCGGCGGCCGCACGAGATACCGCAGCGCCGTCTTGAGGCCGCTGAAACTCATGTCGAGCCGGTCCCGGTCGTTGGCCAGCGGCCGCGGCAGCCGATGGGCACGGGGATTACCCCCCGCGGCTGCCCGCTCGATCTCCGGGCCCCCGGGGTAGCCCAGGCCGAGCAGGCTCGCCGCCTTGTCAAACGCCTCCCCCGCCGCATCGTCGATGGTGCCGCCCAACCGCTCCAGTTCGAGCGGTCCCCGGACGTGAAACAGCGACGTATGGCCCCCGCTGGCGACGAGGCCCACGCACGGATACCGCATGGCGTCGCCGTAGGCGAGCCGGCAGGCATAGAGGTGGGCGGCGATGTGGTCGTAGCCCACGATCGGGATGCCGCGCGCCGCGGCGATCCCCTTCGCGGCGGCCAGCCCCACGAGCAGCGAGCCCACCAGCCCGGGCTTCACCGCCACTGCCACCGCCTCGAGATCGCCGCGGGCGATGCCCGCCCGCTGCAGCGCCTCGTCGATCACCGGGATGATCCGCTCGACGTGCGCCCGCGAGGCCACCTCGGGCACGACTCCGCGCCAGCGGGCGTGGAGCTTCTCCTGGCTGGCGACCACGCTGGACAGGACGTCGCGCGCCCGCGTCACCACCGCGGCGGCGGTCTCATCGCAGGTGGTTTCAATGGCAAGGAGCGGCATGGCACCGGGCGCCGGGGGCGTTTGTTCATCCAGGGGCGACACCGCGCTGCGTGCCGGCGGGAGGATCGACGCCCCCTGCCGGACCGCCGAGTCGATGCTTCATGGCGACGCGTTTCGCCCTAGAAGTCGTACCACATCCCGATGCCGGCACGGTTCTGGTTGTAAAACACGAACTCGTACTGCGGATCGGACCCGTACAAATACTCGAAGCCGATGCGGAAGAGCTTCTCGCTCCGCCGGCCCCGCCAGGCCCAGCCAGTCTGCACGCAGACATTGCCGCCCCAATCGAGTTCCTGCCGCGACATCCCGTTGATGGCGAGGAAGGGCGCGCCGTGGATGCCCGTGGGCCGGGCCTGGATCAGTTCCGTGCCGAACTGAAACTCCCACGGCTCCGAGCCGCCCGAGTTGAAGAACGCCCAGCCAACCTCACCGTAGACCCGCATCCAGTCGAACGGGTAGTAGGAATTGCCCCACACGAAGCAGTCCCGGACGTAGTTAACCCGCGGAAACGACTCGTACCGCAGCATCGCCTCGTCGCCGAGGTGGGCGCTGTTGTGGTAGTAGGCCAGTTTCGTCTGCCAGCGGCCGACTCCGTAGACGACCGGGATTCCGAACCGATAGTCGGCGGAGCGGAGGTCGCGATCGTCGTGCGGATCGAGCCGGACGAATGCCGCTCCCTCGATCTGCACCTCGAATCCCTGCGGATGCACCACCGGATCGCTGCCGTATCGGACGATCGAGGCCCGACCGCCGAGTGTGGTGTCCCACATCCACTCGTTGCTGATCGACGGGTTGAACGGGTCGGGCGCGGAGTCGGTGTACCAGACGCTGCCCATCCGCGATTCCTTGGGGCCCGCGAGGTAGCTCGTGTAAATCAGGTTGTTGGGCAGCAGTTGCCAGGACCACGGCCGCGGTGCCCAGATGTCGTCGAAGCACTCCGGGTAGCCGGCGTGCGGCACGGTGCAGTCCTCGGGACAGCAGGGCCCCGCCTCGTAGGGCATGTCGAGCACCACGGGCCCCTGTGACTGCGTGGGGGGCAGCAACCGCACGTCGGGCGAACCACCGGGCGATCCCGGCAGCAGCTCCGGCGCGACGTCGACCGCCGGGGCATCGCCAGTGGCACCCCACGCGTGCCCCGAGACCGCCGTCAGCACGCACACCAGGGCGCACGCGATGGCCGTGCGGGCCCAGGGGAGCAGCGGCCTGATGGACACGATGAAGGAAGGAAGCGCAACCAAGACCGCCGACCGCTCCGCGCAGGGTATCGATGCCGGTGAAGCGACACTCTAGGAAGATCGCGACTCCCAGCCACAGAGAGATCGGCAGGCAGCCATCGATTCCGCCACGCGGTTTGGGCTCCGTTTCGAATCGCCGCGCCGACGAGACAAGCCGGGCAAAATCGCGAAGCACAGCGGTTTCCCATCGTCCCCCGCCCCGTCGAATCCCCGGCACGACGCATCCACGGCGGAAGCCCGATCCTGCCTCCGCTTCCCTCCCCGCCGGGGTTCCGGCAGCCTCTGGTGCCCTCCCACCGGGCTGGGGTAAGGTGGAGGCTTCGATCGGCACCCTTCTGTGACTCGGGGAATCCCTTCATGACCCTCGCGATGCGTTCGGCGACGGCCTTCGCCGCTGCGGCACTCCTGCTGGCGGCCTGCACTGGCTGCGGGACCCGCCCGCAAGCCGCTTCAGCTCCGGCACAACCGACCGGCGGCTCCGGCACCGGCGTGAAGCGGTTCGTCTTCGTCACCAATGGCGACGATCCGTTCTGGGATGCCTGCAACGCAGGCATGGTCGAGGCCGCCAAGCAATTCGGTCTCGAGGGCAAGAAGCTCCGTGCGGTGATGGAGAAGAACAACGGCACCGCGCAGGGCCAGATCGAGAAGCTCCGCCAGTTCGGCAGCCAGTCCGACATCGCCGGCGTCGCCATCTCGGTCATCCAGGCGGACAACGCCGCGATCATCGAGGAGATGAAGAACCTGGCCGCCAAGGGGGTGAAGGTGATCACCGTCGATGGCGACGTGAACCGCGATGCGTTCCGGGATGCCCGGGCGTATTACATCGGCACCGACAACGCGGTCGGCGGCCGACTGCTCGGCACGGCGGCGAAGGCGATCCTCGCGGCCCGCGGCAGGAGCTCGGGCGAGTACGTCCAGTTCGCCGGGTTCAGCGACAACGACAATGCGCGGACCCGGATGAACGGATTCAAGCAGGCGATCGGCGACGCCTTCGTGGAAGCCGACCGGATGAGCGACGAGATGGACCTCTCCAAAGCCCGCGACAACGTCCGCACCGCACTCGTCAACCGCCCGGATCTCGCCGCCCTCGTCGGCATCTGGGCCTACAATGCCCCCGCCATCGCGGAGGTGGTCAAGGAACGGGGCGTGCGCGACCGGGTGGCGGTGGTGACCTTCGACGCCCAGGCGGCCGCCGTGGAGCAGATGGCCGCCGGTCAGATCGACGCCATGGTGGTCCAAAACCCGTTCGACATGGGATTTCAGACCGTCCGCGTGCTCCAGGCCATGCATGCCGGCGACGACGCCACGCTGGCGGACATGTTCCCCAACGCCGGCAAGCCGGAGGGCGACTCCTACACCACCGGCCTGCGGCTGATCGTGCCCGACGCCGATCCACTGGTGAAGCCGGCCGACATCGGGATGGAGGGCTACGAGTACATGCCCCTGTCCGAGTTTCGCGAGTGGCTGAAGAAGTACGGTCTTTCCAGCTCGTAGGCCGCCCGATGCCGTCTCCTGAACGATCCCCGAAGGCCGGGCTCCTGCTGCGGCCGGGCGAGTGGGCCCTGGTGCTGGCGATCCTGATCGCCGTCGCGCTCACGGCGCTGGTCGATGCCAATCACAGCTATTGGTTTCGCCCCCTGGAGAGCCTGCGCGACATCGCCCGCAACACGGCGTTGCTCGGCATCTTCGCCCTGGGGGCCACGGTGGTGATCATCGCGGGGGGCATCGACCTCTCCGCCGGCTCCATGATCGCGCTCTCCGGCACCGTCTGCGCCGCCACGATGCTCGCCCTGGCGCCGGCGCAGATGATCGGATTCAAGCCGGTCGGCCCGGCGGTGGTCGCCGTCGCCTGCCTCGCCAGCCTGCTGGTCGGATTCGTGGTGGGCACGCTCCACGCATGGCTGATCACCGCCATCCGCCTGCCGCCGTTCATCGCCACGCTGGCCACGCTCGTCGGCCTGCGGAGCTTCGCCCGGGCGCTGTGCGAGAGCACCACGGCGGCGTTCACGCCCACCAAGAGCGCCCTGATCAACGTGGCCGATCCGTTGTTCAAGACCCTGCGCGACAACGTCTGGATCCCCGTCGCCGTGTTCGGGGTGCTCGCCTTCGTGACCTGGCTGATTCTCACGCGCACGGTGCTCGGCCGCCACATCCACGCCCTCGGTGGCAATGAGCAGGCGGCCCGGCTGGCCGGCATCCGCACCGACAACGTGAAGTGGTTCGCCTACTGCTTCGGCGCGATGACGGCGGCCCTGGCCGGCCTGTTCTACGTCGCCAACGAATCAGTGGCGGCGCCGGTGAATCAGGGCCGCGGCCACGAGCTCAACGCGATCGCCGCAGCGGTCGTCGGCGGCTGCTCGCTTGCGGGGGGCGTGGGCACCGTGCCGGGCACGGTGCTCGGGGCGATCTTCCTGCGCGTGGTGATCGATGCCGTCTCGAAGATCATCAAGACCGGGGCCGACGTCTACGAAGGGCTGATCGTGGGCATCGTGGTGGTGATCGCCGTGACGTTTTCGCAACTCGGCCAGATGGCCCAGGGGGGGCGGCGGCTCCTTCCCGGGCCGCTCGGCCTCTGCGCGATCCCGACGCTGGCGCTCCTCTGCGGTGCGGTCGTCTCGATGACGAGCAATGCCCGGGCCGGCGTGGCCTCCGGACTCGTGGCGCTCGTGCTCCTCGCCGCCCTCCGCGTCTTCGAATCCCGCAGGCCACGGTCGGCGGGGGCCGCATGACCGCGCCGCCCGCCGCCGTCGAACACGCGATCGCCATGCGGGAGATCACGAAGCGGTTCCCCGGCGTCGTGGCGCTCGACGACGTGACGCTCGAGGTGCGGCGCGGCGAACTGCACGCCATCTGCGGCGAGAACGGCGCCGGCAAGAGCACGCTGATGAAGATCCTCTCGGGCGTGTATCGACCCGACGAGGGCACGCTCGAAGTCGATGGCCGCGTCGTCCGCTTCGCCGGCACGCGCGACGCCGAGCGGGCCGGCATCGCGATCATCCACCAGGAACTGGCCCTCGTCGAGGATCTTTCGGTCGCGGCGAACGTCTTCCTGGGACGCGAGCGGCGCACGTCGCTTGGCCTCGTCGATGATCGGACGATGGAGGCCGAGTGCGGCCGCCTGCTGGCGCTGCTCGAATGCCACGTGTCGCCGCGGGCCCGCACCGGGAGCCTCCGCGTCGGCGACCAGCAACTGGTCGAGATCGCCAAGGCGCTGTCGCTCGACGCGCGGATCGTGGTGATGGACGAGCCGACCAGCGCGCTCACCGAGGCGGAGTCGGCACGGCTCGAGCGGACGATTCACAGGCTCCGGGAACGCGGCACCACGATCCTCTACATCTCCCACAAGATGGACGAGGTCTTCTGGCTGGCCGACCGGATCACGGTGCTCCGCGACGGCCGCCACGTCCGCACCGTGGACCGGAGGGGCACGAACCCGCGGGAGGTCACCGGTTGGATGGTGGGCCGCGAGATCGCGGGGCACGAGTTCCATCACGCCCGCGCGCCCGGGCAGACGCTGCTGCAGGTCCGCGACCTCACGCTCCCCTGGCCGGAGCATCCCCGCGGCTACCGGCTGAAGGGCGTGTCGCTCGACCTGCGGGCGGGGGAGATCCTGGGCGTCGCCGGGCTGATGGGGGCGGGCCGCACGGAGCTGTTGGAGACGATCTTCGGCGCGACCGAGCCGACGTGGACGGGATCGATCCTCCTCGATGGCAAGGCCGTGCGATTTTCCCACCCTGCCGAGGCGTGCGCCGCCGGGATCGGCATGGTCACCGAAGACCGCAAGCGCTTGGGGCTCTTTCCCGACCTCGACGTGGCGGGCAACGTGAGCCTCTGCAGCCTCCACGATGCGGTGCGGGGCGGACTCCTCAGCCGCGCTCGCGAAGAGGCGCTGGCGGCCGGCCCGATCCGCGAGACGGGCGTGAAAACACCCGGCCCCGGTGCGGCGATCACGGGCCTCTCCGGCGGCAACCAGCAGAAGTGCATCATCGGCCGCTGGCTGCTCACGCGGCCCCGGATCCTCCTCCTCGACGATCCCACGCGCGGCATCGACGTCGGCGCCAAGGCGGAACTCTATCAACTCATCGACCGGCTCTGCCGGGAGGGGCTCGGCGTGATTCTCACGTCGAGCGAACTGCCCGAACTGCTCGCCCTCGCCGACCGGATCGTGGTCCTCGCCGAAGGCCGGCTCACGGCCGAGTTCCCCCGGGCCGACGCCACCGAGCAGAAGATCCTCGAGGCGGCCACCGCGGGCTGACGTCAGGCCCCGAGATACTTCGACACGATCGCGCGGGCTCTTGCTTCCTCGCGCGTGCCCGACACGATCGCGCGACCGTCGGCGAACACCGAGAGCTGGATGCCCTGCTCCACTTCGGCCCGCACGATCCACCGGTTCGCCGTCACGACCGCGACGGCCGCCAGCCGTTCGGCCACGGCGGCCAGGTCGATGGTGCCGCCGGTCGGCGCGGGCACCTGCACGGCGTCGCGGCCGCAGAGCGCGGTCGCACGGCCGCCAAGCCTACCCTCGAGCCAGGGATGGTCGCCGCCGCGGCAGGTGGGGCAGCCCTCGGCGGCCAGGGCCGACAGATCGACCGTCCGCCAGACGTTGCTCCAGAGATCGCAGACGAGCAACCGGTGATCCCGCCCGTCGGACACCCCGGCCAGCAGTTTGATCGCCTCAGCCGCCTCCACCGCCCCCACGACGAGCGCGGCCGGGCCGATGATCCCCGCCGTCTCGCAGGTGGGAAGCGTGCCCGGAGCCGGCGGCTCGGGCACGAGGCACCGCAGGCAGGCCGTCTGGCCCGGCAGCACGGCAAGCACCCGGCCCTCGGCGCCGATCGCGCCGCCATGAACCCAGGGCATGCCGTGCCGGCAGGCGAACTCGTTGACGATGAAGCGGGCTTCGAAGTTGTCGGTGCCGTCGACGATCACATCGACACCGCCCAGCAGCGCGTCCGCGTTGGCGGCCGTGAGGTCGGCGACGAGCGGCTCGATCCGGGCCGCGGAATTGATCCTCTCCAGGTGCCGCGCCGCGGCCACCGCCTTCGGCAGCCCCGCGGTCACGTCGGCCTCGTCGAACAGCACCTGGCGCGGCAGGTTCGACAACTCCGGCAGATCGCGGTCGATGATGCGGACGTGCCCCACGCCGGCGCGGACAAGCGCCATGGCAACCACGCTCCCGAGCGCGCCGCAGCCGACCACGGCGACCCGCCCGGCCGCCAGCCGCGCCTGCCCTTCCACACCGAGCGGCGCGAATCGCGTCTGCCTCGAATACCGCTCCGGATCGAATCCGCTCATGCCGGCATCGTAGCACACGCCGCGCTCAGCCCACGGCGTACCCCGCCCACTCCCACGGCACGCGGTCCGCGCCGTCGGCCAGGCCCCAGGCGGCCAGCGCCGCCTGCAGGGCATCACAGGCCGGCCGCCGCTCCGGCAACGCGAGCACGTCGTGCCTCCACGCCACCAGCGGCATCCGCGGCGCGGCGGCTCGCCAGGCGGCGTGCGGCAACCGGCCGCCGGGGAGCGAGACGCCGAGGAAGTCGCACGCCGGCAGGTCGGCGGCGGGCGGCGGCTCCAGGCCATCGACCTCGCGGCCCAGGAGCAAGGTGCCCTTGAGCCGCCGCGCCCGCGCGACGATCGCGGCGGAGTCGTCGTTCGGCATCCCGCTCGGCATCAGGCTCGCCACGACCGACGGGTGGGCGGCCCAGGTCGCGATCCGCTCGGCCGACTGCATCGCGTCGAACGGCTGGCCGTCGCTGCCGGCGAGGAGGGCGACGATCGCCACCCCGGCCTCGTCCGCCTCCGCGCAGAGCGTCTCGGGCGGATCGGCGACCACGGCGGCGGCCCCCGCGCCGCGGAACCGGCCCGCGTCGAACGTCTCGGCCGTACAGGCCACGCCCCGGGGCACCCAGCGGCGGCCGTCGAACCAGAACGACCGGCCCCGCACGCCCAGCCGCCGGAGTCCGACGAGTCGCTCGCACGAGGCGACCGTCCGGCCGTCAGCCGTCGCGTGCGCGTCGAGGCGGTAGAGGTTCGGGAGTTCGGGCGTCCAGAACGACGGCTCGGTGAGCACGGCGCGGGCGACGAGAACCGCCGGCGGCTCCCGGTCCGCGGATCCGGTCGGCGATGCGGGCGGCCCCATGTCGATGAGCCGCGCGGTGGTCGGCAGCGTCGTCGCCAGCCGACACTGCGGCCCGGTCAGCGTGCCGGTCAGCCGCACCGCATCCGCCCGCGGCTCCGGGGGCCGCGGCAGGCTGACGAAGACCTCGGCCCGCATGTCGTCGCACGGTCCCAGGACGACGGCCGGTCGCGCGAGGGTCATGTGGGCATTCCCGCGCCGAACCGCTCCTTCGCCATCTCCGACAACTTTCTCAGGTCGAGCTTGCCCGAGCCGAGCATGGGCATCTCCTCGATCTCGGCAAAACTGTCGGCCGACGGAATCCAGAGATTCGGCAACCCGCGGGCGGACAACCGCCGCACGAGTTCGCGTGGCTCGCAGGGGACGGGCAGGTGAAAGACGATCAGTCGTTCCCCCTTCGCGCGGTCGGGAACGGCGGTGACCACGGCCAGCAGGTCACCGTCGGCGGCGCCCAACGCCTCGTTTACCGCCTCCTCGATGGTGAGGTGCGGCACCATCTCGCCGCCGATCTTCGAAAACCGGCTCTCGCGCCCCGTGATCGTGATGAAGCCGTCGCCGTCGAGCTTCGCGATGTCGCCGGTGCAGTACCAGCCGTCGCGCACCACCTTGGCCGTGAGGTCGGGCCGGTTGAGGTAGCCCTGCATCACGTTGGGCCCGCCGATCCAGAGCAGACCTTCCTCGCCCACGGGCAGTTCGGCGCGGCCGTCGCGGTCGGTGATCTTCGCGCGGCTGCCGAGGATCGGCCGGCCGACGGTGCCCTCCCGCGCGTCTGGCGGACGCCCGGGCACGTGGCGGGAGGGGGGCACGTTCGCGGCCACGAGGGGCGAGAGTTCGGTGGCCCCGTAGGCCTCGCTCGGGCGGACGCCGAACCGCTGCTCGAAGGCGTCGCAGACCTCCTTCGGAAGTTTCTCGGCGGCCCCGAAGACCGCCTCCAAGGTCGAAAAATCCTCCGCGGGAGTCCGCCGCGTGTAGATCCGCAGGAAGGTGGGCGTGGCCATCAGAATCGTCGCATGGTAGTCCCGCGCGAGTTTCCCGACCGTCTGCGCATCGCGCGGATCGGTGTGGTAGACGACGCCCGGGTCGAGCGTCAGGGGCGTCCAGAGCGTGGTCGTATAGCCGTAGGAGTGAAAGAAGGGGAGCACGCCGAGCGCCACGTCGGCCGCGGAGAGGTGGAGCAGGTTGTCGATCGCCCGGACGTTCGACCCCACGTTCTCCTGCGTGAGGACCACCCCCTTGGGGTCGCCGGTCGATCCCGACGTGAAGATGACCGTGAGCACGTCGTCCGGCCCGATGCGGTCGAGCCCGAGCATCCGCTCGAGCAGCGGGACCGGCGTCACCGTCGCGTGCAGGAACGCCTTCACCTTGTCGATCGCCGTCAACTGCTTCCGCAGTTCGCCGGCGTCGAGCAGCGTCGGGCCGAGGTCGAGCCGGACGCGGGCGAGAAAGGCCGGGCTCGAGATCACGTGCGCGAGGCCGGCCCGCTCGATGCAGAGGTCGAGGATCGACTGCGAGGCGGTGTAGTTGAGGTTCACGGCCACGCGGCCCGACAGGGCGAGGGCGGCGTTGACGACCGCCGCTCCCGCCGTGGGCGGGAGCATGACGCCCACCATCTTCTCGTCCGCCGCCAGCACCCGGTCGAGCACGATCCGCGCCGCGAGAATTCGCGTCAGGAGCTCGCGGCCCGTCAATCGCGTTCCGAGCGAATCGGCCATCTTGAGCCGCCGGCCGGCGCTGCGGCAGGCCCGCACCAGCCGCCGCTGGAGGCTCAGCGGGGCGGCCGCGGACGGTGGTGAAAGCGACGACATCGGTGCTGGCAGTCGGTTCAGACGGGGTGGAGCGGCTCGCGTTGCCGGTTTTTCCCCGAATATTAGAATCGGCCACTCGTGAACTGACCAGCCACACGGGTTTCCCCACGCGGTCGGATGGCCGGGATTTCGGCTTGCCCGGCGCCGTTCCGGGCGGCCCGCAGCCCTTCGGACACCTCGGATGCCCCGCTACCAGCCTTCCCGTATCGAACCGAAGTGGCAGGCGTGGTGGGAGGCACACGACGCGTTCGCGACGCCGCGGATGCCCGCCGGACGCAAGACCTACATCCTCGACATGTTTCCCTATCCCAGCGGGGACGGGCTGCACGTCGGCCACCCCGAGGGCTACACGGCGACCGACATCGTGGCCCGGTTCGAGCGGATGCGGGGCACGAGCGTCATCCACCCGATGGGCTTCGACGCCTTCGGCCTGCCCGCCGAGGAATACGCGATCCGCACCGGCACGCCGCCGCGGGAGAGCACCGAGCGGAACATCGCGACCTTCACCCGCCAGCTCAAGATGCTCGGCTTCAGCTACGACTGGAACCGCGCGCTGGCGACCACCGATCCCGAATATGTCCGCTGGACGCAGTGGATTTTCCTCGTCCTCTTCGACACCTGGTTCGATCCCGCGGTGCAGAAGGGGCGGCCGATCGCGGAACTGCCGATCCCGGCCGACGTGGAGGCGGAGGGCGCGGCGGCCGTCGCGCGGTACCGCGACGCGCACCGGCTGGCCTACCAGTCGGAAGCGCCGGTCAACTGGTGCCCCGCGCTCGGCACCGTGCTGGCCAACGAAGAGGTGATCGGCGGCGTCAGCGAACGGGGCGGTCATCCGGTGGTCCGCATCCCGCTGCGGCAGTGGATGCTGCGGATCACTGCCTACGCCGACCGCCTGGAGCGCGAACTGGAAGGCCTCGACTGGCCCGCGAGCATCAAGAAGCTCCAGTGCGATTGGATCGGGCGCAGCACCGGGGCCGAGGTCGATTTCTTCGTGGCGCCGCTCGGAGCGGACGGCGCCGCCTTCGCGGCGTGGAAGCGCGGCCGCCTGCAGGCGGGCTTCCCCGATAAGCCGGGCACCGACGTGCTGCGGATCTACACCACGCGGCCCGACACGCTCCACGGCGTGACCTACATGGTCGTGGCCCCGGAACATCCGCTCCTCGACGCCCTCACCACACCCGCCCAGCGGGAGGCGATCCGCTCCTATTGCGAGGCCGCCTCGCGGAAGAGCGACCTCGATCGCACCGACCTGGCCCGCGAGAAGACGGGCGTCTTCACCGGCACGCACGTCGTCCATCCGCTCACCGGAAAGCCGGTGCCCGTGTGGGTGGCCGACTACGTGCTGGCCACCTACGGCACCGGCGCGATCATGGCCGTTCCGGCCCACGACGACCGCGACTTCGAATTCGCGCGGGCGTTCGGGCTCGACGTCGTCACCGTCGTCGAGCCGGCCGACGGCGCCCCCGTTGCCGCGGGCACGCTCTTCACCGGCTCCGGCCGCGCGGTCGCCTCCGGCGACTACACCGGCCTCGACACGCCGACGTTCATCGCGAAGGTGTCGGCCGATCTCGCCGCCGCCGGCCTCGGCCGTCCGGCCGTGAACTACAAGCTCCGCGACTGGCTCTTCAGCCGGCAGCGTTTCTGGGGGGAGCCGTTTCCCATCCTCCACGAGCTTGACGCCGCGGGTCAGCCGACCGGCGTCGTTCGCGCGGTGGACGAGCGCGACCTGCCGGTCAATCTGCCGCATCTGACCGACTTCCGGCCCGGCGACACGCCCGACCCGCCGCTCGCGCGGTCAGGTGCCGACTGGCTGTTCGTGGAGCGGGACGGCCGCCGGTACCGCCGCGAGACGAACACGATGCCGCAATGGGCCGGCTCCTGCTGGTATTACCTGCGGTTCCTCGATCCGAAGAACGACAGCCGCTTTCTCGACCCGGAGATCGAGAAGGCGTGGATGCCGGTCGATCTCTACATCGGCGGCGCGGAGCATGCCGTGCTCCACCTCCTCTACTCGCGGTTCTGGCACAAGGTGCTGTTCGACCGGGGGCACGTCTCCCATCCGGAGCCGTTTCACAAGCTCGTCAACCAGGGGATGATCCTCGGCGAGATGGAATTCACCGGCTACCGGAGTGCGAAAGGGGGCTGGGTGTCGGCCGAGAAGCGGGCCGACGGCGATGTCGCGGCCCGCGTGCCGGCCGACCAGGTCGAAAAGCAGGGCGAGCACTTCGTCCTCCGCGACGCGTCGAAGATCCGCGTGGAGAGCCGGGCCTACAAGATGTCGAAGAGCCGCGGCAACGTGGTCAACCCGGACCAGGTGGTTCGCGACTTCGGCGCCGACTCGCTCCGCCTCTACGAGATGTTCATGGGCCCGCTGGAGGCGACCAAACCGTGGAGCACGACGGGCGTGAGCGGTGTCCGCGGATTCCTCGACCGCTGCTGGCGGCTGGTGGTGGACGAGCGGGCCGACGAGATCGCACTCGCCCCGCAGGTGGTGGACGACCCGCCCACGGACGACCACCTCCGCGAACTGCACCGCACGATCGACAAGGTGACGAAGGACATCCAATCGCTCTCGTTCAACACGGCGATCGCGCGGATGATGGAGTTCGTCAATTTCTGCACCCCGCTGGATCGGCGGCCGAGGGCGATCCTCGAGCCGTTCGTGGTCGTGCTCTCCCCCTTCGCCCCGCACCTCGCGGAGGAGCTCTGGGAGATTCTCGGCAAGGCTCCGGCCGTCTCGACCGCCCCCTGGCCGTCCGTGGACGAGCGCTGGCTGCGGGATGACACGGTGGAAATCCCGGTGCAGATCCAGGGGAAGCTGCGCGGCCGCGTGACCGTGGCGGCCGACGCCGACGCCGAGGCGATGAAGGCGGCCGCCGCGGCCGACCCGAAGATCGCCGAACAGCTGGCGGGCAAGCAGATCGTGAAGGTGGTGGCCGTCCCCGGCCGCCTGGTGAATTTCGTGGTCCGCTGACGGCCGGAGGACGGGACTTCCATTGGCGGCCCGGGCGGCGTTCCGTAGCATTGGGGTCTGCCCCGGCAAGGGGGGACCGACCCGAAGGAACGAACCATGATGGTGCGGCGTGTGTTGGCTCTGGTGCTCGGTGGCGGCCGGGGAACGCGTCTCTACCCCCTCACCCGCGACCGTTCGAAACCGGCCGTGCCGTTGGCGGGCAAGTACCGGATCATCGACGTCCCGCTCTCCAATTGCGTGAACAGCGGCGTGCAGCGGATCTACGTGCTCACGCAGTTCAACTCGGTGAGCCTCCATCGCCACATCCGCCGCACCTACACGTTCGATCCGTTCAGCGGCGGCTTCGTGGAGATCCTCGCCGCCCAGCAGACGCTCGACAGCGCGGGCTGGTATCAGGGCACGGCCGATGCGGTGCGGCAGAACCTTCGCTACCTGCAGCAACCCGACATCAAGCACGTGCTCATCCTCTCCGGCGACCAGCTCTACCGGATGAACTACGCCGACATGCTGGCGACCCACATGGAGCGTCGGGCCGACGTGACGATCGCCGGCATCCCGGTCCACGAGGAGGCGGCCTCGGCGCTCGGCATCATGCGGGTCGATGGCGACGGCCGGGTGGTCGGCTTCCTCGAAAAGCCGCAGACCACGGCGGAGCTCGACATGGTGCGGACCGATCCTGCCTGGATCGAGCGTCAGGGCATTCCCGCGAAGGGGCGGACGCTGATGGCGAGCATGGGCATCTATCTCTTCGATCGCGACTGCCTGCTCGACCTGCTCACCAAGACCGACTACCAGGACTTTGGCCGCGAGGTGTTCCCCACGGCGATCCGGGCCAAGAAGGTCCACCTCCACACGTTCGACGGCTATTGGGAGGACATCGGCACGATCCGGTCCTACTACCAGTGCAACCTGGATCTGGCCGGCGCCTCGCCCCCCTTCGAGCTCGCGTGCGCCGAGGCCCCGATCTACTCGCGCGGCCGGTTTCTGCCCCCCTCGCGGATCGACGGGGCGAGCGTCCGCCACAGCCTCGTCTCGGACGGCTGCCTGATCGGCGACGGGGCCGTGATCGAAAACAGCGTGATCGGGCTGCGTTGCCGGATCGGCCGGAACGTGGTGATCCGCAACTCGGTCATCCTCGGCAACGACTTTTACGAGCCGGCCGACGACATCGCGGCCAACGCGGTCAAGGGGCTGCCGCCGCTGGGCATCGGCGACGGCGCGATCATCGAGGGCGCGATCATCGACAAGAACGTGCGGATCGGCACTCGGGTGCGGGTCGTCAACGAGCACGGCTGGACCAACACGGCCGACTGCCCGCGGTTCATGGTGCGCGACGGCGTGGCGGTGGTGCCGAAGGACGCCGTCATCCCCGACGGCTGGATTCCGGAGCCGGGCTTGGTGAAGCCGGCGTGACGGGAGTCAGCGGCGTGCCCGCCAGCCGGGTGTTTCCCGCGGCGGCGGCTCGCGCCGCACTGCAACCGGCTCGGGCTGCGGCGGCGTTTCGATCGGCGGCTCGGGGACCACTGCCGTCGGCTCCGGCTCCGCTGTCTCGGCAACCTCGGTCTTGTCAGCGGCCTCCGGCTTCTCGGCGGCCTCAGTCTCCTCGGCGGCCTCCGGCGTCTCGGCGTCCGCCGACTTCTCGGCGGCCTCCAGATCGGTCGTCCCTTTCGGCGCGTCTTCGATCTCGGCGATGACGGCTTCGACGGCCATGGTTTCGGCGCCGCCTTCCGCCGGTTCCTCGGCCGACATCCGCAGCACGCCGTCCTCCGACTCCGCCACCTGCGGCGCCTCCTCGGATTCGGCCGCGGGGGCCGGCGTCGCTGCAGGCTTGCCGGCTCCGGGCTTTGCCTTCACGAGGGGCGGCCACGGCTTGGCCGCCGCTCCGATCGGCAGGATGCCGTGGCTGCGGGCCCGAAAATCATTCTGGGGGGCCGACCCGTTCGGCACCGGACCCGTGTAGTCGTACGGATCCGGGCACATGGTGCAGCCGCACGCCGCGCTGAGGCAGGCCGCGGCGATGAGCCGCAGTGAACGACGCGGGCGAGCGGTCGCAGCGTGACGCATCTTCCTGCCAGTCCTTCCGACCACGCTCCGCGCTCCGGGCAGGACCGAACGGTCCTGCCCGGGGCGGAACGCGAAGATTCCGCAGCGGCTGTTCCCCCACCAAAACCCCGCTGTGTTCTTCGGCCCGTCACGACCGTCATCTTCAGCAAATTCCCACCACCCCCGTTTTCGCGGCGGGAAGCGGCGATCCTTCCCCCTGCTTCGCGCCCGGGTGGCGGAACGTCACAGCTCCACGCCCATCTTTTCCATGAGCATTTTCATGTCCTCCCACACGTCCCGCTTCGCGGCGGGATTGCGCAGCAGGTAGGAGGGATGGTAGGTGCAGAGCACCTGCGCGGAACCATACGAGAACCAGCGGCGCCGGAGCTTGCCGATCGGCTCGGTGGTCTGGAGCAGCGCCTGGGCGGCCGACGTGCCCAGGCAGCAGATGAATTCGGGGGCGATCGCCTGGAACTGCCGCTCGAAAAAGCCACGGCAGTTCGCGACTTCGGCCGGCAGCGGCGCGCGGTTCCCCGGCGGTCGGCATTTGAGCACGTTGAGGATGTAGACCTGGTCCCGCGTGAGTTGGCTCGCCTCGATGATCTTGGTGAGCAACTGCCCCGCCCGGCCCACGAACGGTTCACCGGAGGCATCCTCGTCAGCGCCCGGCGCCTCGCCGAAGAAGCAGAGACGGGCATTGGCCGGCCCCGTCCCGAACACGGTGTGCGTTCGTGCCGAGGCCAGTTCCGGGCAGCGGCGGCAGCCGGCGACCTCCTCCCGGAGCACGTCGAGCGAACGGATGGTGGACGACAGATTCGCCGAGCCCTTGGGGGCGGCCGCCGTCAACGCCACGGCCGGCGCCTGGGGAGCGACGGGGCTGCCCTGCTTCCCGGCGGCACCGCGGGAAGATGCTTTGCCCCGCGACCGGGGCAGCGACGTCACGCCCGCGTCCGCGAGGCTCTCGAGCCGCTGTTTCAACGCCCGCGCTCCGCGGCCATCCATGGATCACCTCACGGAAATCGACGGCCGCACGACGCCGCGGCGGCCCGTCTTCACAGCGCCCGACGAAACCGTTTCGGCCCCCTGCCCTTCCCGAGCAGCGCGGCCGCCGACGGCTTCTTCGCCGGCTCCGGCTCCGGGGCGGCCTCGCTCGCCGCGGCCCGCGTGAAGCCTCCGGTCGGGACGACCTCCACCGCTGCCGCGGGCTTGGGCCGCCGATCGAACGCCTCGAAGCCGTCGATCTCGTCCCGCTTGAGCAGGCGTTCGATCCGCATCTCGATCCGCGTAAGCTGCGGCCCTTCCTCGGGCGCCACGAACGTGAAGGCGATGCCCTCCCGGCCCATGCGGCCGGTCCGGCCCACGCGGTGGACGTAGTCGTCGCAGAACTCGGGGATGTCGTAGTTGACGATGTGCGACACGCTCGACACGTCGATGCCGCGGCCGACGACGTCGGTCGCCACAAGCACCTTCACCGTGCCCTCGCGAAACTGCTTCATCACGCGATCGCGAATGCTCTGCGAGAGGTCGCCGTGGATGCAGGCCACCTCATCCGACTGGCGGGACCGGCGGCGGGCGAGCTTGTCATGAATCTTGTCGGTGCCCCGCTTGGTGCGACAGAAGACGATCACCTGCCGCGGCTGCTCCCGCTCCAGCAGTTTCTCGAGCAGGTCGAACTTCCGCGTGGGATCGACCGTGAAATACCGCTGCTCGATCGTCTCGACCGCCAGTTCGTTGGTGGAGAAATCGAGGATCTCCGGATCCCGCATGTACCGCGTGGCCAGTTTCTGGACCATCGGCGGCACCGTGGCGGAGAGGAGGAGGGTCTGCCGACTTTCCGGGCAGCGCCGCAGAATCTTCTCGATGTCGGGGCGAAAACCGATGTCGAGCATCCGGTCGGCCTCGTCGAGGGTGACGATGTCGAGCGCGGAGAGCGAGATCGTGCCGCGGCTCATGTGGTCGAGGATTCGTCCCGGCGTGCCCACGATCACGGCCGGATGCTTCGCCAACTTGTCGATCTGGCCCTTGATCGGCTTGCCGCCGTAGACGGCCACGCAGTGGATTCGCGAGCCGTGGGCGAGCTTCTCGAACTCGTCCTTGACCTGCACGGCGAGTTCCCGCGTGGGCACGAGCACGAGGGCCCGCGGTCCTTCCGACCGACCGGGCTGCAGCATCCGTTCGAGGATCGGCAGCACGAACGACGCGGTCTTGCCGGTGCCCGTCCGGGCCTGACCGAGCACGTCCACGCCGGCGATCGCCCGCGGGATCAGGCCGGCCTGCACGGGCGTGGGCACGGAATAGCCGGCGCGATCGACCGCGGCGAGGGTCTCGGCGGAAAGCCCGAGGGTCCGAAAACTTCCGCCCGGCTCACCGCCGACGGCTTCCGCGTTACCTTCCTGCACCGTACCGGGCCGTGCGGCAGGTTCCTGCTTCGGGGCCGAAGGCGGCGTTGCCGCGTGGTTCGTTGCATGCTCGGCCGCGTGATTCGCGGCGGCCCGCATGGTCGCACCTGCCGGCCGGCCCGACTCCGCCGGGCGGCGAGCTCTGTTGTCCACAAACACTCGTTGTCCTCTGTCCTTCTTCGCGCGTCCGGTTCCGCACTCATTCGCGGGCATCCTGTTGCCCGTCGCGCGGCGGAACACATGGGGGGCGGCGTTCAGAAGGCCACCCGTTGAATGCCTGAACAGTACCACGACCGGCGGACGACAGCAAATCGGCCGTGGGGGGAGCCCCCCAAAACGCCGTGAAATCCAGCCTCTATGACGAAGCGGCCGACTCCACGAGCCAGGAGAGCGAGCGGAGCGATCGTGGCTCACCCGCGCCAAACGGCGTCGCTGGAGGCGACGCTTTCTTCCGACCGGAGGTCGGCAAGCGTGCACGAGGCCAGGATGGCTCGTGCACGCGTACAGTCAGTAACGCGGCACCGTCGAATCCACTTCCACGCTCCAGGCCTCGATGCCGCCTCGCATGCTCTGTGCCTGGCTGAATCCCTGGTCGCGGAGCCACCGGGCCACCTTCAGGCTCCGCATCCCGTGGTGGCAATGGACGATCACGGGCTTGTCCCGCCAGGCGGTCAATTCCCCGACCCGTTCCGGCAGTTCCTGCATCGGGATGAGGATCGCCCCTTCGATCCGAGCCGTGGCATGCTCCTCGGGCGTGCGGCAATCGAGGAGGAGCCAGCCTCCTTGAACGGAACGATGCGGCATGCCCACCACAACGGAAGGCTCGATTTCAAGCGAGTGCATACGCCGTCCCTGGTTTTGCTGCGGAGAAAAAAATCGGTCCGCGGCCGGAGCGAGCCGGCCGCGGACCCAAAGATATCACGCGGCGTCCGGT
>JBEIQP010000147.1:0-5919 GCA_040376455.1 Planctomycetaceae bacterium | reverse complement strand
TCGAGGAGGGGTTTCGCGTGGTCGTCGAGGAGGCCCGCGAGCGGCCGTGAGCCCCGCGACGATCCGTGGGGAGGCGGACTGGGCAGATTGGGCAGGCCGGCCCGGTGAAACTCCGCTCCGCGGCTGAACCATCCGCCGCGACCCCCGTACCTCCATAGGGCACGACGGGCGGCACGCGCCGCACGGGTGTGGCCGGAAGAGTCGGATCCGTCGAGGATTCGAAGCGCACGGAGGCGGAAATCATGGATGCTCATTTCGCGGACTATTGCGGTGCGGTCGCCGGCATGCAGGAGCTCTACGGCGAGCCCTGCGATGACCAGCCGACCGACTTTCACGAGGCACCGGCGACCGAAAAGCGCGGCGCCGATCTGCCGGTCGAGCCGGTTCGGTGTGGTGACGTGCTCTGAGCATCGGCCCGCCCGTGTCGGGCGCCGTCTCGAGCCGCCGCCTATTTGCCGAGTTCGGAGAGATAGCGCACGAGGTCGGCGAACTCGTCGCGACTGAGCGCGTCGATCAGGCCCGCGGGCATCAGCGACGTGCCGGCCGATTCCTCGTCGATGGCGGCGGTCGGAATCCTGACCAGCTTGTCGGTCGCATCCCGGAGCACGAGCTCGTCGTCGGTCCGCGACACGGGGATGCCCGTGACGACGCGTCCGTCATCCGTCAGCACCACGAGCGTGTTGTAGCCCTCCTTCACGTTCTTCGCGGGATGCACGAGGGAATCGATGATGTAGTCGAGCGGGCTCGCGGCGCCGATCGCCGTCAGGTTCGGCCCCACGCGGGCGCCCTGTTCGCCCACGCGATGGCAGGAGGCGCACTTCAATGATTCGCGGGCGTAGATCGCCGCGCCGCGGCTGCGATCCGCCGTCGTCCGCACCTGCTCCACGAAGGCTTCGAGCTCGGCCGCGGTCATCGCATGCGGCGACCCGCCCACCGGGGCCGCGGGGGCCTTGCCCGACCGGGCCTCGGCCGCCTCGAGCGCGCGGGCCAGCGCCGGTTCCTGCCGCCCCGCAGCGCTGATCGCCTGCAGGCCGCTTCTCACGCTCTCGACCGGGAGCACGGACTGCCCGGCATCGAGCGTCGCGGCGAGCGCGGCGGGACCGTGCTTCGATGCCAAAAACGCGTTGAACACGGCCTCCCGGGCCGGAACGGCGGGCGCCGTCGCGAGAAATCGCACGGCCTGACGCGCGGCCTCGTCGCATGACTGGGGCACGAGCGCGGCGATCGCCGCGGCCGCCACCGCGGCGTCGGAGGCCTGGGCGAGCGCGACGAGCGTCTCCCGCGGCGCGGCGCCGGGCAGCGCGCCGAGCGCCCCGATGGCGGCCCGCCGGATCTGGATCGATCGGGAGGGATCGCCGCCGATCGTCGCCAACTCGTCCGCAGCGGCCGCCACCTTCCAGGCCGCGACGGCCTCGATCGCACGCGTCGCGCAGGCCTCGTCCGAACGGACGACGACCTGCTCCAGCGCGTCGAGCGGCCCGCGTGGCACCACCCCTCGCCGCTGGGTCGATTGCATCAACTGGCCGAGCCGTTCGGCGGCCCGCGCCGGGGGCGTGGCGGGATCGACGATGGTGTCGAACACCTGCCGCAGCTGGTCGCTGGTGCCGAGCGTGGCGATGCAATCCAATGCCGCCTCCCGGTCCTCCGCGTCGATGCGGCCCGCCTCGAGCGCGGCCACGATCCGGGGAACGGCTTCCCCGGCCTGGGCCGCCCGCACGGCGTACAACACGCGGCCAAACTTGCCGTCGTCGGCAAACGTCCCGTCGAGGACGGCGGGGAGCCACGCCTCCCGAAGTTCCCGGGCGGTCAGCCAGACGGCGTAATCGAGGGCGTCGTCGCGAGGCCGATCGACCGGATGGAGCGCCAGTTCCGCGGCCCGCCGGCCGCCGATCGCCGCCAACGACCGCACCGCCTCGAGCCGCACCTGCGGCGCCTCGTCGTCGACCGCCTTGGCCAGCAACGCCAGCGGATCGTCAAGCCGATCGGCCCAGTCCGCGACCACGCGGGCCGCGGCCGCGCGGCCGCGGGAATCGGAGCCCGTCAGCACCGCGCGGAGGAGCCCGGCATCGACGTCACCGGGCCGGCCCCGGTCGAATCCCTGCTTGATCCGCAACGCCTCCAGCCGCAGCCGCTCGAACGCGGGATCCTGCGGATCGAGCCCGGCCAACCAGCCGTCGAGTGCGGGAAGCACCTGTCGCGCATCCCGCGTCGCGAGCACGCGGCGGGCCATGTCGCGGGCATGGCCTTCGGGCGACCGCAGGAGCCCGAGCAACTCGGCCGGAGACGATTTCGTGAAGTCGATCCGCGGCAGGGTCGGCCGGCCCTTCGCCGTCACCCGCCAGATCCGGCCGTGCTCGCGGTCGCGACGCGGATCGCGAAAATCGACCTCGCCGTGCTGGATGATCGGGTTGTACCAGTCGGCGATGTAGATCGCTCCGTCCGGCCCCATCTTCACGTCGATCGGCCGGAACGTCACCCGGCGGGAATGGATCAGGTCGGGCAACTGCTCGCTCGTGAACCCCGAGCCGGACTCGGACAGCCGAAACCGGCAGACGCGATTGGCCCGGAAATCGTTGGTGACGAACATGCCCTGCGCATCCTCGGGCAGATGCCGGCCGTCGATGATCTCGAGACCGCAGTATTTCGGGCTGCCGGGATTCATGCCCTGCAGGATTCGCGGCGTGCCCACGGCCGCCCGATAGGCCGCTCCGGGAAACGCGTAGCAGATCCCCTCGCCGCCGGCGCCGTCGGTGACGAGCGAACGGCCCCAGGCATCCACGGCATGCCCCCACGCGTTGATCCAGCCGCGCGCGAAGACGTCGAGCCCGATCGATCCTCCCACGGGCCGTCCGGGCGCCTCCGGCCGGAACCTCCAGATGCCGCCGCCGTTGAGCCGCTTCACCCCCTGCGGCGTCTCGACGTGGCTGTGGATGTAGATCGATTGGTTGAAATAGAGACGGGCATCCGGCCCCCAGCGGAACGTGTGGATGATGTGATGGGTGTCTTCGGCGCCGAAGCCGGAGAGCACGACCCGTCGATCCTCTCCCTTGCCGTCGCCGTCGGCGTCGGCGACGTGGAGCATTTCCGTGCTGTTGGCGATGTAGGCGCCGCCGAGATCGTCCGGCAGCACGGCGGTCGGCATCAACAGGCCGTCCGCGAAGACCGTGTGGGCGTCGGCGCGGCCGTCGCCATCGCGATCCTCGAGGATCGTCACCGTGTCGTTGGCGGTTTCCCCCGGACGAATCTGCGGGTAGACGCGCGAAGACGACACCCAGAGCCGGCCGCGGGCGTCGAAATTGATCTGCAGCGGCTTCGAGATCAGCGGGTCGGCCGCGAAGAGGTTCACCTCGTAGCCGTCGGCGATCTGCATGGCCGCCAGCTCGGCCACCGGATCGGGAGGCGGAATTTCCGCCAGCCCGCGTTGCGCCAGGGCCGGACGGACCGCCCACGCCACGCCGCACGCCACGACCAACACCGCCAGCCGACGGCGCACTCGCGCGGCCGGCGCCGGGCTCCCGGCACGACGGGCACGGCGCGGCGCGGCCTCGGCATCGCGGCTGTCAACGTGTGGGGATCCCGCCATGGTGCGCCTCGTTCACTGTTCCGCGTGTCGCCGCGCCAGCGCCCGCACCTTCCGCTCCGCTTCCTCGACGAGCGGATCGAACTGCGGGATCTCGACGGCGTTGTTCCCCTGCTCGTGCTTGCGAAAGAGGAAAATGTAGGTCTCGTTCGCCGGCCGCCAGCGATGGAAGAAGAGTTTGTTCTTCGCGACCACGAGCCCGCGGAGCTCCGCCGCACGGTCGGCGAAATCCGCGGCGACGGATCGATCGCAGGCGGCGACGAAGACCCGGGCTGCCTGGGCGTTGCCCGCGTCGGTGAGGTGCGAGCCGTTCTCGGTGAGCGCCGTTCCGGGGGGTGCGATCTCGGGCAGCCGCGCGAAGAGATCGACGAGGCCGGCCTGCTTCTCCGCCGCGACGTCGCGGATCGCCTGGCTGTAGGCGGCCAGGCTGGCGTTGCGGGCGTCGGCGGCCGGCTCCTTGCCCGAACCGGCCGGCGGCGGCTCGAAGGGATGCGGCGTGACGAGGACGAGTTGCGTCTTCAACGGCGCCGCCTCGGCGGCCGCCGCCCGCAGGTCGTCGCACAGTTTCGCCAACTGGGCCCGAAATGCCGCCAGGCCGGCCGCGCCCTTGAACGATTCGTTGCGGCCGTAGGCCACGATGATCGTCGTGGGCCGCAGTTCGCGCACCAGCGACACCATCCGGTCGTAGCCCTTCTCCGGCGGATCGAACACGCCGCGCGATTCGGCCCAGACGGTGTCGCCACTCCAGCCGAGGTTGCGGAACTGGAGCGTCGCCTCGGGGTGCGCGGCCACAAGCGCCGCCTCGACGAACCCGCGATCCCCCTCCCGCTCCACGAACGCATCGCCCAGCATCACCACCCGCTCGCCGTCGCGGAGCGACCACGCCGGGGCCGCCCCGGCGACCGCAGCGGTCCAGGGAACCAGCATCAGCACCGCACAGACCGGCGGGAGCCAAACGGAGTTCATGCCTCTCAGGATAGGCCCGCCGGCCCGGGATCGCAAAGCGGTCGGGGCGGGCCCGCAACGGGGCGCGGCGTTCACGAAGCCCACGCGCCGGCCGCCAGCAGCATCGTGGCGGCATGAATGTCAACGATCGCCTCGATGTCCTCGCAGTAGCCGCCGCCACAGACGATCGCCACGGGTGTCCGGGAGGTGGTGGACGCCGCGAACACCATCCGGTCGCGCTCGGCCAGCCCCTCCTTGGAGAGCGTCAGGCGGCCGATCCGGTCACCGCTGAAGGGGTCGGCGCCCGCGATGTAGAGCACGAGGTCGGCCCGCGCCCGTTCGAACGACTCGTCGAGCGCGGCAGCCAGCGCCCGGAGATACTCCTCGTCGCCGGTGCCATCCTCGAGCGGCACGTCGAGCGAACTCGGGTGCTTCCGCACGGGGAAGTTGCGGGCCCCGTGGATCGACATCGTGAACACGCTGGCATCGCCGCTGAAAATCTGCGCCGTCCCGTTGCCCTGGTGCACGTCGCAGTCGAGGATCAGCACGCGCCGCACGGCACCCCGCGCCTGCATCTCCCGCGCGGCCACGGCGGTGTCGTTGAACACGCAGTAGCCCTCGCCCCAGTCGGAGCCGGCATGGTGGGTGCCGCCGGCCAGGCTCGCGGCGACGCCGTCCTCCAGCGCCGCGGCGGCTGCATCGACCGCAGCCCCGGTGCTGCGCAGCGACCGCTCCACCAGACCGGGGCTCCACGGAAATCCGATCCGTCGAACCTCGTCCGGGGAGAGCCCGCCGGACAGGACGCGGCCCACGTACGCGCGGTCGTGGACGCGCAGCAATTCATCGTCGGTGGCGGCGTGCGGCTCCACGAATTCGAGCAGCGCTCCCGCGGCCGCATGCTGTTCCAGCCGCGCCCGCAGCCGGCCGTACTTGGTCGCCGGAAACCGATGGCCCGCGGGGAGCGGCAGCGGATAGCGGTCCGAGGGAAACAGTCGCATGGGTGGCTGGCGGTGTCGTCGCGGATCGGGCCGGGCGGGGCCGTTCGGCCCTGCATCATTCTGGTCGTCGCGTCCGGAAAGGCCATCGCCCGCCCAGGGCCCCTGCCCTGCCGGTAGGCAGCCGCTGCCCCTTGGATGGGCATGCCCCGAGGGGCATGCGCCCGGCCTCGCCGCGGCCCGCCGGTTTTTTTCGGTGATTCCGCCCCTTCACGGCCGGCTTCCCGGATCCTGCCGTCATTGGCACGCCATCTGCTTTTCCTGCCTGTCGGTCGCGGGCGTTCGCGATCGGCCCTGGATGCTCCCCCGATGCAACGCGTGTTGTTCCTGCCGGATGGACCGCCTCGGGGCCGCCGGCACGCCCCGTCACTGAGGCCGTCGTGCAGGGGTCTCCTCCTG
>JBEIQP010000106.1:0-9041 GCA_040376455.1 Planctomycetaceae bacterium | reverse complement strand
GCGGTTTGGCACCTCGATGTCGGCTCATCACATCCTGGGGGTGGAGAAGCTCCCAAGGGTTTGGCTGTTCGCCAATGAAAGTGGTACGTGAGCTGGGTTCAGACCGTCGTGAGACAGGTCGGTCCCTATCTGCTGTGGGCGTACGAAACTTGAGGGGATTCTTCTTTAGTACGAGAGGATTTGGAAGGACGTTCCTCTGGTGTGCCAGTTGTCGCGCTAGCGGCACGGCTGGATAGCTATGAACGGAACGGATAAACGCTGAAAGCATATAAGCGTGAAGCCCGCCCCAAGATCAGGTTTCGTAGGTTAATACCAAAAGTCCCCTGGAAGACGACCAGGTTGATAGGCCGGACGTGTACGTGCAGCAATGCACTCAGCTAACCGGTACTAACGGACGAATGCTTGACCACTCGTATCAAGTGCTTGCGAGCGCTCTTGTGAGCTGCCGGCTTTGGCCGGTGGCTCGGAGCATGCCGATTACCACGACCCCAATCATGCGTTGCCGAGAGGCGATGCAACCGAGTTTCTGCCGCGAAGGCGGCAGCTCAAAATTTCCGGTGAACATATCTGGAAGGTCACACCCGTTCCCATCCCGAACACGGTAGTTAAGCTTCCAGAGCCGTTGGTAGGGCCACACGTGCGAGCGTTGGTAGCGCCGGAATCTTACACGCCCGGCCGGCGGGGCTTAGGCCAGGCGGGCCGGTTTTGTTTTTATAGGGATGGTTTCCGCGGCCGGCAGCCGCAGCGTGCAGCGGGAGGCTTGTCCCACAGCCAGCTAGCCGGTGAGCGGGTGAGGTGTCAGACGCCGGTCGAGGTCGGCCAGCAGGGGGCGGATGGTTTCGAGCGGAAGGCCGACCACGTTCGAGGCGCTGCCCGAGACCAGGCGGAGCGGCAGCCGGTCGTCTTGGAACCCGCAGGCACCGGCCTTGCCTCGCCACATGCCGCTCTCGATGTACCAGTCGAGGAAGCCCTCCGAGAGCTCTCCCATTTCCAGAAGGCTCTCGCAGTCTGCGAGGATCGGCTCGAGCTCCGGCATCTGCCAGAGGCAAACCCCCGTGACCACGCGATGCCCGCGGCCCGAAAGCGATCGCAGCATCCGCCGGGCATCCTCGGCATCGGCGGGCTTTCCCAAGACCTCGCCATCGACCTCGCTCAGCGTGTCGCAGGCCAGGAGCCTGCCGGTGGCGCCCGCGTCGGCCACGGCCTGAGCCTTGGCCAGGGCCAGCCGCCGCACATCGGCCGCCAACGACTCCGCGGCGGCCCGCGGGGCGGCCCCGGCCTCCGCCTCGTCGGGCGGCTGGAGGACCTGCACGATCCAGCCCTCGCTCCGGGCCAGTTCCAGCCGGCGGGGAGACCGGCTTGCAAGCACGATCGTGCGAGGCGAGGCTGCAGGCATATGAAAAAGCCTTCCGACGGATTGGAAATTCTGATCGAGGACGAGGATCTCGTGGGGCTCGTGAAGCCGGCCGGGCTCCCGACGGCCAACGCGGCCCGCGGCGACGAGAGCGTGTTCACGCTCCTGCAGCGCCGGTTTCGCCCCGGCGCCTTCGTGGGCATTGTAAGCCGGCTCGACGCGCCCGTATCGGGCGTCGTCGTGGTGGCCAAGACACGCCCGGCGGCCGCCCATCTGGCGGAGCAATTTCGGAATCGCGCCGTCGAGAAGGCGTACGGGGCGGTGGTCGAGGGCCGATTTCCGGCCCCGCTCGGCCAATGGCTGGACTGGCACGATGCGATCTCGCGTCGCCCCGACGAACGGCGATCGGTGCTGCATCGGCCGGCCGGGCCGTTGCGGACGCAGGACGACCGGACGAACATCCCCCTGGACGACGACGATGACGAGGGCGATGCGATCGCGGCCCGACCGGCGCACGTGCGGGCCCGCGTGGTCCGCAGGGCAGGGGAGGTATCGCTCGTGGAACTCGAGCCCTCCACCGGTCGGAGGCATCAATTGCGGCTCCAACTGGCGGCGCGGGGCTGCCCGATCGTCGGCGACCGCCTCTACGGGGCCCGCCTCCCGTATCCCGGGGGCATCGCGCTGCATGCCCGGCGCCTGCGGCTGTCCCATCCGCGGACCGAGGAACCGCTCGTTCTCGAAGCCGCGTGGCCGGGGGAGTGGGGCCGGCGATTTCCCGCCTTGTTCCCCGGCAGCGGCCGGTCCTGACCCGCGGCGTGCCAGCCCGGCTTGGTACACTCTTTCGGACCGGTCCTCATCGCCTCCCGTCATCGTCTCATGTCGAACACGGCTCCCGATTCCGCCGGCACCGCGTCGCCCAGCCCGTCTCCGCGGTTTCGGCAGGTGGCCCTGGCGAGCGGACTGCTCGAACCGGAGCAGATTCAGGCCGCCGAGGCGCACGTCCGGCTGACCCTCGATCCGGCCACGACCTCGGCCGACGCGTGGGATGACGCGGTGGCCCAGCGGCTCGTGTCGCAGGGACTGCTGACGGGATTTCAGGCGCGTGAGATGCGGGCCGGCCGCCGCCGGTTTCGGCTCGGTCAATACACGGTGCTCGACGAAATCGGCCGCGGCGGCATGGGGCAGGTGTTCAAGGCTCACCACGGCATGATGGGCCGCGAGGTGGCGCTCAAGGTGCTGCCCCGGGCCAAATCGACGCCGGAATACGAAGCAGCGTTTCAGCGTGAGATCCGCATGCTCGGGCGGCTCGATCACGAGAACCTCGTGCGGGCGCTCGATGCCGGACACGACGCCAAGGTCTACTACCTGGTGACGGAACTCGTCTCGGGGATCGACCTCCGGAAGCAGGTCCTCAAATACGGGCCGCTCGACGAACTCACGGCGGTGTCGGTGATCGTGCAGGCTGCCCGGGGGCTCGCCTATGCGCACGGTCAGGGGTTGGTGCATCGCGACGTGAAGCCGGGAAACCTGCTGGTGTCGCAGGACGGCCGTGTCAAAGTGCTCGACCTCGGCCTGGCGGGCTCCGTCCTCGACGAAGAGAGCACCCGCACGGGCCGCGTGGTCGGCACGTTGGACTACATGGCGCCGGAACAGATTCGCGACCCGGATGCGGTCGGTCCGGCGGCGGATGTCTACGCGCTCGGCTGCACCTTCTACTTCGCGCTCACGGGCCGCGTTCCCTTCCCCGGCGGCAGCCGCAAGGAGAAGGCCCAGCGGCATCTGACCGAGCCGCCCGTGCCGATCCAGCACCTGGCCCCGCACATGAGCGCCGACGTCTGCCGGGTCTTGGAGGCGATGATGAAAAAGTCGCCGCTCGAACGGATCGCCTCGGCCAAGGACGTCATCGAGCGCCTGCGGCCGTGGACCCCGCGCACGCTGATGCCGATGCCGCGGACGCCCGTCGCCGGCTCGAAACCGCGGGCCGACGCGGCCTCGGAATACGATTCGCTCGGGTCCGAAGCGCACCAATCACCGAGCCGGCTTGCCACGGCCGACGCGTCCGCCGTGATGCCCCGCGGCGGCGACGGAGCAGCCGAGGAGAACTTCGAAGTCCCGCAGCCGCCGCTCCCGGAACCGATCTGGCCCGGCGGCGTGCGGCCCGTTTCGTCGAAGGCGAATCCGGGCCGCGGCGAGGGCCAGTTCCTCGAGCCGCGCGAGAAGCTCGAAGGCGCGATCCTGCTGGCCGCCCGGTGCCTCGCCGTGGCGGCCGTGGCGGGTCTGCTGTTCGGGCTGGCCCTGTCCCTGGTTCGCGGCATCGATCCTGGCAGGTTTCAGGAACTCGTGGGCAACACGAGTCCCTCGACATTCGGTTGGGGGGCGTTCCTGCTCGTGGCGATCGTCCAGGTTCCGACCGTGTTTCATGCCGCGAAGGGCCGCTGAACGGCCCACCGCCCGCCCGACGCGACGGCGCGTTGACACGGCTGCTTTCGCCACCTACCAATGGTGTCTTCGCGAGCCCATGTTCGCTCGGGACGGGTAGCTCAGTTGGTAGAGCAACGGACTGAAAATCCGTGTGTCGCCGGTTCGATTCCGGCCCCGTCCACTCGAGGCCCGCGCCGTGCCCCGGGGGCCGGATGACGCCGCCATCGGTCCCGCCCGTGAGCCCGGTTCAGGGGCCCGCCGGCCGACGTGGCCCCGCTCGCCGCCAGCGGCGGCGGGCCAGCCACATGAGTCCCACCGCGCTGCCGGTAGTCGCCATCGCCCACGTCCCCGGTTCGGGCAACAGGACCGAGTCCGGACCGGTGCCGAAGCCGAACGTCACGTTGCCCTGCACCCAGGTCTCGTTCAACGTCTCCAACTCCTTGTCGCTCGTGAAGGTGAAATCGGCGAAGGTGTTGATCAGCCGGCTGTGGTCGAGCCCGCCTTGCGGATCGATGTCGCCGACACCGGGGACGTTTCCGTTGCTGTAGATTCCGAGGTTGATCATCGTCTGGCCGACGGGCACGCCACTCACCACCCGCCCGTCGAAGTTGGCCCCGACATCGGACAGCCCGCTGTTTCCCACGGTGCCGATGCCAAACCCCAATTGCGGGTAGTCGGGAGCGGGAGTGAGGGTCTTGAACTGCCAGCCCTCGTCACCGGGCTTGGTGGCCACCAGCATCGAGGCCGCCGTGGCCCCCGTCCCGGTCGTGGTCCATTGCTGGAGTGTCGGATTCCAGGACACCGGCGTGTCCGCCCCGTTCTTGACGACCTCGTACGCCTGGCCGCTCCCCGAGACGTAGGTCAGCGTGGGCCGCTGCCCATCGGCTGGATCGGCGAGGTTGAAGTAGAGGCTGGTGAGCACATCGGCCTTATAGCGGGTCGGGTCGCCCACGTTGCTCAGCCGGATCGTCAGCGTGGTGCCCGTGGCGATCAACGTGGCGGATACCGTCAGCGGTGTGCCCGCCGCCGACACGCCGCTTTCGGTGAACGTCACGGTCGTGCCGTGCCCGGGAGTCGCCAGCAGCAGGGCCAGCATCGCCCAAATGGCCGCGGCGCACGCCGTGCGGCATCGCGGGGCCGGCCCCGCGCGACGGGACAGGAAGGACAACGGGTGTGCAACAGAACTGCGCATGGCGACGATCTCCGGGATCGCGCCGACCATGGCGACTTGGCTGCAGTCGGGACTGGGCCTGGGAAGCGAAGGGGGAAACGACTCTCGGTGTGCAAAGGGCTTCGTGGCACCGCCAACGCCTCGACAGGAGGACGAAAACGAGCGCAACGAAACAGAAGGGCCGCAGTGAACGGACACCCCGCGGTGTCCACGCACTCGGCCTTCGTTGCACCCGGCCCCCGCACGATGGCAGGAGCCCGGCAGCTCGACGTCCGAGAATACGGGCCGGCTCTCGCGCCGGCGGCCACAGGGCCACCCGCGCTCCGAGCCGGCATGCCCCATGCTTCGCGGCGACCACCCGGGGAGTCAAGTCCGTGGGCCCGTCAGGCCTGCCCGCCGCGGGACGTTTTGCCGCGGGGGAGCAAAAAAAGCGGGCGATGCCTTGCGACATCGCCCGCTTCGTGTGGCTTGAACGTGAGCCGGCCCTGCGGCCGGAGATGGACGATCAGGACACGACCATGGCCTTGAGGTTCTTCAGGGCCCGCACGCGAACCTTGACGCTCGCCGGCTTGGCGGGACGGTCCTGCAGCTCGCCGGTGAAGGGATTCTTGACGCCCTTCTGCGCGGGGCGGGCCGGAACCTTGCGACGCTCGATCTTGACCAGGCCGGGGATCGAGAACACGCCGATGCCCGAGCCCTTCAGCGCCTTCTGGATCTCGTGGGTCAGCGATTCCATGACTGCCACGACGTCCTTCTTCTGCAGACCAGTGGTCTCGGAGATGCTCCGCATGATCTCCGTCTTCGTCAACGGCTTGCTTCCCGACTTCTTTGCCATCACCAGTTCCTCCAAACGGAAAGAAAAATTGTGTGCGGCAGAACCCCCGCCGCGCTGGAAAACTCGGCCCAAAACGCCGAACGCGAGGGTGATTAGACGGCCTGGGAATGAAAATGCAACCCAAAAACTTCGTTCCAAGGCCAGAAAAAGGCGTTTTTTCCGCCCTGCAGAGCCCCGTTTCGCCGCCGGAGGGGCCGTTTGTCCACCCCCCTGGCCGCTTCCTAAGATGAATGGCGGTGGTGTGATACGATTCGATGGGCGGAGCCCCGCCCCGGGCCCGCCAGCCTTTTCCTGCGGGCCGGGGTTGGCCGACAGGGCGGACATTTTGGCGATTGGACCTCTGGCCGAGCGTGGGGTTTCGATGGCTGGCTGCAGCATGTTTCCGCCCCGGATACGGCCACGTCGGCCGGTCGTGGCGGCGCTGATGACAGCCGCCCTGTGGCTGCTCCCCGTCGCTTCGCCGTTCCACTGGGCCTGCTCCTCGGTCCGGGCTGAGGAAGAGTTGGAGGAAGAACCAGACGCACTGGAGGAAGTGCCGGAGGCATCGGCGGAGGACGCCGCCCTCGGCGCCGACGACGATGACGGCGGTGTGTACCTTCCCACCGACCGGCTCAAGGATCGCCAACTCGATCGCGCGCGGCGGCTGATCGCGGAGGCGCGGTGGAGCGACGCCGCGACCCTGCTGGACGAGATGCTTGCGGGCGAGCGCGATTGCTTTCTGCGCCCGCAGCGGGCCGACGGCGGCAGGCGCGGCACCTGGACGAGCGTGAAGTCGGAGGCGGCGCGGTTGATCGACCGGCTGCCACGCACCGGCCGCGAGGCCTACGAACTTCAATTTCGCGCCCGCGCCCAGCATATGCTCGACGAGGCGGTGGCCGCGGATGACGCCGCCGCCATCGCGGCCGTGGCGCGGCGCTGGTTCCAGACGCCGGCGGGACAGACGGCGGCGTTGCTCGCCGCGGTGCACGCCCTCGAATCGGGGCAACCGCTCGCAGCGGCGGCCTGGCTCGACCGGCTCGCGGTGACGGAATCGGCCGCGCGGCTCGAGCCCACGTTGGGGGTGATGCGGGCCCTCGCATGGGATCGCGCCGGCGACCCGGCCGCCGCGGCCGCAGCGCTCGACAAGGCTCGGGCCAGCGGACGCGGCACGGCCCGCATCGCCGGCAAGGAGGTCGTCCTGTCGTTCGCGGAAGGGCAGTCGCTGGCCTGGCTCCGCGACGTGGCCGGCGGAGCCGACGCGGCCGTTCCGTCGGGAAGCGAATGGCGGCAGCCGCGCGGCACCGCCGACCGGAATGCGATCGCCACCGCCTCGCGGCCGTTGCTCGTGCCGCGGTTCCGGGTGCCGTTGGCCCGGCATCCGGAGGAGAGCCGGCTGCTCGAACAGCGCCGCCGCACGTCGGCCGACCAAGACATCCCGCTCTTCCCGGCGGCGACGCCGCTGGCGATCGACGGGCCGATCCTGGCCCGCACGCCGCTCGGCCTCTTGGCGGTTGATTTCGACACCGGCAAACGCGTCTGGCTGCAGCCCGGGCCGGGCGATCGCGCGGGCAGCCGCCCGACGACGGAAGAGGACGAGGAAGCGACCGACAGCGGGATGGATCGCTCGCTCGATCGGACGTTCGACGACGCCACCAGCGGCGGCGCCGCGAGCGACGGCCGGTTGGTGTTCGTGATCGACAGCCATCCCGACGCGTTCGCGTCGTCGTCCACGATGCCGCTGGGGTTTCGGCTCCGGCAGCGGCAGAACGGGTGGCAGGGGGGCAACACGCTCTCCGCCTACGATCTGCGCGACAATGGGTCCTTGCGCTGGCGTCTGCCGGTCCGTGAGGCGGGGGTCGCCGTCGGTTCGCCGACATCGGCGGCGTGGTACATGGGAGCGCCGCTCGTGGTCGGAGAGCGGCTGTTCGTCCTCGTGGAGGAAAAAGGGGAGGTGCGGCTCGACGTGCTCGCGGCGGCCGACGGTGCGCCGGTCTGGTCGCAGCCGCTCGCCGAACTCGACGAGGCCCGCGCGATCAAGCCAGGGCAGCCGCGGGCCCGTCAGCGTGCCGGCCTGTCGCCGGCGCTTGCCGGCGGCGTGCTCGTCTGCCCGCTCGGCGCCGGGGCGGTCGTGGCGGTGGACCTCGCGACCCGCACGCTGCGCTGGGCCTACGAGTACGACCGCCTGCAGGCCGATCCCGACGGCGGCGGCGCGATCAACGGCATCCGCGTCCGCGGACTCGCGCTCAACGAGCCGCCCGCGACCGAGAAACTCGGACGCGACCTGTGGCGCGACTCGGGGCCGATCGTCTGCGGATCCCGCGTGCTGCTCACGCCGTATGACTCCGATTCCCTGCACTGCCTGGACCTGCGCGAAGGCGCGGTTGCCTGGAAGCTGCCGCGGGCCAAGCGCTTGCTGCACGTGGCCGGCGTCGTTGATGGCCGGGTGATCGTCGTGGGACGCCGCGAGGTCGAGGCGTTTGCGCTCGAGACCGGCCGCAGCCTCTGGAAGTGCGGTTATGGAGCCGAGGGCGCGGGGCCGAGCGGCCGTGGCATCGTCACGGCCGACCGGCTGTTCCTGCCGCTGGACACGCCCGAGGTGGTCGAGATCGGCCTGGCCGACGGGGAGATCGTGGGCCGCTCGGCGGCACGCGGGCGGGCCGTGCCCGGGAACCTGATCGCCTATCGCGGCGAGGTGATATCCCAGGGCATCGACTCGCTCGACGTCTTCCATCAGGCGGCGGTGCTCGAGTCGCGGGTGGAGACCGCCGCCCGCAGCGGCACGGGAGGGGCGTGGTCGCAGTATTGGCGCGGTCAGCTCGCCCTCGAACGGGGCGATATCCGAATGGGCCTGACGCAGCTGCGCCAACTGGCGACCGATTCGCGGCTCCCGCCCGATGCGTTCGCCGACGCGGTCGCCTTCGGGATGGAACGCGACTTCGCGGCGGCGGCGGAGGTCTGGAAGGCCGACGAGACATCCCTGCCCGCCTCCCCGGCGATGCACGCGGCGCTCCGCGCCGTCGTCGATGGGTTTCTGCGGTCCGGCAATCCGGCCGAGGCGTGGGCGGCCTGTCGCCGGCTGTTCGACCTCGGCGCCGTCACCGCGGATCTGCCCTGCGCCGATCCGTCCGACCGGCAACTCGCCGTGACCGAGGGGCGTTGGTTCCGCGGCCGGCTGCACCAAGTGGCATCCACTGCGCCGCGTTCGCTGCGCGATGAGATCGACGCGTTTCTCTCCGCCGCGGTCGCCTCGGCGGCGCGGGAGCCCGAGCCGCTCGCCCGGC
>JBEIQP010000078.1:0-12340 GCA_040376455.1 Planctomycetaceae bacterium | reverse complement strand
GCCACGGCATCGGTCGCCACGGCATCGGTCGCCACGGCTGGCTCCGGCTCCGCGATCGGCTCCGGCTTGGCCGACGCGGCGACATCCGCCGCCGGCTTCGCGGGAGTCGCGCGGCCGCGACCGCGGCCCAGCGACCAGACGAAGAACCCGCCGAGCGCGACGAGCAACACGAGAGCCGTCAGTGCGGAGAGCCACGCGCCGAGGGTCGCCTTGCCACGTGGCTGAGGGGCTGCGGCACGCCCGGCGCCGGCCGACGCAGCGGCGATCGTCTTCGGCAGGCCCCGCCCGCCGCCCAACGCCGTCCCGGGCTCCCGCTCGCCGGGCGACGCCGTCACATGGTGGCCGACCGCCTGCAGGAGCCGCCGCCGACCAGCGTCATCGAGCGGCGCCACCGCGTCTGGTTCGCGCGAAATCTCGGCCAGAAGGCCGTGGCACGCCGAGACCTCCGCCAAGTGCATGTCCGACTCGATGCAAATCCGCTCGAAGGCCTCCAGCCTGTCCGGGGCCAGCGTGTTGTCGAGATACTCCGCCACCGAGTTAGGGTCGTCGGCGAGCCCGCGACCGTCGGGCCGCGGGGCGGAGAGAGCCCCGCGCTCCACCACCTCCCGGATTCGGGAGATCAACTGGGGGGCCACCGGGCTGGCCACGACCTTCTGGCCGAGGCTCCGCTGCTCCTCGGGAGGGAGAACCGTGTCGAGCCAGGCAAGCAGGGTCCGAAGCGTGAGCCGCATGCTGAATCTCCCAGGGGGGATCGGGCTGGCCACGACCGGCTGCGGCCACGGAGCCCGCTGCCTGCCTCTACAGGCTGTCTCCCTATTGAAGAGTGGCGCCGGCTGGGGTTTTTCGTGCACGCCGACGAAATTCGGGGCGGGAAACGCTTTTTTGGCCGCGACCCGCCGCCGTCCCTCCTCCGTAGAACGGAATGCGGAGGCGGGCCGCCGGCGGTGCGTTGGGCTGTCTGCGGTCGCACACTACACTTCGCGGAGCGGTCGGTGAGGCCGCCCCGGGTTCGTCGTCGGTTTTTGCCGCCGTGCAGGAGCTGCAACGAAGATGGATGCCCCCCTGGAAGCCCTGTCGCGGTCGCGTCGCCTGATGCTCCTCCGGCATGCCGCCGGGTACATCGAGCTGGCCGAACTGCTCGTTGACGGCGAGGGGCCCACGCCGCCCTCGGCGCGGAAACTCCTCGACAGGAGCCTCGAGACGCTCGCCGAACTGCCCGCCGAGGTCCGCGGGCAGGCCGACGCCAGCCTGCTTGAAGGGGAGGCGCTGCGGGCGCTCGGCGACTGGCAGGCGGCGCTCGGTCCACTCACGCGGTCGGCGGAGGCGGCTCCGGGTCGCCTCGAAGCCTGGCTCGGCTTGGGCTGGTGCCTGAAACGACTCGGCCGCCTCGACGAGGCGATCGGGGCGCTCGACCGCGGCAGGCAGGCGTCGCCGCAACAGCCGGTCCTGCTGTACAACCTTGCCTGCTACCACTCGCTGGCGGGCAACGTGCCCGCCGCGATCGACCATCTCGCGCAGGCGATCGCACTCGATGACCGGTTTCGCGATCTCACCGGCACCGAACGCGACTTCGATCCCATCCGCAGCGACCCGAGGTTCGTGGCGGTCACGCACGTGACGGTCTGATCCACCGCGTTCCGCAGCCTGCCAGCCCGGACATTCTCCGCATGACCAGTCCGGCTCTCCAGGATGTGATCGCCTTGCTCGGCTTTCCGGCCGCGGGCAATCCCGCGCAGTATCTCTTCGAGCGCGCGATCGAGGCGGCGGGCCTCGACTGTCGATTCCTCACGTTCGACGTGGAGCCGACGCGGCTGGCCGACGCCTTGGCCGGCATCTCGGCCATGGGGTTTCGCGGGTGCCTGCTCGCGGGGCCGCTCCAGGTCGCCGCCCTGCCGCTGGTCGGGACGGCCAGCCCGGCGGCCACCTTCTCCGGCGCCGTGAGCCTGATCGAGCGGACCGGCGCGGAACTCGTCGGCCACATGACCCACGGCCGCGGCCTCATCGAAGCCCTGCGCGGCCACGTGGAGCCCGCCGGCACCCACGCGCTCGTGCTCGGCGCGAGCCCGGCCGGACGGGCCGCCGCCCTCGAGCTCGCCCTCGCCGGATCCGCGGGCATCTTCGTCTGCGACAGCGACGAGGCCCGGGCCGACGCCCTCGTCGAGGCGTTGCGGGCGTTGAACGCGGCACCGGCGGACAGGCTCGACTGGCAGCCGACGCTCGATCTTCCCGCTGCAGTCGGCATCCTCGTGGCCGCCGAGACCGCCCCGGCCCCGCTGTTCTCGAGCCTCCGCGGCGATCTCGTGGTGGCCGATTGCGCGCTGACCGCGGAGGCCGCGCCGCTCCTGCGGCAGGCCGCCGACAGCGGCGCGTGCGTCGTCGATGGCCTGGAGGTCCACGCCGCGCGCACGGCGATCGAGTTCCACGCTCTCACGGGCGTCGAGACCGACGCCGACATGCTCCGCGACGCGCTCGACGAGTTTCTGGCTTGAGCGCGTGAACAGCCATCCATGGCCTGTTCACGCTTCGTCGTCGGGCAGCGGAGCCCGCCGGTTCAACCCTGGGTGTATTCCTTCAGGAATCCCTTGAACTGCACGAGGTGCTCCTCCTCGTCGGCGAGCAGGCGGATGCAGAGGTCCTGCGTGACGTAATCCTCCCCCTCCACCGCCTTGATGATCTTCTTGTACTGCGCACAGGCCGCCTCTTCCGCGGCGATCACCGACTTGATCACCCCCACCACGTCGGTCGTGACGGTGACAGGCTGGATCTGGTTGCCGAGCTTCACGTCCTTCGAGCCGGGAATGTGGCCGCCGAGCTGCTTGATGCGGTTGGCGAGCTGCTGGGCGTGGCCGATCTCGCCCGGCACGTCGGCGCCGAGCGATTTCTTGATTTCCTCGGCCCGCACGCCGTCGAGATTCACGCTGTTGGCGAGATAGTTCATCACCGTCTCCAGCTCCATGCTGTAGCTCTCGAGCAACAGGTCGATCGTCTGCTTGGTGGTCGTCGCCATGGGGTCACGTCTCCTCGGAGGTTGAAGGGGAACTCGATACGCGTTCGATCTTGGCGGCCAACGCCGCGGCGCCGGTGCGGACATCGGGCACGGGATCCTGGCCGAGCGCGGCGACCAGATCGACGATCCGGGGCGGAGGCGGCCGGCGCGAGGCATCGACCAAGAGCCCGACGCCCTTGAGGGCATTGATCACGACGAGCGCCCGCTTGTACCGCTGCGACTGGGCCTTGTCGTCGCCGGCCGCGGCGGCCACGTCGGGCTCGGACAGCATCTCCGCGAGCGTGTCCCAGGCCTCCGCGCGGCCCTGCCGCGCGAGACCGACCGCGGCGTTGAAGCGGACGTTGTCGGCGGCGTCGCCGAGCAGCTTCACCAGTCGCTCCGCGGTCTTCTCGCCACCGACCACGCCCAGCGTGAAGGCCGCGCGGGACCGCAGCACCGCATCGTCGCTGCCGGCGGCCACGAGCAGCACGTCGCCCACCGCGGCCGGATCGTCGAACGTGCGTCCCGCGGCCTGCAGGTTCTCGGAGAGGACCGCGAGCGCCTCGACGGCGGCCAGGGCGGTCTGCGGATCGGCGGTGTCGGCCGCCCGCGCGACCAACGGTGCGGCCGCCTCCGGCACGGCAAACTCCCCGAGGGCGCGACAGAGATACATGCAGAGCGTCCGCGACTGCTCGCCGGAGTGGCCGCCGGCCCGCGGCCGGCCGCTGGCCACCTCGTCGGCGAGGATGCTCCCGAGCTCGCGGGCCAGCCCGGCGTCGGTCTTCAGCACCTTGCCGCCGGGGCCGCGGAGGTCGTTGGCGAAGTTGAGCGCCGCCTGCCAGCGGCCCTCGTTGTTGCGTCGGAGCGTCTTGACGTAGCCCTCGGGATCGTTGCCGAGTTGCGCGAGCCAATGAAACGCCAGCCAGACGAAGACGATGATGGAAACGATCACGGCCGGCGCGAGGAACAACTGCACGAGGAAGGCCGCGCTGGGCGGTTCCACCGGCGGCAGCGAGTCGTTTGGCGTCAGCGTGCGGCGCGGGGTATCGGCCATGGCGGATCGTGGTCCTCGGAAACGGGGCGGGCGGCAGTATGCAGTATTCTGATGGGGCCCGAGCCGCCGTGGCGCAGGGCAGCGAAAGTCTAGCAGTCCGCGAAAAAAATCCTCCATGACCGTGCGCCCCGTGGCCGACCGCTGGAAACGCCCCCGTCGCGGAACCGGCGGCTTGTCTCGGTCGGCGGCCGCCGCATCCGGCGGTGGACGACTTTTCCGACAGTTTGCGTGAGGCATTTCGTGAGTCAACCTGCCGGCGATCGTGATCCAGCCACAGCCGCCCCGGCGACGTGGCTTGCCGTGGCCCCGGACGACGTCGCCACCAACCTCGCGCTCGACGAGGCGCTCCTCGAGGAGGCTCACGAGGGGATCGCGACGGGGGTGGTGGTCCGCACCTGGATGGCCGCCGCGCCGACCGTGGTGCTCGGTTCCTCGAGCCGCACCGGAGAGGAGATCGATCTGGCCGCCTGCGAGCGGCTCGGCGTGCGGGTGGTGCGGCGACCGAGCGGCGGCCTCACCGTGGTGCTGGGGCCGGGCTGCCTGATGTGGTCGGTCGTCGTGCACCATCCCGCGGGCGCGCCCGGCATCGAAGCCATCCATGCGGCGATGCTCGATCCGCTGTGTGCGGCGCTGCGGGCCGCCGGCCGGCCGGTCGCCCGCCGCGGCTCGAGCGACCTCGCGATCGCGGGCGACGGCCGGGAGCGGAAGGTCTCGGGCAACGCCCTCCGGGTGCGCCGCCACGGCGTGCTCTACCACGGCACGCTCCTCGACGCCTTCGACCTCGATCTCATCGGTCGCGTGCTGCGGCATCCGCCGCGCGAGCCCGACTACCGGGCCGGCCGACCGCACGGCGAGTTTCTCGCGAACCTCGGCCTCGGCCAGAAGGCCCTCGAGGCGGCGGTGCGAGCGGCCTTCAACGCGACGAATGGGCGTCGCGATTGGCCGCACGACCGCGTGGCACGGCTGGTGCGCGACCGCTACGGCGACGCGGCCTGGACGCACCGCCTGCCGTGACGAGCCTGCCGCCTGGGGCGACGGGGCAATCTGGGCAGAAACCCCCGTCCATGCCGGATGGGAAGTTGTCAAAACGCCGCGTGATCGCCGGACCGTTCTTCGGCCGATGCAATCGGTGAGCGGCGGGTCCGGATACCGGACCGGGACGAACTGCCACCGGCGAAACCAGCCTTTCGTCGCAGGCTGCTCCCGAGTAAGGTTCTCGGCCCGATCGACAGGAGGTCGTTCGACAGCTCGCAACAGGAGGTTGCCTTCCATGCGCTTGCACATGAACGCCGCGGACGTGCGCGGTCTGGTCTCCCGCCACTTTCTCCAGTTGGGCGCCGACGCCGGCGATGTCGCCGACGTTCAGGAGAACATCCGTATCGATCGCGGCCGGTGCGTGGCTCGGTGCTATCGGGTCAGCGAAATGTTCGCGATGTGGCTGATCGACGTGGGCGTGTTGCAGTTCTACGACGCCGAGGGGGAGATGCTGCACACCGTCAATCTGTTCACTGAATTGCAGCCGCAGCGGGCCGCCGCCTGAGCGGGGCGCCGATTCTGGCTGGCTGAGGCGATGGCGTTGAGGTCCGGGGGGAAGGTCTGCGCCGACGCCGGCGCGGGCTCGTAGCGGGGATATTCATGTCGAAGCCGTCGAATGCGTCGGGTGCGCCGGGACTGTCGATCGTCATCCCGGCCCCGGCCGATACCAGCGCCCTCGAGGAAACGCTCGTCAGCGTCCTGGAAAACCGTCCGGACGACTGCGAGATCGTCGTCGCGCTCGGGTGCGAATACGCCGATCCGTGGAACATTCGCGAGGAGGTGCGGTTCGTTCAGGCTCCACGGGGCTCGAGTCTCGTCGGCTGCACGAATCTCGGCATCGCGGCCAGTACGGGCCGGGTGATCCACGTGCTGGCCGCCGGCTGGCGGGCGACCGAGGGCTGGACCGACAAGCCGGTCGAGCGGCTGACGGCGGGCCATGCGGCGGCGGTGGTGCCGCTGGGGGTGTCGGACGAGGATCACGACCTCGTCGTGTCGGCCGGGCTCCGCCACACGCTCGGCGGTCGCCGGGTGCCGGTCGTGGCCGCCCCGCGCCGGTCGCTGCGGGCCTCGGCGTTCGATCCTCGCTCCGTGCGTCGGCCGACGGCGCCGGTGCTCGAGGCCGGCTTCTGGTCGGCCGAGTTGCTGACCGCCGCGGGCCCCGGTTTCGCGACAGCCTGCGGCGATGCGCTCGCCGATGCCGACATGGCCGCTGCCGTGGGGAGCGCCGGCGGCGCGGTGGTGCTGGAGCCGGAGTCGCGGGTCGTCTGCGGCGCGATGCGGGCGCGGCCGTCGGCCTTCGTCGGCGGCCTGCAGGCGGAGCGGCTGTTCTGGCGTTCGCTGGGGGGCCGGGCCGTGCTGGCGGCCCTGGTGGCCCACGCGGTGGAGATCGTCCGCCACTCGATCGCGTCGGCGCCGCTGGCCACGCTGCCGATGCTGGTGGGCCGGCTGGTCGGCATCGTGCAGTTCGGGGCCTATGTGCCGCGGGCACGGCAACTGGCGGCGTTGCGGCAGGGGGCTCGCTCGGCCGAGGCGACGGCCTCCGAGGGCCAAACCCTCCGGATCGACGAGGCCCACGAGCGGGCCGGCCGTGCCCCACGGCATGCAGCCCCTGCCCCGCTCAAGCGTTCCGCGTGACACTCAGGCCCAGGGGATTCGACCTGCGGCGGCGACCAGAGGGCATCCTGTTGCCACGGCCGCGCCGCTGCTAGACTTGGGCCGGTCGGGAAGTTCGCATCGCGAATCCGCCCTCGTAGCTCAATTGGATAGAGCGTCAGCCTCCGGAGCTGAAGGTTACAGGTTCGATCCCTGTCGAGGGTATTTCTTTCCGGCGGCCAGCACGCGATTGCGGCCGGCCTGCTCGCGGCCGCCTGCGTGCCGATCGACCGGCACGCAGGCGACTCACGGTTCAGACTTGGGTCGTCGCCTTCCGCCGCCGCTGCCAGCGGGTCGCCGCCAGGATGCCGCAGGCCGTCATCGCGAGAACGCCGACGGCGGGCTCCGGAACCGGCGTGAACACCGCTTCCGTGAACTTGATCTGCGTGCCGATCGGATTGGGCACCCCGTCACCGATCAGGTTCGACACGTTGAACTCCAGCGTGTTCGTCCCCACGACGAAATCGGACGAAATGGTGAAGTCGTTCTCGGTGAAACTGTACTGGAACTTGCCCGGGCTGATCGTGTTGCCGTTCAACTTGATGAAGTTCGTGATCGTCGTCACGACCGGCGTGTTGTCGTTGTAATCCAGCACCTGGCCGCCGAAGTTGTCGGCCGCCCACAAGCCCTTGATCGACGCCGACGTGAATGCCTCGGGAATCGTGAACGTCGTCCTGAACGTGTAGAGGCCAAGGTTGCCGTTCACCGCCTGGCCTCCGAAGTCCGTGCCGGACACGATCGCGTTCCCGGCCGTGATCCACGTCGAAGAGCCGGTGTTGGCCGTGGCGTTGGTCCAGGACGCGAACCAGTCCGCCCGGGCCGAGCCGTTGTAGAAATTCGGCACCGTGCCGCTCACGTCGGTCGGACTGGCCGTGACGGTCCAGTGCGTGTCGGTGTCATTCTGGGACAACGCCGTGCCGCTGCCCGACACGCCCGTGTTGAACAAGTCGAGGATGCTGATGGGGGAGGGCGGGCCCGCCGACGCCGAACCGCAGAGGCCGGCGGCAGTGAGCAGCGCTGCCGCAACACGCGACCAGCCACCGAGCGAAAACCATCCCGAGAGTGCACGAGCCATGAAAAAACCTCCGATTGCTAGGCCCCCGACGGGGAGCTGTTCCAGTGAAAAAGTGCGATACGCAGGACCTTGAACGAACTTGGACGAAACGGAATGAGGAAATTGGCTTGAGGTCACGACGGCGGCCGCCGTCGCGTACGAAAAGTCGCCATGCTTTAGGACCCTTGCCGAAGGGCACGCGCTAACGGGGATCGCTTCAGCGAATCCCCAACGTTTTCCGCGTTCCCGTAACCTTTCTGACTTCCCATCACTGCACATGGCGTGCCAAAGCCGACCCCGAGCCGCCGTCCGGCCGGCAGGGAATCGGAAAAAGGATGTTTTTTGCTTTTTTCCGCGAAAATATTGCCCGCCCGAATACCGCATCGGCTTCTGCCACCAGGGCATACTCAGCAGGGGCCATCACTCAGGTGGTGAGTCGCTTCTCACTATTTTGGTGAGAAACGACGCCCGTACCTTCAGCCGTCCCCGCGGGAAAACCCAGGGCTCCGCCATCCCGTTTTTCGTGTTTTCGATCCCGCAATGACGCAGTGGTCCTGGAAAACCAGAACCTCGGCGCAGCGAGACAACCGAACTCCGTACATCAACCACTGAACTGACAATGCAAAGGGCGTGCCAATGCCGGCGCCCATCGAGGCATGCCGTTGGGGAAAACCCTTCTTGTCGGATGATCCCGCACCGGGATAGACCATGTGGGCTTCGCCTCGATCTGGCGCCGTCCGGATATGCGCAGTGCTGGGCCCCGGGCCATCGCCATGGAACATCGCGCATCGCTCCTCCTGTCCGGCCTGTCCCGCGATGACCTGCTGATCGAAATCGGTCCCAGCTATCAGCCGCTGGCCCCGAAATCGGCCGGGTGGCGAACGACCGTCGTCGATCATGCCGGCCGCTCGGATCTCGTCGCGAAGTACGCCCGCGACCCGTCGGTGGACACCGCTCGCATCGAGGAGGTCGATGTCATCTGGACCGGCGGTCCGCTCGAGGAGCGGTTCCCCGCCGCCAGCCTGGGATCCTTCGGCGGCCTAATCGCCAGTCACGTGCTGGAGCACATGCCCGACCCGATCGCGTTCTTCAAGGCCGTCGAGCGGTTGCTCGACCCTGGCCGGGGCACGCTGCGACTCGCCCTCCCCGACAAGCGGCTCTGCTTCGATGTCTTTCGCCCGACCGCCACGACCGGCCGGATGCTCGCCGCCCACCGGTCACGGGCCGTCGGCCACTCCTACGCCGATCTCTTCGACCACGTGGCCTACCTCGCACGGCTCGACGGCCGGGCCGCCTGGACGACGGAGCCGCTCCAGTCGCTCGCGCTCGATCACACGCTCGCCCAGGCGCGGCACAATGCCGAACAGGGCACGTCCGCCGGCGCCGCCTACATCGACTGCCATGCCTGGCAGTTCACGCCGGCGAGTTTCGAGCTGCTCGTCCTCGAGTTGACGGCGCTCGGAGAAATCGACTGGCAGATCGACTGGATCACGCCGCAGCCGTACACCGAGTTTCTGGTCTCCCTGTCGCGGCCGCAGCGGGCCGCCCCCTCCGGCGAGGCGCTGCAGAGCAGGCGGGCGGCGCTCCTGAAGCGGATGCTGCTCGAGATCCGCGACCTCGCCGACCAGATCGCGCCGGACGCCGTCCGGCCCCGGGCCTAGCCCTGAAGCGCCACCGAGAATGCCATGCCCGACCATCTCCCCACCCACCTGCCGCGGGAGGCCGCGATCCGCGGCCTCTTCGACACCACGGGGCTCGGCCTCGAGATCGGGCCCAGTTACAACCCGATCGTGCCGAAGCGGGATGGCTACCGGGTCGAGGTCGTGGATCACCTCGCCACCGCCGCGCTCCGGGAAAAGTACGCCCGCGAGCAGAACATCGACGCCTCCAAGATCGAGGAGGTGGACCACGTGTGGACGGGGCAGCCCCTGTCCCGACTCCTCGGCACGTCCCGGTACGACTTCATCGTGGCGTCGCACGTGATCGAGCACACGCCGGACATGCTCGGTTTTCTCAAGGAATGCGACGCCATGCTCCGGCCGGGCGGCCGCCTGGTGCTCGTCGTTCCCGACAAGCGGCGGTGCTTCGATTTCTTCCGCCCCGTCTCCACCACGGGCGCCGTCCTGCAGGCGCACTTCGAGGGGCGCTCCCGGCACCTCGCCGGATCCGCATTCGACCAAGTGGCCAACTGCGCCACGCTCAACGGCCGCACGGGCTGGATGGAGACGGCGACGGGCCCGCTCGGTTTCCTCCACACGCTGGCCAACGCCAAGGCCCTCTTCAACACGGTGGTCGCCGCGCAGGACTACATCGACTGCCATGCCTGGGTGTTCACCCCGTCGAGCTTCCGGCTCGTGATCTCCGATCTCAACGCGATCGGCGAGTTGCCCCTCAAGGAGGAGGGCTTCTGGGGCACGTCGCTGTTCGAGTTCGTGACCATCCTCTCGCGGTCGGGCGCCGGCTGCCCGATCGGTCGCCGCCACCTGCTGGAGGCAGGCCACGCGGAGGCGGCCGGGAGCCCCTTCACCGGGACCGACGCGGCCGCCCGCTGACCACGATCGCTCACGCGGCCCGCGGAACCGCCGCGGCGGCATCGAGGATCGTCTGCCACTGCGCCATCGACTCCAGGGCGATCCGCCGCAGGAGTGCCATGCGGGCCCGCTGGAGTTCCTCCCCCTCGGGCACCCGGCCGCCGGGCCGGAGGCGGCCGAGAAACTCCACGGCGGCCGTCGGCCGAACCCAGTCGATCCGCCAATCGCAGCCGCCGCTCGCCGCGAGGTCGAGGATGAGCAGTTCGAAGGAGGCGGGCGTGAACTGCCAGGCGTGGGCATCTCGATAGACGTCGGCGGGCCGACAGACGGCGTCGAAGACCTGCCGGGCACGGCCCGGCGGGTGCGCGAAGACGAGTTCGGCGGCCGACTCGCCCGCGAACCATCCGGGCTGGCCGCGAAGCGTCACCGAATAGGCCACTTCGTTGAAGAGCGTGGCCGGCGTGTGGCGGACGCGGCGTTCGTGGTGGGCCTGAAGCACGTCGCCCGCCAGCGTGTGCGGACGAAAGAAGTCGAAACACCACCGCTTGTCGGGCAGGGCGAACACGAGGCAGCCGTCGTCCCGCACCAGCCGCCGCACGCTGTCGAGGAATCCCAACAGGTCGGGCATGTGCTCGAGCACGTGCGACACGACCACGGCGTCGAACGTGCCGAGGTCCGCGGAGGGAAAGGCCTCATGGAGCGGCCCCTCCCGCCAGATCACGTCCACCTCCTCGATCGCGTCGGGGCTCACCGCCGCGGCCGCATACTTGGCGACGAGGCCCGCTTTCGTGTCGTGATCGACGACGCACGTGTTCCAGCCCCGGCTCTTCGGGACGAGCGGCCGGAACGACGCCCCCACCTCCACGATCCGCGCCGTCAAGGGAAGGCCCTCGAGGAGCAGGTCGCGCCGGGGATCGGGCGGTTCGGCGTCAGCCATGCAGCACCGTGGCCTTGTGAATGCGGTCGGCGAATCGATCCCATCCATACGCATCGCGGACGAGCGCGGCATTGGCCTCGGCCGCCCGCGCGTAATGCGGCGTCGCCCGAGCCAGTGCCACCGCCTCCCGCAGTGCGGCGTCCCAGCCCTCCGCGCCCGTGAGCCGCCCGACCTCCGGCGACGAGATCGCCTGCCGGAACGTGCTCGTGGGCGTGGCGACGGTCCACGTGCCGACGGCGGCCGCCTCGAAGAACTTCAGCTCGCTCTTGCAGTTGGTGAACACGTTGTCCTGGAGCGGCGCGATGTTGATCTCCATCTCGGCGATCAGCCGCTGGAGGTTCACCCAATCGTGGAGCGGCACCAACTCCACGCGATTCGCATGGGCGCCCAGCGGGCCCGTGGTGTCCATGAAGCCGACCACCCGCACCCGCACGTCGGGGTCGGATTCGAGCAGCCGCGCGAGGGCGGGGGCGGCGATCGCGAAGTCCCGGTTGTGGGTGGGCGAGCCGCTGAAGTAGCCGATGCCGACGGTGCCGTCTCCGGCGAATCCGCGGGATCGCTTCGCCCCGAGCAGCAGGTCCGATACCTCCTGTTGGTGGCGGTTGAGGAAATTCGGAACGACGTGCACCGCCCCCCCGACGACCTCACGCATCCGCTCCGCGAGAAACGCATTGGTGGTGATGCCGGCGTCGCAGAGCCGGGCCACCGCCTCCAGGCGACCGCAGTAGGCGTACCAGCCGTCCCAGTTCGCGCTCGTCTTCGTGTCTTGATCGAGCGTGTCGAGGATCAGGTGCACGTAGCCGATGTCGAAGACGAGATCGTCGCAGTCGAAGATCACCGGCACCCGATGCGCCCGCGCCGCCGCGATGAGGCGGCCGACGTCGGCGTCATACCGCACGCGCGCGAGAACGAGCGCGTCGAGTTCCGCGACCCGCGGCAGCAGGTACCGGATCTCGGCGCCGCTGAACCACGACGCGGCCACCCGCTGCGGCGTCTCGCTGCGCAGGCTCTCGACCATGTTGTAGACGCGGTAGCGGAACGTGCTCGTGTCGGGCTGCTCGTAGAGCCACGCCACGCGGGGCAGATCGCG
>JBEIQP010000158.1:0-5251 GCA_040376455.1 Planctomycetaceae bacterium | reverse complement strand
GGCCCATAGGCCACGGAGAGCGGGTCGGGCCTGCCGCTCGGCTCCAGACAGACCGGCCCGAAAACACCACTGGGCAGAGCACCGTGCGATGCCCTGCCCAGCGTGAGATCACAACGACACGAACCACCGGCTCAGGCAGCCGCCTTCTCCGCGCGCAGCCGCCGCCACCACATCAGGGCCGCGAGACTCAAGCACACGCCCAGCATGGCGTAGGTCGAGGGCTCGGGCAGGTTCACGATCTCCACCTCCGCCCACCGCACTTCCCATCCGCCCTTGCCGTGGCCCCAGTCTCCTTTGCCCCAGTCTTCGTCGCCACCGTCGCTGAAGTCACTCAACAACCTGCTTGCGGCCATGAGATCGTCTTCGCCGAGGTTGGCATGCGTGAGCCGGAACTGAAGCGTGGTTGTGGCGCCGGGAAAATCCACGGTCTGCGTCTGACTGCCGACCCAACTCGGCCAGCTCGGCGAGGAACCGACAAACGATGCGCCGTCCTGGATCAAGGGAAACTCGTTTGCTCCCGGGACGTACATGGGAGGAACCCAGTTTGCGTAGTTCACGAACGGCGCGACGTTGCCGCTGACGATTCCGCTCGTCACCCAATCGGTGTCGAACACCGGCAGAAACTTCGCGCCGTCGAGACTGTATTCGAGCTGCCCGGCTTCGAGAGGCATGGGCGTAGACTTTTTGTCTTTGTCGTCCTTTTTGTCCTTGTCGTCCTTGTCGTCATCGCTCTTGAATCGATAGCGATGCGCCATCGTGAAGGTGAACTTGTCTGCCGGAACGTCCAGCTTGATCAACGGACTGGTCAGGTAGTTACCCGTTGCCGGCGTTTCCCCGCTCGACACGCTCCATCGGGTACCGCTCAGGACGGTCGCGCCGTACTCCCACTTCGGCTTCACGGGCGGCGGGCCCACCTGCGCCACGTTCTGCTGAGTCCAACTGCCGCTGGTCGACGTGAAGTCCCAGGTGACCACCTGCGCGTCCGCCGGCCGGCAGAGCCCGCCGACAGCGACCAGCATCGCGGCCACCGCCAGAAAAGGAGACACACGACGGCCACCGCGACCGAACACGCCGCGGCAATCACGCTCTGGAGAAAACAGCGACGGAACAGACCGGCGGAAACAAGAGCAACGAGCAGTGTGCATTGAGCAGCTCCACGAACGGGTTCTCAAGAACGCGTCGTCCGCTGACTCGACACGCGACGGCATGAATGCCATCGCACAAAAAAAGAAGCCAACGCAAGAGAGATTGCCGCAAGGCAATCACCTGCATTGGCCTACGCTGTGCAGAGGCTCCGCGAAGAAGCGGAACCCCGGCAACTCGTCTTCCAAGATTGGCGACGGCGAACTGTTGGCAGCGGGACGTGCGGCTTCAAGAAGACGTCGCGGGGCAGCCGGCTTTCCACTGGATTCAGCGGGATATGCCTGTGTTCGCATGACACAGACACTTCGTCGACGCGCTCGGCGTGGTCGCCATCAGTCGGCCGGCGGCGGATCGAAACGCGGCGACTCCACCACCCGCGACCCCGCCGGCTCGTCGTCGAACTTTCGCCCCAGGCGAGTGGTCGGCCGCGATGCCGAGGATTCAGCGCTTGCAGCCACCTCGAGCTCCCGCGAAAGCTGCTGCCACTGGCGACGCAGGTCGCCGACCGTCTTACCGAAGTTGCGGCCCACTTCGGGCAGACGCTTGCCGTACAGCATCACGGCGATCGCGCCGATCAAGACGATTTCGAAGGGGCCAAGGCCGAACATGCTGGCCGCCTGCGGGGAACTAACGGGCGTCGGTCCGGCCCGCATCACGCGCGCCCGGAGCGGTGTCTTCGATGCCCTGGACGCCCCGCTTGAACTCGACGATGCCCTCGCCGAGCGACCGCATCACCTTGGGCAGCCGCGTGCCAAACAGGAGCAGCACCACCGCCGCCACGATCAGCAGTTCCGTGGGACCGAGACCGAACATGGCAAACAGCGGATTGATCAAGGGTGAACTCCATAGGGGGCGATGCCGCGGCCGGCGGCCAAACGCCCACGATTCAAGTCTAATCCTTCGGTGGCCCCGGTCAAACTGCCGGTGGCCTACGGCACTGCCGCCGAAGCAGGAACGAGGGCCATTCGTGACCCACGCTCGTGCAACGGCTGGTGGCGGTAGTAGACCTCCAGCGTCATCGCCGAGAGGGCGGTGGAGTAGACACGTCCGCCGTGCCCACCCCAGACGGGGTCGGGATCCCAGCTGCCGTCGAGCGGGCCACCATCGCGCCGCTGCATCGACACGAGCGTTGCCTGCAGCTGCGCGTTCCAGCGATCCCACTGCGGCCCGCCTGCATGGAACGAGGCCACGGTGGCGTAGTACCAGGCATAGGCGTTGGCGGTGGCGGGCCTTGGCGGCGCCGAGGAGATCATTGAAAGGGCCTCTGCGGTGGCCGGCGCAGCCGGCGACGCGCCGAGCACAAGCCTGCAGTAGAGCGCCTCGGCCGTCATCGCCATGCTGGGCCGTTCGCCCAGACGGTAGGCCGCCAGGCCCCCCGCCGCGCCGCTGGCGACGCTCTGCAGAAACACCCGCGCCCGCGCCTCTGCCGCGTCGAACCCGCCGAGGCCGGCGTTGCGCGCCGTCGCGAGCACCATCACCTGCCAGCCGCACTGGCTCGTGTCGCCGCGGTCGCCGGCGGCGTAGCGCCCGCCGCCGGTCGCCGGATGCTGCATGGCGAGCGTGTGGGCCACGCCGCGTTCCACCGCGGGCCGCAGCGACTCGTCACCCGTCATCGCGAGGCACTCGGCGACCGCGATCGTCGCCATCCCATGGCAGTAGAGCGCCGCGAAAAACTCGGCGTCGCCGGCGAACGAGCCGTCGGGCCGCTGTCGCCCCACGAGAAACCGAATGCCGCGGTCCACCGTGGCCGCGTGCGGACCGTCGCGATGCGTGTTGCCCGCGCCGAGCATCGCCAGGAGCGCGAGGCCGGTGACGCCGTGGTCGGTGCGGCCGCCAACGCCCCGACGCTCGCGTCCCTCAGCCGTGCGCTCGATGCCCGCGCCATGGCGAGCCGCCTCCCAGCGACCGTCGGCCGACTGCGCCGCCGCCAGCCAGCGAAGCCCCGCCTGCACGGCTCGCTCCGTGGCCTCCGAGCCACCCCGGGCCAGTGCCGCGGCCGCCCTCCGCTCGCCCACACGATCCGCATACGTGGCCGGCATCGCGCGGGCTGCTGGCACGCCAGATGGCGAGGTGGCCACCGACTCAGTCGGCGCGTCACTGGCGAGCGCCGAATCATCGGGGGAAGGCGGCACATCGAGCAGCGGCACATGGTCGTCGGGCGGCGTGGCGGCCGTCTCCGCCGCGGCAACCAGCGGCACGAGCGGCGGAGGCGGCTCGTCTGCAGGATCTGCCGGTTCCGTCGCGGCCACCTGTGGATCCAGCGGCCCATCGGCCGCGTCGCGGTCGCCGGTCGCCCCCTCGATGGCCGCGGCGTCGCTCGGCTCCTCCGACACCGCCATCACGATCGTCATCCGCCCCTCGTCGCGGTGGCCCCACGACGCCGGCGCCCAGCCCCCCACAAACGCACACACGATCGCGAGTACGGCATGCAGCCCCACCGAAAGAGCCACGCACTTCTCGAGCGTGCGCGACTGCAGCCACCTGGTTCGCACGACCACGATGAGCCCGGCGGCCGCCGCGACCGCCACGCCCGTCCAAACGATCGCCGCGGTGCTCATTGCCGACACGTCACCTCGTGCGGCTGTCGGGCCGCGCCTGCACGGCGATCGCCACCCGCGACACGCCCGCGGCGCGGCAGGCCTCGTAGACCTCGGCCATGCGGCCATGCGGCACGGCCCGTTCGCCGCGGATCGTCACGGCGAGATCAGGCCGCGCGGTCCGGGCCGCGGAGAGCCGCTCAACGAGCGCCGCCGCCTCGACCTCCTCGCCCGCAAACCGGAGCCCCCCAGACGACTCCACCTCGATCACTTCAGGCCGCCCTTCGGCGGTGCTCGCCGCCGCCCCGGCCTTGGGAAGGTCGAGATCAAACCGCCGCTCATCCGTGGAAAACTTCGTGGCGCACATGAAGAAGATCGTGAGCACGAGGATCACGTCGATCATCGGCGCCAGGTTTGGCACCGGATCCTCCTCGGCGTCGAGTCGCACCAGCGGCATGGCTCACCCCGCGGCCCGGCGCCGCGACTCCCCGATCGCCTTCGCCTCGGTCAGCGACTCCTGCGAGATCGCGTCGATCACCTGCTGGCAGACCTCGTCGAGGCGGATGGCGAGCCGGTCGATGCGGCCGGTGAAGAACGAGTGGAGCACCATCGCGGGGATCGCCACGAGCAGCCCCATGGCGGTCGTGATCAGCGCCTCGCCAAAACCCTTCGCCAGCAGGTCGGGGCGGCCCATCGCGCCGGCGGAGGCAACGTCGTTGAACGATTGGATCAGACCAAACACGGTGCCCAAGAGGCCGAGCATGGGGCCGATCGTGGCCACGCCGTTGAACACGCGGCGGTAGCGGCGGAGGTGATTGAGTTCCCGCTCGCAGGCGTCCATCGCCGCCTGCTCGATCTCGACGGCGGGCCGGCCCCAGCGGCGGACGGCGGCGGCAAACACGCGGGCCGCGGGGCTACCGTTTTCCTCGCAGGCATCAAGCGCGGGACCGCGGCCAAGCGAGCCCGACTCCACCTGTGAGACAAACCGGGAGACGAAGATCTTCGGCACAACGCGCGAGGTCCGCAGGCTCACGGCCCGCTCGATGCCAAACACCGCGAGCAGGAACGAGCAGCCAAGCAGCGGGATCATGAGGATCCCGCCGTCGCGGATCGTGGCGAGCAGGTTCCCCGTGGGGATCAGGCCGTCGCGGGGCGGTTCGGGGGCCGAGTCTGCGGCTTCGGCGGCGGGCGGCTGCGAGGCAACGCGAAGCGGTTCGCGGGCCGGATCCGTCGCTCCCGCCCAGGCCCGCGGCGGCTGCCCGGTGGCGGTCAGCGAGACGCAGGCGATCGCGACGCACGCGAGGGCAGCGACGAGTGGCCGAACAGCGCGTGGCGAAATCGGCATCATGCCGGTGCGGCCGAAGGGACGAGGCCTGGCCCCACTCCATCGGGGCCTCACCAGCTTTCATCGGCACGTTCGGCAGCGGCTCGCCGATGCTGTGGTCGGCCAGCATCCAGCCGTCACGATCCGCACGACCGGCACCGTGACACGCTGCGACCCGCGTGGCCCCCATCGCTTACGCGATTGGGCTTCCTGAGGCCACAGGAAGCGTAACGCCGTGAGGCGTACG
>JBEIQP010000175.1:0-4228 GCA_040376455.1 Planctomycetaceae bacterium | reverse complement strand
GGAGTCGGCGGCGGGGAGCGATCGACGGCATGGAGGGGTGCATGGCGGGCCCCCGGCGGTGGCCGGGCCGTGGAGAAGTGGGTTGACCTTCGGTACGATACCGGCCCGCCGACCCGCCGGGAAACCGATCCCGCCCGTCCGCGGCCCGCAACGCGGCTTTTTTCGATCACCTGGGGAGCAACGATGGTCGCCACGAACGACGAGCAGCGGAGGCGGGCGGAGAAAAAGTCGACGAAAAAGCGCGACCCGCAGCGGACTGGCGACCGCCGGAACGGGGCGGCCGTCGCGGCGGACGAGGCCGGGCCGACCGCGGTCAAGAAGGCGGAGCGACGAGCCGGCCGCGCGGCTTCGGCCGCGAAGACAGTGCCCGTCAAGGTCGGGGCCCGGGTCGCCGCGCGACGGATCAAGGGGCTCGCCGACGTGAGCGACGCGCTCGAGGTGCGGGGCCGGCTGCGGCGCGTGGCGCGGCAGGTCGAACGCGGCGCGGGCAACGTGCAGCGGATGACCTTCATCGAGACGGCGATCGGTGAGTGCCTCGACGAGGCGGCGGCGGCGCCGCCGCGCGAGCGCTGGCTGCTTTGCGAGGCCGCCACCTGGTCGCTGGCCTGGATGGCCCGCACGCGCCGGGCGGGCGGCTCCGCGGGCAGCCTTCTCGAACGGCTTGCCCGGGAGGCGCGATCCGCCTGCACGGCGCTCGCCGATCGCGACACGCAGCCCGCCCGCTTCGTGCTCGCGCTGGCCCGGCTCTTCAGCGACATCGAGGCGTGCCGCTGCCTGGAACGCGAAGCCACCGCCGCGCTGACGGGAGAGATTCAGCGGCTCGCGTCGCCCGAGGGCGTGGTGGGGCTGACGGGGTCGCTCGCGATGGTGGACCGGGTCGTCCGCTGGACCGCCGCGCGGGACGTCGCGTTGGCCACCGGCGGGCAGCCCTGGGACGATGCGACGGAAAAGCGCTGGGCCGCCGCCGCGGCGACGGCGGTGCGGCTGCTCGGTTCCGAGGGGCGGATCCTGGCCGGCGCCGGTCGCTTGCCCGCCAGCTTTTCCGAGCCGCTGCTCGACGCCGCCGAACGGAAGGCCGCCGGAAAGATCCCCCGGCGGATGGCGCGGCTGCTCCGCAAGGCGGGCCGCGGGTCACGGGAGGCTACGCCCGGAATTCCGCGCGACCTGCACGACGCGGCGGCGGCGGTCGCCGTGATCCGCACCGGGTGGGGGCGGCGCGATCTGCGGCTGGTGCTCGACTATCGCGACGCCACGCCGCGGCTGGAAATCGCCGCGGGCGACCGGATGCTCGTCGAGGGCCCCTGGCAGTGGGCGGCCTCGCGGGACGGCCGGCCGCTCGAAGCCGAGGGGCCGTGGAGCGTCTCGGGCTGGGAGTCGGACCGGAAGGCGACGTTCCTCGAGATCGTCGCGCCGCTCGGCGGCGGTCTGCAGATCGAGCGGCAGGTCGTCGTCCTGCCCGCCGACCGCATCGTGCTGTTGGCCGACGCGATCGTGCCTCGCGGCGCGGCGACCGCCGGGAACGGCTCGGCTCACGCGGCCCCGACGGGGAATGGGAACGGCGCGGCTCACGCGGAGGAACTCCGCTACCGGGGCGTCGTGCCGCTGGCCGCGGCGCTGGAGACGGAACGGGGCGACGAGACGCGCGAGATCTTCTGCTACGACACCGCCATGCGGTTCATGGCGCTGCCGCTGGCGCTGCCGGAGTGGCGGACGGCCGGGCAGGGTGGTTTTGACAGGATTCCGGAGGGGCTCGCGCTCGATCAGCACGGGTGGGGCCGGCTCTACGCGCCGCTCTGGCTCGACTGCGACGCCTCGCGCGTCGGCGGGCCGCTCACGTGGCGGCAGCTCACGGTGGCCGACACGCGCCAGAACCTGCCCGTCCATCAGGCGGCCGGCTTCCGGGTGCAGGCCGGCCTCGAGCAGTGGCTGCTCTACCGTGCGCTCGACATGCCGCGAAACCGCACGCTCCTCGGCTGCAACGTGTCGTGCGAGTTTCTCCTCGGCCGCATCAAGCGGTCGGGCGAGGTGGCGCGAACCCTCGAAATCCAGTGACGACCGGTTCCATGCCGTCGGACGACGCAATTCGCGACCGGTGCCGGGCCAATCTCGCGGCCGTCCGGGAGCGGGTCGCCGCGGCGTGCCACCGGGCCGGCCGGGATCCGGCCGAGGTCACGGTCATCGGCGTCACGAAGTATGTCGGCCCGGCGACGGCGCGGCTGCTTCACGAGGCGGGCTGTCGCGATCTGGCCGAGAGCCGGCCCCAGTCGCTCTGGTCGAAGGCGGCGGCCCTCGCCGATCTCGTCCCGGCCCCGCGCTGGCATCTCGTGGGGCATCTCCAACGCAACAAGATTCGCCGCACGCTGGCCGTGCCGGCGCTGCTGCACTCGCTCGACAGCCTGCGGCTGCTGCAGGCGATCGAGGCGGAGGCGACGACGCTCGGCGCACGCTGCGAGGCGCTCGTCGAGGTGAATCTCGCGGGCGACCCGGATCGAACCGGCGCGAGCGCGGCGGAGGCGGAGGCGATCGTCGCGGCCGCGGCCGGGATGCCCCACGTGGAGCTGCGGGGGCTGATGGGGATGGCGAGCGTGCCGGACGGCGATCCGGGGGCGGCCCGGCGCGAGTTCGCCCGACTCCGCGAACTTCGCGACCGGCTCGCGGCCGAGGGGTGCCGCCTGAACGACTTGTCGATGGGGATGAGCGGCGACTTCGAGGCGGCGATCCTCGAGGGGGCCACGATGGTCCGCATTGGGTCGGCGCTCTTCGAAGGCCTCCCCGCGTAGGCGGAGCCGGGCGGCCGGCTCAGTCGTCGAACCGCACTTCCAGGATCTCGAACTTCATCGTGCCGGCCGGCACGTCGATCGACACCTTCTGCCCCACCTTCTTGCCGAGCAGTCCCTGGGCCAGCGGGCTCGCGACGTTGATCCTGCCCTTGTCGTAGTCCTCCTCGCCGGCCCCCACGAGCACGAAGACTTCCTCGTCGCCAAAGGTGAGATCCTTGACCACGACCGTGGCGCCGAAGACGACCTCGTCGCCCGCCTCCTTGGCCCGCTCCACGATCACGGCCCGGGCCAACTTGTCGCGCAGGAGGTTGATCTTCGCCTGCAGCATCCCCTGGCTCTCGCGGGCCCCGTGGTACTCGGCGTTTTCGCTGAGGTCGCCCTCGCTCCGCGCGGCGGCCACCCGCTGGGCCAGCTTCGGCATCTCCACGGTCTCGAACTGCTCGACCTCGGCCTTGAGCTTGTCGTAGCCGGCGCGGGTCATGGGAATGCGATCGGACATCTCGGTTCTCTCCAACTCCTGGAAACAGTGGTCGGTCCACACCGGCCGCCGGAACGACCCGGTCAGGCGGTCGTGGATGCTTCGGGCACGTAGAGGAGGCGGCCGCAGCTGCGGCACATGACCACGCGGCCCATCAGCAGGTCGGACATCATGTTGCCCGTGATCTGCTGGAAGCAACCGCCACAGCTCTCCCCCTCGACCGCGGCCATGCCGTCGGCGCCCTTGTTCTTCACCACCCGCTCGTACTTCTCCCGCACGTCGGCGGCGAGTTCACGTTCGACGGACTCGAGCTCGCCGCGCACGCGGGCGACCTCGTCGTTGAGCCGGCCGGCCTCGGCCTCCATCTGGGCCTTGGCGGCAGCGAGCAGCGTGCGGGCGGCTCCCGCCTCGGTTTCGGCGGCGGGCACGGCCGGCTTGAGCGCGTCCACCCGCTCGAGCGCCTCGAGGATCTCGTCTTCGAGGACCTTCATCGCCATCTTGTCGGCTGCGATCTGCTCGGTGAGCGTCTGGTATTCGCGGTTGGTCTTGCAGGCGTTGAGCTTGCCTTCGAGGTCGCGGTTCTTCGCCTCGGCGCTCTTGAGCTGCAACTGCTTCTGATCGGCGGCCATCTTGGCCTTTTTCACGTCCTCCTGGGCGGCGGTCTTCTTCGCCTCGGCGGAGTCGAGCTGCTTCGTCCGCGCGGCCACCTGGCGAGGACCGGCCGCGAGTTGGTCGCGGAGGTCGGCAAGCTGCCGGTGGATCCGGTGCAGCGTGCGGAGGGTCGCGGCGGCGACGGCGGTTGCCATGGGAAATTCCGGAGGGAAGAAGCGGGGTGTTGTGCCCTCGCAGTCTAACAGAAGCGGCGACAGGCACCACTTTCCCCGGGCGGGCGGCACGGCGTCCAAGGCCCGCGGCGAAAAGCCGCGGGCCGACCGTCGCTGGAACGGCCGGCCCGCGGAGGGAGCTGCGT
>JBEIQP010000120.1:0-7973 GCA_040376455.1 Planctomycetaceae bacterium | reverse complement strand
TCACCGAGATGCGACCGGAACGCGGCATCGGGGCCTCATCGTTCGTTCGGATCCCGCGCGCCGGCGCTCGCGATCCCGCGCAGCGTCTCGGCGGCGGCGGCGATCGTGGCGGCGATGTCGGCGTCGGTGTGCGCGGCCGAGAAGAAGAGCGACTCATACTGGCTGCAGGGGAGATAGACGCCGCGGTCGATCATGCCCCAGAAGAAGGCGGCATAGCGGGCCGTGTCGCTCTGCGACGCCGTCCGCCAGCCGGTCACCGGCACGGCGTGCGGCCCGCGCTGAAAGAAGATCGTCATCATGCTGCCCACCCGCGCGATCCAGGCGGGCACGCCGGCCCGCGCGGCGGCGTCCCGAAAACCCTCCTCGAGGACCGCGCCCAGCCGCTCGAGCCGCTCGTAGGGCGGGTGGTCGCGGAGTTCCTCCAGCGTCGCGGTGCCGGCGGCCACGGCGAGCGGATTGCCCGAGAGCGTGCCGGCCTGAAAGACCTTGCCGGCCGGCAGGATGTGGTCCATGACGTCGGCGCGACCGCCGTAGGCGGCCAGCGGCAGCCCGCCGCCGACGATCTTGCCGAGGACGGTCAGGTCGGGCGTGACGCCCAGCACCTGCTGCGCGCCGCCGTACGCGAGCCGGAAGCCCGTCATCACCTCGTCGAAGACGAGCAGCGCGCCGTGCCGTTGGGTGAGCCGCCGCGCGGCGTCGAGGAACTCGCGGGTCGGCGTCACGAGGCCCATGTTGCCCACGACGGGCTCGAGCAGCACCGCCGCGATGGTGCCCCCTTCGGTGCGGAACAGCGCCTCCAACGACTCCGGCTCGTTGTATTCGAGCACGATCGTGTCGCGGGCGGTGCCGGCCGTGACGCCGGGGGAATCGGGGGCGCCGAGCGTGGCTGCCGACGAGCCTGCCGCCACCAGCAGGCTGTCGGCATGGCCGTGGTAGTTGCCCGCGAACTTGACGATGCGGTCGCGGCCCGTGAAGCCCCGCGCGAGCCGGACGGCGCTCATCGCCGCTTCGGTGCCGGAACTCACCATCCGCACCTTCTCGACCGAGGGCACGGCCGCGACGATCAACTCCGCCAGCCGGCTCTCGGCCTCGGTGGGCGCGCCATAGCTGGTGCCGGTGCGGAGCGTGTTCTCGATCGCGGCCACCACCCGGGGATGCCGGTGGCCGAGGATCATCGGGCCCCAGGAACCGATGTAGTCGAGGTAGGTGGTGCCGTCGATGTCGGTGATCCGCTGCCCCTCGGCGGAGGCGAAGAAGATCGGCTCGCCGCCGACGGCACCGAAGGCGCGGGCCGGCGAGTTGACGCCGCCCGGGATGAGCCGGCGGGCTCGGGCGAAGGCCTCCCGGCTGCGGAGGCGTCGCGACTCGGTGGTGGCATGCGGGGTGGGCGTCATGGGTCGGGATCGTGGTGCGTCGGGGGCGTGTGCCGAGGCGGGGGTCCGCCGCTGCACGGTGTCGTTCACCACCCGCCATGATAGTCGGGAGCGGGACTTTCGGCGTCTTCAGTCCCGGGCCGGGGCCGCTTCCGGCTCCTCCGCCAGAAGACGCCTCGCCTCCGCCACGGCCGCGGCGGCGTGCGGCCGCGCGGCATGGATCTCGATCAAGCCGCGCAGCAGGTCGCGCCGGCGGGCGAGCAGATCGACGCGACGCGCTGGATCCGAAGCCTCCGCCGCCTCGACGGTGAGCACAGCGGCCTCGTCGAGCGTGGCGGCCGCGCGGGCCGCATCTTCTTCCCGCTCCCGGGCGGCCAGTGGACCGAGCCGTTCGATCTGTCGGCGCGCCAGCGCGAGCCAGAGGGCGGCGTCTTCGGTCCCGTCGCCTCCCGCATGCACCACCGTGATCGCCTCGAGCGCCGCGACGCACGCGGCGGGGCTCTCGGCCTCGCGGTCCATGGCGGCGCGATAGTCGCGCTCGATCGCCGGCAGCACGCGACTGGTGCGCGGCCTGCGGCGGGCCCGCTTCTCGAGGGCGTCGAGGTCGAGCGTGCGGTCGAGGTCGCGGATCGCGTCGGCTCGCGGATCGGCCGGGTGGCCGGCGAGGAAGCGGTCGATGAGCGATCGGGCGTCGCGCAGGTCGGCATCGGGATCGGCGGCGATCGCCCTGATCCGGTCGTGCAGTTCGTCGGCGGTCTGCGGCCGGAAGAGCCGATAGCCGGTCGTCGCCAGCAGGGCGACGATCGCCGCCGCGGCGGCCCATTGTCCGAGCCGCTGGCGGCGCCGCACCCGCTCGTCCCGGGCCTGCGACGCGCGGTACAGGTCCTCGATCGTCGTGAACCGGCTGCGGGCGGCGCGGTTCAGATCGTCGGAGTGTGGATGCGTGAGCGTGGGGGCGGCTCTGTCGGTGTCGGGCAGCGTCGCGGGCGCGGCCGGGGCCGGCATGCCGGTCGCGGGGATGGTCGCGTTGGCCGTGCGGGGCAGCGGCATCGCCGCGGTCGCGGCCTCGTGGTCGATCGCCGGGACGGCCTTCGGCAGGTCATGGGCCGAGGGGAGCGTGGGGCGGCTCGCGCGATCGTGATCGGTGGGGGGCGCGGCGGCGGGTGTTCCGCTCGGCACCGTGTCGGCCGCAGGCGGCGCCGGGGCCGGGTCGGCATGCAGCGACGCGATCGCCTCCAGGGCCCGCCCCACGGCCAAGGCGCTGGCGGGACGCCGGGCCGCGTCCTTGGCCAGGAGCCGGTCGACCAGCGCGTCGAGTTCGGCCGGGACGTCGGCCACCCGCGCCGCCAGCCGCGGCGGCGGTTCCCGGACTTGCCGGTCGAGCACCGTGGCCACCTCGCCGCCGGAGAACGGCGGTCGCCCCGTCATCATGGCGAACATCACGAGGCCGAGGGAGTAGAGGTCGGCCCGATGGTCAACCTGCCTCCCGGCGGCCTGTTCCGGCGCCATGTAATCGGCGGTGCCCACGACGGTGCCGGCGAGCGTGCTGCCGCCGTCGCCGAACAGCCGGGCGATGCCGAAGTCGGCGAGCTTGATCGTGCCGCCATCGACCGGCTCGTCCACGAGCAGCAGGTTCGCCGGCTTCAGGTCCCGGTGGATCACGCCGTGATCGTGTGCCGACTTGAGCGCCCGCACCACCTCGAGCGCCGCGGCGACGGTCTCCCGCCAGGTGAATCGCCGGCCCGATCGCAGCACCTCCTCGAGGCTCCGGCCGCGGACGAGCTCCATCGCGAAGTAGGGCTGTCCGTCGTCCTCGCCGAAGGCGAGCAGCTGGACGATGCCGGGATGTCGCAGCGCCTTGAGGGCCTCGATCTCCCCCTCGAATCGCCTGCGGAGGCTGGCATCGTCGTCGAGGTGCGCGCCGAGTGTCTTCACGGCCACCGCGCGGCCGGTCGTCACGTCCTCCGCCTCGTAGACGGTGCCCATGCCCCCGCGGCCAAGCCGCGAGCGGATCTTGAACGGGCCCAATTGCGTCGGTTGCATGCGATCGAGTGTAATCGACGCGATGAATCAACCGTCAGCGCCCCGATCGCCCGGCCCCGGCGAGACCGTCGTCCTTCCCCGAGGATCCAACCAGGCCCGCGGTCTCGCCCGTCATTCACGCGCCTTTCTCCACGGCGACCCGCGGCCGATCGGCCCCGCGACCCTGGACCTCCTGGAGCGGTTTCACCTCGACAGCGTCGGCTGCGGCGTGTCGGCGATCGCCCTCGGGGCCAATGCCCCCGCCGTGCTCCGCACCGAGGCGCTGGCCTCCGCTCCGGCGACCGGGTCGCGCGGCGGCATCTGTTTCGGATCGGACCGGGCCTGTGCCGTCGAGAAGGCGGTCGCGGCCAACGCCTCGGCCGTGCGCGAGTGGGATTCCAACGGCACGAACTTTGGCTACGACGCGGCCAAGGGGCGGACGGCGGGCGAGTTTGGCCACAACGACTTCTACCCCGTGGCCGTCGCCGCGGCGCGGGAGGCGGGCCTCGACGGCGACGCGACCCTGCGCGCGATGCTCCTCATCGACGAGATCCGCGGCCGGCTGGCGGAAGTGTTCGCGCTGCGGAAGTACGCGATCGATCACGTGCATCACGGCGCCGTCGCCTGCGCGGCGGCCTACGCCGCGGCGCTCGGCGGCACCGAAGACCAGATCGAGTCGGCGATCGGGATGGTCGTGGCCCACTATGTGCCCTTCCGCGCGATACGCGCCGGCCACCAGCTCTCCGACAGCAAGGGGGCCTCGGCGGCGCTCGCGGCCGAGGCGGCCGTGACGAGCGCGCGGCGGGCGTTGGCGGGCTTCGTCGGGCCGCGGGACGTGTTTCGCAATCCGCTGGCGATCTACCGGCTCAACGAGCCCTGCCCCGCCGGCGAAAGCCCGTTCGACCTCGAACTGGGCGTCGCGGGCGACGCCTTCGCGATCCATGCCATGCACTTCAAGCTCGGTCTCTACGAGCACCAGTCGGCCGGTGCCCTGCAGTCGCTCGTCGATCTCTTCGCCCGCCACCCCGGGCTCGCCCGCGACCTCGCAGGCATCCGTCGCATCCGCGTCCGGATCTACGAGCCCGCGTTCTCGATCATCGCCGACCCGGCGAAGCGAACCCCCGCCACGCGGCAGTCGGCCGATCACTCGCTGCCCTACATCCTCGCGAAGACGCTGCTCAAGGCCCGCGCCGCCGCGGCGGCGGGCAGGCCCTGCGACTGGGAGTCGCTGATGCTGCTGCCGGAGGATTACTCCGACGGGGCGATCGCCGATCCCGAGATCGCGGCGCTCATCGCCAGGATCGTGATCGAGCATGGCGGCGGCGACTACGACGAGCAGTATCCGGAGGGGATTCCGACGAGCGTGGCGATCGAGCACGACGCGCTCGGCGGGATGGACGGCGGGTTCGTCCGATTTCCCCTCGGCCACGCCCGATCCGACGCCGCGCGCACCGCCGCGCTCGTCGATCTGAAATTCGACCGGCTGGTGGCGGGTGCCGTCGCCGATCCGGCGGCGCTCCGCCGGCGGATGCGGCTGGCGGGCCGCTCCGCGGCGGAGATCGCCGAACTCTACGCGTTTGCCATCCGATGAGATTCCCGCACAACGGGCTCGTGGTGGTGGACAAGCCGGTCGGGGCGACCTCGCGCCGCGTCGTCGATGCCGTCGCCCGGGCGTTCGGCATGAAGGCGGTCGGCCACGCGGGCACGCTCGATCCGCTCGCCAGCGGCGTCGTGGTCGTGTGCGTGGGGCATGCCACGAAACTGGTCGATTACGTGCACGAACTGCCCAAGCACTACACGGCCGGCTTCCTGCTCGGGCGGTCGAGCCCGTCGGACGATCTGGAAACGCCGCTCGACGTGGAACTCGATCCGCCGCGGCCGAGCGTGGCCGCGATCGAGGCGGCCGCGACCACGTTCCGCGGCGACATCCTCCAGCGGCCCTGCGACTACTCCGCCGTGCACGTGGACGGCAAGCGGGCCTATCGGCTCGCGCGGAAGGGGCGGCCGCTGCAGTTGCCGCCGAAGCCGGTGCGGATCGAGCGGCTGGAGATCACGGGCTACGACTGGCCCCGGCTGGGGCTCGACGTCGTCTGCTCGTCGGGCACGTTCATCCGCGCGATCGGCCGCGATCTCGCCGCGGCGCTCGGCACGAAGGCGGTGATGGAGTCGCTCGTTCGGACGGCCGTGGGGCCGCTGACGCGCGACCACGCGATCCCGCTCGCGTCGATCGGGCCGGAAACGGCCGCTGCGGCCCTGCTGCCGGCGGTCGCCGCGGTGCCGCATCTGCCGCGGCACGTGCTGGCCGACGACCGGCTGGCGATCGCGGTCCGCGGCGGCCTCGTGGCCGTGCCCGATGCGGCGGTCGATGCGCTCGCCGCCGTCGATGACCAGGCCGCGTTGGTCGGCATTTTGAAACGGCACGCGTCGGGTAGCTTTCGGCTGCGGCCCAATTTTTTCGGGGCAGGCTGACGACGGGTGAGCCGCCCGACACGGGCGAATCGCTCCCGGGCTATACTGCGGCGGTCACCGATCCACGCGAGCATCGTGGCGATCTCGACACGGGCTTCAAGGACATGGATAGGTCGGGACCTCCCGCCGCAGGAATGGCTTGATCTGGTGGTCGACGGGCGGCTGCCGAAGCGACCTCGAACGGGGTGCCACGTTTTCACAGGAGCGCTACGATGCGTTTTGGGATTGCCGTCTGCTGCTGCGTTGCCGTTTCCATCCTCGGTGCCGGACGGGCCGCCGCCTCGCCCGCCAAGGGCAAGGCGATCGAAGTGATCGACGGCGACACCGTGCGGATCAAGCCGGATCAGGGGGGGGAGCAAGTGCTCTGCATCAGGGGGGCCGATGCTCCGGCGCTCGACCAGCCTTTCGGCAAGGAGGCCCGCGATCGGCTGAAGGAACTCGTCGAAGGCAAGGAGGTGATGTGGACCGGGCCCGTCCATTTCGCCGAGGACCGCCCCGGACGGTCGGTTCTCATGTGGCTGCCGGAGGGGGAGAAGCAACTGTCCAAGTTGATGATCGCAGACGGGCTCGCGTGGCGCGTCGAGCGCCATTGCGAGGGGCGGGGTGAGCTCGAGGATCTGGCCGCCGTCGAGCGCGAGGCGCGCGACGCGAAGAAGGGGCTGTGGTCGGCCGAGAAGCCCGTGGCCCCCTGGGACTGGCGTGCGGGAGCCAAGAACGAGAAGCCCGACCAGCCCGCTGCGCCGCGGTAGCGCGGCGGCGGGCTACGGCAGGTCCGCGATGCGGACGTCGCGATATTCAACCCACATCGGCTTGCCGGAGTGGAGTTGGAGCGCGAGCAGTCCGTCGTGGCGGGCGGCGGGATCCTCGTCGGTGCAATCGAGAACGAGTCGTCCGTTGAGGTAATGACGGATGCGATTGCCTTCGGCTCGGATCACGACGTCGTTCCAGTCGTCGAGGCGAAACAGTTCACGAAACGCCCGCTCGTCGAGCAGGTGTTCGAGGGTCTGGGCGCGGCCGTCGCGCCAGACCGCCTTTTCGCCCACCGAGCAGATGCGGCCCCGCTTGCCCCCTTCGTCGTAGATGAAGCCGGCGACGGAAGGGAGGGTCGTTTCGTTGCGGATTTCGTGCTGATAGCCGCGGACGACCCACGGGTTGGTCTGGGTGCCGTCGTCGACCCGCCACGAGCGGTACTGGATGCCGGAGTTGTTGGTCGCATTGCAGCGGAAGGAAAGCCTCAGGTCGAAGTTGCGGGTGCCGCCGTCCTTCCAGATGAGAAACGTGTTGCCGCGGGCCTCCTTCTCGGCGGAGGTTTCGCCGTGGATGACCCCGTCGCGAACCGTCCAGAGCCGCGGGTCGCCATCCCAGCCGGCGAGGTCCGTGCCGTTGAAGATCCGCTTCATGCCGGCCGGCTCGGCGGGGGACGCATCGGCCTCGCCACCGCGGCACGCCGCCGCGCCCAGCGCACCGGCGAGGCAGGCCGTGGCCAGGCAGAGAGCCCGCAGCGGGCGTGTGACGGGGGGGCGGCGGACCAGCGCGAGGTTCGTCATGGGGATGGGCCTTTCTCCTGGGGATGTTCGCACGAACCATCACTCTAGTCGTCGGCCGCCGGCCTGTGTAGCGGGAATCCGTGGCGGAGGGGGACCGGGCCGAGCCGCTCGGCGCGGGCCGCGAGCGATTCGGACCCGAGCCGGTTGCGGTCGCTGCGTCGCAGGACGCGACGCCGACGGCGGGGCTCTTGCCGGCGGCCCAGAAAGCCCCGGCGGATCATGGCCGCTTTCTGCGCGGCGTGGCTCTCGGCCCGAAAGGCGAGAGCTGGATCAGGGCAGGATCATGCCTGTCCTTTTGCGCCAAACTCCTGCTCTTCCCGCCTCCGAATGGCGGACGGCCAGAAGTCAGAGTTCGAGTTGATAGTGTAAAGAACGAACCATCCTCGCTCCGCGTCCGCCCTCACCTCGCAGTGCACCCTGGTGCGCGTCCGCTCTTTGCCGATAAGTACGCCCTTCGCGTTGATGGGGACACGAGGAGAGCCTGAAACTGCTTCACCCCCGGGGATGTCACCCCGTTCTGTCAAGGTGATCATGTCGTGATGCGGTTCCGCTCCCATCGAAC
>JBEIQP010000093.1:0-10499 GCA_040376455.1 Planctomycetaceae bacterium | reverse complement strand
CGTGGCCGACCGGTGGAAACGCCGAGGGTTTCCACGGTCGGCACTCCTCGCATCCTGCGGCGGCAGACTTGTTCCACAGTCTGCTAGCGTCCGGCGTCGGCTATGCCGCTTCGGCCGCCGCGCAGACCGCCGCCGCCACCTGCGCGGGTGAGAGCGTCAGCGCGCGGGCGAAGCCGGCGATGAACCGGGCCGAGGTGGGCTCCAGCGACACGATCGAGAAATCGCCCAACTGAAAGTAGTCGGCAGCATGCGGGAACCGGCCCAGGTAGGCGGCCCGCAGCGTCGTGTAGTCCGGATGCCCAGGATCGATGAAGGTGGCGATGCAGGGCAACGACACGCGAGGCAGGGCCTGCGGCGGCACCGTCGGTAAGCCCCCCGCCGGATCGACGGGCATCTCGGGCGCCGTGATCAGCAGGCACGTCTCGGGGGCGGCGAGCATGTCACGCGTGTGCGCCGACAACCGGCTGACGTGCGTGACGAACCGGATCCGGGCGGCCTCGCGGTCGGCGTGCACCGCGTAGGGGATCATCGACGCGAACGGCCGGCCGTCGTGCAGCGTGGCGAGCGCCGCCACCGATCGTCCCCGGATCAAGGCCGCGAGCAGCAGAGCGGTGTCGGAATCCATGCGGCGGAGCCGTCAGGGGGCGACGCATGGCCGCCGGAACGGATCGTTCCGGTTCACCAGGCGAAGTGCGCGAACGCCTTGTTCGCGTCCGCCATGCGATGCACGTTTTCCCGCTTCGTCACCGCGGCGCCCTCGCGCTTGTACGCGGCGATGATCTCTTCGGCGAGTTTCTCGTACGTCGCACGGCCCTTCTTCTCACGCACCGCCTGAAGCAGCCAGCGAATCGCCAGCGACTGCTGCCGGTTGCGGTTGACCTGCATCGGAACCTGGTAGGCGGCACCGCCGACGCGCTTCGAACGCACCTCGACGGCCGGCTTCACGTTCTCGATGGCCCGGTTGAAGATTTCGATCGGCTCGGCGTCGGTGATCTTCTTCGCGACGATGTCCATCGCGTCGTAGAAGACGTTTTGGGCGACGCTCTTCTTGCCGTCGACCATCAGGCAATTGATGAACTTGCTGGCAAGCAGCGACCCGTAACGTGGATCGGGACGAAGCTGTTCGCGGCTGGCGGTGATGTTTCCCATGATTGTTATCCTGTTGATCAGCCCTTCTTCGCGCCGTAGAGACTGCGCGACTGCTTGCGGCCCTGCACGCCGAGCGTGTCGAGCGCGCCACGAATGATGTGATAGCGGACACCCGGAAGGTCGCGGACACGGCCACCACGGACGAGCACGATCGAGTGCTCCTGGAGGTTGTGGCCCTCGCCGGGGATGTAGACCGTGACTTCCTTCTGATTCGAGAGACGCACGCGGGCGATCTTCCGCAGGGCGGAGTTCGGCTTCTTCGGCGTCATCGTGCGGACCTGGAGGCAGACGCCCCGCTTCTGCGGGCAGCGGTCGAGCACGGGCGACTTGGAAAATTTCCGCTTCGGACGGCGGCGGCTGCGGACGAGCTGGCTGATCGTGGGCATGATTTCGCGAAATGGGTCCCGGCAGGGAGGGGGAGTCGAGAAACTCAGAGCGTAGCCAAAACCCGCGTCGCGAGAAAGACGCCTCTGAAAACGCCCGGTTTTCAGCAGATATCGCGGTGAAAAAACTCGCCGCGGCCCCCGGCCAGGCCGTCGCCGTGCCACTGCTGCCAGCGGTTTTTCGCCGGGACGTCGGGCTGAAACCCGCTGGCCGCCAGCCGGCGGAGGAGGAAGGGCAGAAACGCGGGCGACCAGGCGGCGCCGCGGCGGAATCCCGGGCCGAGGTCGGGCGTGGCGGAGAGGGCGACGATCGATCCCCGGCGCATGCCGAGGCCCGGGTGCCGACCGAGGGGGCCGGCCACGAGCACCGTTCCTGCCCGCATCTCGAACGCCGCAGCCGCGCCGCAGCCGCCGCCGATCGCGAGCACGCCGCGCCGCATCCGGGCCGCGGCGAGGCAGCCGGCACCGCCCCCGACGATCACGATGCCACCGCGAAGCCCGTGGTCGCTTCCCGGCAGGGCCGCCGCCGCATGGTCGCCGACGTTCCCCGCCACCTGCACGCATCCGCCCGTCATCTCCGCCGCCAGCCAGTCCCCGGCATCGCCGGCCACGGCCAGCGTGCCGCCGGCCATGCGCTCGCCCGCGTGACGGCCGACGTGGCCCAGCACGTCGATGCGGCCCGCGTGCATTCCCGCGCCGACGCGGTGCACCCGGGAGAAGTCGCCGCGGCATTCGATCCGGCCGTCGGCCGGATCGCCGGCCACGTCGAAGAGGTCGCCGAGCGGGCACGGCCTGCCGTCGGCCCGGATCGGCAGCCGGCCGATCGCGGCCGGTGCCAGGGCCGCGAGCCGATCCGGCACGAGGCCGTCGAGGTCGATCGACAGCGGGCCGTCAGCATCCGTCCGGGAAGTCAGCACAAGTGCCATGGTGAGCGCCGCACGCACGCCGGGGTCCGCGGGACACGCACGCCCCGCGGACCCCGAGCATACCCCATGCCCACGGGGGCCGGAGGACTGGCTACTTCGCGAGCACCGGCACCTTGCGCGAGGCGGCGGCGGGCGACTTCGCGAGCTCGACCGTGAGCACGCCCTTGTCGTAGCGGGCGGTGACCTTCGCAGGGTCCACCGCGTCGGGGAGCGGGATCGCGCGGCTGAAGGCGCCGTAGTGGCTCTCGCGGTGGGTCCAGCCCTCGCCGCTCGACGCCGCTTCCGATTTCTTCTCGCCGGCGATCACGAGCCGATCCTCCGACACGCTCACCTCGACGTCCTTCGGGTCGATGCCGGGCAGTTCGGCCCGCACGTGGATCTGGTGGTCGTTCTCCGACATGTCCACGGTCGGCAGCCATTGCCCCGGCTCGATCGTTTCGAACCATGAAGGAACAGGCATTGGCCGGGAGAAGAAGCCCTCGAAGAGGCGGTTCATCTCGTGGCGAAAATCGGCCAGGGTGGCCAGGTTGCCGGGCTCCATGCCGCTCGCGCGCTTCGTGCGAAAAGGAATCAGATTCATCGGATCGCTCCTCTTCGTGTCATCGAAACAAACGTCGTCGCCACAACGCGGGACGACGACGACCAGCACGTCATCACGGGAAACCGCCGGGACGGCCTCCGGCGGGCCGACTGCCGCGCACTGCCGGAGCGGCCGTCGGCCGGTTCACGCCGTTCGCACCTCGACCTTCCGCGGACGGACGGCGGCGAGACGGGGCACGCGGATCGTGAGGACTCCCTTCCGGTAGTCGGCGGAGATCAACGACGCGTCGAATCCGTCGCCGAGGCGGAACGACCGCCGGTAATTGCCGACGCCGTATTCCTGGCGCACGATCCGGCCGGGGAGTTCCCGCCGGGCAACCGTCGCCTCCAGCGACAGCACGCCGTCCTCGAACCGGACGTCGATGCCGTCCGGCTGCGCGCCGGGAATGTCGGCGACGAACACCATCTCGGTGCCGCGGTCACAGATGTCGATGCCGGGCTGATACGTGGGGGCCGGCTCGGTTCGGGGGGCCGCCGGGGCGGCGGCTGGGGTGGTTTGGCTGACCATGAAAAGGCTCCTTCGTTCTCGGGTGGTGGAAAGTCGGACCAGAGGGACGCGCCGCACCTCAGCCGGCGCGGACCACGACCTTGTGGGGCTGGCACTGCGGCGCCTTCGGGCAGGTGACCGTGAGGACGCCGTTCACGAGCTGGGCCTCCACGCGGCCGGCATCGACGGCGACCGGCAGCGGGATCCGCCGCTCGAACGTCCCGGTGCCGCGTTCGCGGCGGTGCCAGGTGACGGTCGGCTTTCGCTCGCCGTCGCCCGCGGCCGGCTGCGGGCCGCCCTCCGGACGCGAACCCTTCAGCACCAGTGCGTCGTCCGCGACCGAGATGTCGAGATCGCTCGACTCCAGGCCCGGCAACTCCGCCTCGACGGTGATCGCGTCGTCCGTCTCGCGAACGTTGACCGGCGGGAAGCCGGCCTCGCCCGCCCGCGCCGCCAGCGGCGCGGACAACGTCGTCCAGACACGATCGAGCTCGTCGCGCAACTCCTCCAACTGGGGCGCGAAATCAAACGGCAGCGGGAAGCCCGCACGAAACGTTGGCATGGATGTGCTCCTTGGCAGGTGACATGGGCAGGCACCGTCCCTGGAGCAAGTGATCCATCGCGCGAAGGCATCCTCCGCTGACGAATCATTCGCAGTCGCGGCGCCAAAAAACAAACCGAACCGACGCGAACCACAGGAAATGCAAAGAGCGTGCCGAAGAGGTCTGGACAGCCGATCATGTCGATCGCGGCCCGCAGCGCGGCCGAAACAGGCCCCTCCGCGACCGGACGGCGTGAAACCTGCGCGGTCGCTCCGGTCATTCCGGCTGTCAGCCTGGCAGACGGACGATTTCACGCGGCCGCCGACCGCGGGGCCGGTTGTGGGAGGGCCGTCATTCCCTATACTGCCCGCCACGGCTGAAAGGACGCACATGCGATTCACGCTCATCGACCGCGTGGTGGAGATCGAACCGGGCAAGAGCATCACGGCGATCAAGTCGCTGTCGCTCTCCGAGGAATATCTCGCGGACCACTTCCCCTGCTTTCCGGTCCTGCCGGGGGTGATGATGCTGGAGGCGATGACGCAGGCGGCGGCTTGGACGATTCGTCTCGGGGAGGACTTCGCCCACAGCATCGTGGTGCTGAGGTCGGCCCGAAACGTCAAGTATGGCGATTTCGTCGAGCCGGGCCGGGTGCTGACCGTGACGGCCGAAGTGCTGTCTCAGGACGAGACCACGACCAAGGTCAAGGCGAGCGGCACCGTGGGCGGCCGCACGAGCCTGACGGCCCGACTGGTTCTCGAGCGGTACAACATGGCCGACCGGCTGCCCCATGGTGCGGCCATCGATGTCCGCGTCAGGTCGGAGATGCGGAAGCTCTGGTCGATCCTGCACCCTGCCGCCAGGGCGGCCGGGGCTCCCCGGCACGTGGTCTACGGGTCGCGGTCGGTCGCCCCGGTTCCCGCCGTCGGCACGCCGGCTCGGGTGGGCTGAGGCCGCTCAGGGCCCGGTCGGCAGGCCGCTTGGCGGACGCTCCGGCGGCCGCAGCGGCTTTTTTCGAGGCCAATTCAAAGACTTCCGGGGAAAATACCCGATTCGGGTTCCCATGGCGGCGGGCTGACATTACAACCTTTGCTATCTGAACCGCGTTCCATTCCTCGTTTCCCAAGGTGCCCAGTCGATGCCGTCCCGCGATGAAATCTTTGAGAAGGTCAAAACCGCCCTCGTGGACGCCCTCGGGGTGGACGAAGAGGATGTCTCCCCTTCCGCGACCATGGTCGGCGACCTGGGTGCGGAGTCGATCGACTTCCTGGACATCGTGTTCCGCCTCGAGAAGGCGTTCGGCATTAAGATCTCCCGGGGCGAGCTGTTTCCCGAAGACGTGCTGTCCAGTACGGAGTTTGTCACCAACGGCAAAGTCAACGCGGCAGGCCTCTCGGCCCTCAAGGCCCGCATGCCGTTCGCCGATCTGGCCAAATTCGAGGCCAACCCGAGCGTGCAAAACTTCGCGAACACCCTGACCGTCGAGGACATGGTTCGCTACGTCGAGAGCAAGCTCGCCGCCTGACAGACTTCCGGGTGAGATCCGGCCCCCGGCGAGCCGGTGGTCGCAGGCTTCCCCGACCATGTCCACCCTCGAGGACGGCCCCGCGCCGCCACCCGTTCATGCGCTGGTTCTGGATCGATCGCTTCGACGAATTCGTCCGCGGCACGCGTGCCACCGCCGTGAAGAATGTGTCCCTCGCCGAGGAGCACATGCACGACCACTTTCCGGGCGCGGCCCTGATGCCCAACTCGCTGATCGTCGAGGGGATGGCGCAGACGGCAGGCCTGCTGGTCGCGGATGCGATCGAATACAATCGGCGGGTCGTGCTCGCGAAGGTGGCGGCGGCGGAATTCCACTTCGACGCCGTGCCGGGCGACACGATCCGTTTTCAGGCGGAAGTGCTCGACCTGAAGCCGGCCGGTTCGCTGACGAAGGTGCGTAGCACGGTGGGGGACAAGCTGCAGGGCGAGGCGGAATTGTTCTTCGCCCATCTCGAGCCGGGCGAGGGCGTTCCGCAACTCTTCGAGCCGCACGAACTGCTCCGCTGGCTCGATCAGATGCACATCTACGACGTCGGCCGCGACGAGGCGGGGCAGCCTCTGGCGCGGCCCGATTGGTGAACCGCTGGACGCTGGTCTTTCGGGAGGAGCTACGATGGGTGCCGGCAGGCGCAGGGTCGTGATCACGGGCATGGGCTGCGTCACGCCGCTGGGTGTGCGGGTGGAGTCGCTCTGGAAAAACCTGATCGCCGGCGCTTCGGGCGTGGGCATGACCACCGTTTTCGACGCCTCCAAGTTTCCCACGAAAATCTCGGCGGAAGTCCGCAACTGGGACATCGCCGACGAGGGGCAAGACGCCAAACTCTGGCAGTTCTGTGGTCGCCACACCCGGTTCGCGGCCGGCGCTGCCCTCCAGGCGATGCAGGATGCCGGCCTGCCGAAGGGGCTGCCGTCCGATCCGACGCGATTGGGCATCTACCTGGGTAGCGGTGAAGGGCAGCAGGATTTCGACTCCTTCACGAGCATGATGATGGCCGCGATCGACGGCGAGACGCTCGACGTCGCGAAGTTCACGAAGCTCGGGCTCGAAACGCTGCACCCGCTGTCGGAAGTGGAACAAGAACCGAACATGCCGGCCGGCCATCTCGCCGGGATGTTCGACGCCCAGGGGCCGAATCTCAACTGCCTCACGGCCTGCGCCGCGTCGAGCCAGGCGATCGGCGAGGCTGCCGAGATCGTCCGCCGGGGCGAGGCCGACGTCATGCTTTCCGGCGGCACGCACAGCATGATCCACCCCTTCGGCGTGACGGGATTCAACCTGCTGACGGCGCTCTCCACCCGGAACGATGAGCCGACGCGGGCCAGTCGGCCCTTCGACAACGACCGCGACGGCTTCGTGCTCGGGGAGGGGGCGGCGATGGTCGTGCTGGAGGAACTGGAGCACGCCAAGCGCCGGGGCGCGAAGATCCACGGCGAACTGATCGGGTACGGCTCGACCGCCGACGCCTACCGCATCACCGACACGCACCCGGAGGGCCGGGGAGCCGCCTCCTGCATCACCATGGCCCTGCAGGACGCCGGGCTCGGCCTGGGCGACATCCACTACATCAACGCCCACGGCACCAGCACGAGCGTGAACGACCGCGTCGAGACGCTCGCGATCAAGAAGGTCTTCGGCGAGCGGGCCTACAAGATTCCGGTCTCCAGCACAAAGAGCATGATGGGCCACCTGATCGCCGCGGCGGGGGCCACGGAGATGATCGTCTGCCTGCTGGCGATCCGCGACGGTCTCCTGCCGCCCACGATCAACTACGAGACCCCCGATCCCGACTGCGACCTCGACTACGTGCCCAACAAGGTTCGCGAGGCCCGCTGCGACAGGGCGCTCTCCAACAGCTTCGGCTTCGGCGGCCAGAACATTGCGCTGATCGTCAGCCGCTTCAACGGCTGACGATCGCCGCCGCGCATCCCCGCGTGCAGCGGCCAGGCCGCCGTTTTTCCGGCCGGACGCCCGCCGTGTGGCCCGGCAGGATTGCCCATCTTGCCGCCGGCAGGGTTTTCTCAATCGGCTCGTGCGGCACGACCGATATATCCCGTGATCGCGGAAGAGCGTGCGTGGCGGTGGTTTGCCGCCGGCCGTTCACCCGCCCAGCGGGGATCCTCGCCCATGACCAACTGCAAACGCATTTTCGGGCTGGCCGTCGTGATGGCGGTGGCCGCCACGTCGAGCGGCTGCTCGATCATCGACCGCCTCTTCCTGCTCAACACCGACGGCCCCTACGCGCACCAAGCCCAGCACGTCGGCGGTCGATGCCGCGGCGGCGCGTGCCAGCCGGGCACGTGCGAACCCGGCATGTGCGAGGAAGGCGGATGTCCCGACGGCGCCTGCCAGGAATGCGAAGGGGGCGCCTGCCATGCCCCGCACGTGGGCCGGTATGGCGGCCTCGCCAAGCACCACCTCTCGCCGGAGGAAAAGGCGGCGCTCGCGGCCTCGAACTACGGCGCGACCGGCCCGGCCTGCCCGCCCACCGGTGCCGTCGCCTATCCCTACTACACGACCCGCGGTCCGCGCGACTTCCTCGCGAAGTGCCCGCCGTCGATCGGCCCGCAGTAGCGGCTTTCCGTCTGCACGGCCCGCCGTGGCCCGTGCAGACGGTGGCCGATTGCCGGTAGGCTGTGCGGCGTGAGCGACCGATCCGTTCGCGGCGCTCGATCACACCGCCATCCGCGCATCGAAGGGCCGTCGGCATGACATCGCGAGCACGGGAAACGGGCGGCACGGGCGCGTCGTCGATCACGGGCCGCCTGTCGGCCACCGGCTGGCTCGTCTGCGCGATCGCGGCCATCGGCTTCGCGTTCGACATCTACGAACTGCTGATGCTGCCGCTGGTGATCAAGCCGGCGCTGGCGGCCCTCGGCGGCGCGACGCCGGAAGGAACGCCCCTGCTCGTGCCCGGTTCGCCCGAGTATGTGCGGTGGGCGCGGGCGCTGTTCTTCGTGCCGGCGATCGCCGGCGGCATCTTCGGGCTGCTCGGCGGCTACCTCACCGATCTGCTCGGGCGGCGCCGCGTGCTCACCTTCAGCATTCTCCTCTACGCCTTCGCCGCGCTGGCGGCCGGCTTCGCCACGTCGCTCCCGCAATTGCTCTTCTTCCGCTGCCTGGTCTTCATCGGCGTCTGCGTGGAGTTCGTGGCCGCCGTCGCCTGGCTGGCCGAGCTCTTCCCCGACCGGGAGCAGCGGGACCGCGTGCTCGGCTGGACGCAGGCCTTCTCGTCGCTCGGCGGCCTGCTCGTCGGCTCGGCCAACGTGCTGGCTGCCCAGTTCGCCGACTGGTTGCCGGCCATTCAGGGCGGCCACGACGCCTGGCGCTACACGCTCGTCTCCGGCGTGATCCCCGCGCTGCCGCTGATCCTGATCCGGCCCTTCCTGCCGGAGAGCCCGGTCTGGGCGGCGAAGAAGCGGGCGGGCACCCTCAAGCGTCCGAGCATCAGGGAACTGTTCAGCCCGGCGCTCGTGCGCTCGACGGTGGTCACCACGCTCGTCTTCGCGGCCAGTTACGGGATCGCCTTCGGCGCGATCCAGCAACTCCCGCAGATCCTCGGCGGGCCGAAGGGACACGCCGCCATCCTCGCCGCGGCGAAAGCGGCGCAGGCCGAAGCGGTCGCCACGGCCGAGCAGGCGGGCAAACCCGCCCCCGCGGCGGCCAAGCTCAAGAGCATCGCCGGCAACGCCACCGACGAGGCGGTGGCGAAGGTGACGATCTGGCAGGAGGTGGGCGGGCTCGTCGGCCGCGTGCTGCTGGCGTTTGCCGCGCTGCGGATCGCGAGCCGCCGGTCGCTGCTGCGGCTGTTTCAGCTGCCGGCGCTCGTCGTCGTGCCGGCGCTCTTCTGGTGGATCTCGACGCAACTCACCGCCGCCGACTCGCTCCCCTGGATAAAGGCGGGCATCTTCGTGGCGGGCCTGGTCACCGTCGCGCAGTTCAGCTTCTGGGGCAATTACATCCCGCTCGTCTTTCCGACGCATCTCCGGGGCACCGGCGAGAGCTTCGCCGCCAACATCGGGGGCCGGGTGCTCGGCACCGCCGCCGCCTGGCTCACGCTCACGTTCGCCGCCGCCACGCCCCCGGACCCGGTGCGGATCGCGGTGGTGGGGGCGGCCGTCGCCGGAGGCTACGCCCTCGTGGGCGCGATCCTCACGCACTGGCTCCCGGAGCCCGACGCGTCGGTCGAGCACTGACGCCGGCCCGGGCCGAACCGCGTCATTCCGCGATCGTGCGGGGGGCCTTCGGGGCGTCGTCGGGAAGCGTCGGCACGCGCCAGATCACGTACAGTCCGACCGCCACGCAGGCGAGGAAGAGGTGCCGGAGCGGCCAGGGAAGGCTGCTGATCAGGAGGCTCACCGCCACGACCGCGAGCACCATCGCCACCGCCCGGTGTTTGAGGCTGCGGCGGATGCCGTGATAGTGCTGCCAATCGTCGAGCGTGGGCCCGAACCACTTCGAGCGGTGCAGCCAGGCATGCATCCGCGGGGAGCCCCGGTAGAAGCACCAACTCGCCAGGAGGACGAACGGCGTCACGGGCACGAACAGCAGCAAGGCGCCGACGAACGCCAACGCCAGGCAGGAAAACCCCCCGGCGACGTAGAGAAAACTCTTGAGCGGATCGGTGGTGGGACGGAGGTCCATCAGGCAGGCGTCCGGGCCGGCTGGCAGCGACACGTCCGGGGATTCTACCACGGCTGGTTTTGCCGTATGATCTCCGCCGCTGCGGCTGCCGCAGCCCCCGCCGCCACCCGATCCGCTCAAGAGTTTTCTCTACGTCGCCGGGGGGTTTTCCTGCCTGGCGTTGGCGTTCGTCGGCGCCTTGCTGCTGTTCGTGCCCGTGACGCCGTTCGTCCTCCTGGCGAGTTG
>JBEIQP010000023.1:0-29437 GCA_040376455.1 Planctomycetaceae bacterium | reverse complement strand
GGGCCTGGGTCGCCAGCCCGGCCGGCTTCGCCAGCGCCAGCACGCCCGCCGCATCGAAGAGCAGGATTGGATCCGTCACGCACGACCTGGGATTGAAGAAGGAACGACGGCCGACTCTGGCGCCGCCGCGGCGACGCGAGTCTACGCCGCATTTTCCGCCCCGGCATCCACCCCCTCCCCACAAGGTGTCGCGTTTCCCCAAAGGTGGTACCCTGTTCGGCGGCGGGGGTCGATTCCGGAGCGGGGTTTTGATCGAAGGGGCACTTCCATGGCGGGCAAGGCGGTCAAGGTGGTCGTCGTGGACGACCACGAGCTCGTTCGACAGGGTCTCGCGAGCCTGCTCAAGGACTCCGAGATTCGCATCGTCGGCGAGGCAACGACCGGCGACGAGGCGGTGAAGGTCACCCGCAAGCTCAAGCCCGACGTCGTGCTTCTCGACGTGAGACTGGGAAGCGAGGACGGACTCGATTCGATCCGGAGGATCCGCGACGCCGCGGCCGACGTGCGCGTCGTCGTGCTTTCGACGTTCGACAATCCGACCTACGTGGCGAGAGCCGCGTCGGCCGGCGCGCACGACTATCTGCTGAAGACCGTGTCCAGAGCCGCGCTGATCGAGGCAATCGCGGGCGCGGCCGCCGGAGACGAACCGACGCGCGGCGGCGAGATGAAGCGCATGGCCTCGTCGATGGCCAACCAGGACCTGCCGGCCGACGCCGACGTGCCTCTCACGCCCCGCGAGACGCAGGTCCTGCGGCTGGTGGCGATGGGGCTCTCCAACAAGGAGATCTCCGACGCGCTGATCATCAGCGTGGAGACCGTGAAGGAGCACGTGCAGAACATGCTCCGCAAAATCGCCGTCAACGATCGGACGCAGGCGGCCGTGTGGGCGATCCGCCGCGGGATGGCCTGAAGCACCGTCCCGCCGGACCGACGAGCAGCGCCGGGAGCAGGACGAGGTCGCCGGCCAACGCGGCTGCCAGGAGCAGCGCCAGCATCCAGGCGAAGCGACTGGTGGGGGCGAACGAGCTCAGGGCGAACACGAGGATGCCCAGCCCGCAGACGAGCGTGCCCTGCGTCATCGCCGCGGCACAGTGGCCGTACGCGGCGTGCACCGCGTCGGCCGCGGAACTGCCGGCATCGCGGGCCCGCCGAAAAAACGTGAGGAAGTGAAGCGTGCCGTCGATCGCCATGCCGAGCGCGATCGACGCGGTCATCACGCTCCCGATGTCGAGCGGCGTCTGCGTCCAGCCGAGGAGCCCGAACATCAGGATCATCGGAAACACGTTGCTCACCATCGCCACGAGGCCGGCCCCCACGCCCCGCTCCACGACCATCATCACCACCGTGATCAGGAGACAGGCCGAGAGGAAGCTGCTGAACAGATCGCGGAGGAGGGTGTTTTGGATCGCGTGCACGAGGGGCATGATCCCCGTGCACGCCACCGAGATGCCCCGCCCTTCTCCGCCCGCCGCCGCCACCGGCGGCTCGACCTCATTCTTCACGAGTTCGAGAAAGGCGCCGTAGTCGATGTCGCGGAGCGCCGGCACGCGGGCCGTGACCCGCCAGACCTGTCCCCCTTCGACGGCCCGCACGTACTTCATGTCATCGACGGCCGCCAGGCTCTGCGCCAGCCGCCGGGCCGCGATCGCCTTGCGCATCGTCGAACGCACGCCGTCGGTGTCGGCGAAGTCGGGGAGGAAGGTGGCGGCCGTCACCACGCCGCTCACGCCGGGCAGACGCTCGAGCCGCTGCGCGATCGCCCGCACGAGGTCGAGCCGTTCGGCGGCCCGCACGCCCTCCACGTCGCCGAACCGCACCATCACCTCGATCGGCACGAGGGGGCCGATCTGCCGCTCGATCCATGCGTAGTCGCGAATCACGGGGCTCTCGGCCGAGAACAGCGTGTCGATCCGCACCGACGTGCGGATCCGCGGCAGGCCGCCGCCGGCGAGGAGCATGGAGGTGACGAACATGGCGGTGATCGGCGCCGCATGGCGGAGGATGAACGACACGAACTTCGTTTCCCGCGCCGTGGCCTCCACGGCGGCGGCCGCGTGCCGGGGCCAGGTTTCGAAGATGCCGGGCAGCACGAGAAACATCGTCACGAGCGTGGCCATCACGCCGATCGCGGCGTGGAATCCGAACACGCGGATCGGCTCCAGCTCGCTGACGACCAGCGACGCCAGCCCGATCGCGGTCGTTCCCGCCGAGAGGCCGCACGGCAGCCAGCCGAGCCGGACGGCCCGGCGGGCGACCCCCGCCTGCCCCCCGTCCTCGAGCGACTCGCCCAGGTAGTTCATCAGGTGGATGCCCCCCGAGACGCCCAGCACGAGCACGAGCACCGGCATCACGATCAGCACCGGGTTCATCCGGTCGCCACAGGCGTGCAGGGTCAGGAACGAGAGCCCGACGCACCAGAGCGACACGGCGAAGACCAGGCCGGCGTAGAAGAACGAACGCAGCGACCACCAGGTCAGCGCGAAGATCACGAGTCCGGCCGGCAGCGCGAAGGTGTTGAGCGAGTCGGTGCTGGCCCCGTCCACCGCCAGGTTGTCGATCACCGGCCCGGCCATGTGCACCGCGTCGTCATCGACCGTCGCGGTCCGCCGGATCACGTCGCGAATCCATGCCACGGCGCGCCGTCGATCGCCGACGCCCGCGGGCGTGAACCCGATCACCGCGCACGTGGTGCGGCCGTCGGCGCCGACGAGGAGGCCCTTGAGGCGGTTCACGGCCTCCTCGCGCTCGAGTTCGAGCGGCGGGGCGACGAGGTTGTCCACCGCGACCGAGCCCGTGGCCACCCCGTCGAACCAGGGCCGGCCGGCGGCGTCCCGGGGCGACTCCGGTCCGGTGGCCGCCTCCAGCAGCCGGTCGAGGGCGGGCGCACCGAGTTCGCATCCGGGCCACGACAGGACGACCACGTCGCCGCTCTCGAACTGCCGCGCGAAGTCGGCGTAGGCCTGCCGCGGGGCGAACGTCATCGGCACCCAGTCGAGCGGCGTCGTGGCTTCGACCGACAGCACGGAGACGGCGGCCCGCGCGATGAACGGCGCGACCAGCGCCATCACCCCGAGCGCCGCGAGGCTGACGAACAGGCTCCAGGGCCGCTGGGGCGCGTCGGTGGGCAAGGCGGCCGGGGGGCGGGTCATGAGGCGCAACCGGAGGGCGAACCCGACTGAATATACCCGCCGGCGACGACTTGGCTCGCACCCCGTGCAGCGGGCATGATAGTGGGGGGAGCACCCCTGCCGATGACCGATGACCACGTTCGGATCGACGCGGCGGAACCGTCCCGGACGGCGGCCTCGTCCGTCACGCCACGCGGCACGATGGCCGACACGCGCGGGTCGAGCGGCGGCCTCTCGCGGCTCTCGACCGACTTCGGGCTGGCGGACGCCGCGGCCGACGGCGTGCAGCCCGATCCCCTGATCGGCGTCGAGTTCGCGGGCGTCCGCATCGAGCGGCTGATCGCGCAGGGAGGCATGGGCCGCGTCTACGAGGGCCGGCAGGAGCAGCCCGCCCGGGCGGTGGCTGTGAAGGTGATGCGACCGGGGGCGCGATCGCCCGCCAACCAGCAACGGTTTCGGCGCGAGGCGGAGGTGCTCGGCCGCCTGCGGCATCCGGGCATCGCCCAGATCTATCTGGCCGGCTGCCAGCGCGTCGGCGGCGCGGAGATTCCCTTCTTCGTGATGGAGTTCGTGACCGGGGCGGAACCGCTCACCCGGTTCTGCGACCGCCGCGGCCTGCCCGTCCGCAGCCGGCTGGAACTGTTTGCCGCCGCGTGCGACGCGATCGCCCACGGGCACGCGCAGGGCGTCGTGCACCGGGATCTCAAGCCGGGCAACATGCTGATCGACGGCGACGGACGGCCGAAGGTGATTGATTTCGGCATCGCCCGGCTGATGGATGGCGACGAGTCCGACACCGCGTCGTGCACCGAAACCGGGCAATTCGTTGGCACGCGGCCGTACATGAGCCCGGAGCAGTTCGGCACCGAGGGAGCCGTCATCGATGCGAGGACCGACGTCTACGCGCTCGGCGTCGTCCTCCACGAACTGCTCACCGGCCGCTTCCCCCACGACCTCGCCGGCAAGTCGCTCGGCGAGACGGCCCGCATCGTGCAGGAGGCGGCCCCCGCGCGGCTCGTCGTCCCCGACCGCCGCCTGGGCCGGGGCCTCGCCCGGATCGCGGCCACCTGCCTCGCCAAGTCCCCTTCCCGGCGCTACGGCTCGGCCGCCGAACTCGCGGTCGATCTGCGCCGACTCCTCGACGGTCTGCCGCTCTCCGACGGCGCGTCGCACCGCTTCGGCTCCCTGGGCGGCCGGTGCCGCTCGACACCGCGACCGTCGCCGGCCAGGGCCGGAGCTGGAAGATCAGCGGCCTGGAAACGCTGACGGCCGACGAGGGCACCTACGTGCTGGAACTGGCGGGCACGACGACCTCACCGGTCGATGCGTCCGGCAATCGACTCGCCGCCCCGGCGCGGGCGACGTGGAAGATGCCTCCATCCCGGGAGATCGCCTTCAACCTGCTCGACGCCGGCTGGAGGAAGCACCTCGTCTCCATGACCGACGCGGAGTGCTATACGGAGCGGCACGCCGGCGCGACCACGTTCATCCGCCCCACCACGGCCGGCAAGGAGGGCGTGGTGATCCTCCGGTTCGACCTGCCCTTCACGATTCACGACGCCACGCTCGCCTGCGGAATCGCCGTCTGGACGACCGGCGATCCGTTTCCCTACGACCCCGGCGCGAAGGCGGCGGTCGATGTCTCCGCCGATGGCGTGACGTGGAAGACCGTGGCCTCGCTGGAGGCGAACCGCGGCGGTTTCAACGACGGGTCGCACGACATCGGGCCGCTCGTCGCCGGCGGCTCGCAGGTCTGGGTGCGGGCCCGGCTCGTGGCCACCCGCGACTGGCCCGGCGACCGGATGATCTTCGCGCAGTTCCTGCGCACCGACCCGCAGCAGGATCGCAAGACCTTCCGGCTCACCGTGACCGGCCCCCATCCCCCGGTGATCCCCGCCGCCGACCCCTGACCGGCGGCCGGCGGAGGCGCGCGCCGCCGGCGGCTGAAATCCGCCTGTCCGTCGGCTCCGAACTGTCGCGTCGCCGCCCCCGGCGGCGTACACTGTCGACGGGGATGGGGAGCGGCTGCGGGGCCTGACCACGCGGCCGATGCAGGCAGGATCGCTTTGCACGGGGGTACCGTCATGGCCAGCGACGATCCGATCCATGATCATCCGATCGCGTTCAGCCTCCGCGAACAGATCGCCGACAGGATCCGCACCGACGTGCTTACCGGACGCATTCCGGAAGGCGAGCGACTGCACGAGGTGAAGCTGGGCGAGCGCTACGGCGTCAGCCGCACCCCGATCCGCGAGGCGTTGCAGCAACTCCTCCACGAAGGTCTTCTCGAGGGGCGGCCGAACGCGGGCCTGAAGGTCGCCGCGCAGCCCTCCGCGGAGGTCTGTGAACTGATCGTCCGGGTTCGGCACCTGGTCGAGGAGTTCGCCATCCGCGCGGTGATCGACCATCTGACCGAGTCCGATTTCGCGCGCTGGAGCGGCATCCTCGACGGGATGCGGGTCGCGTGCGTGGCCCGCGACTTCCCGGTGATCGCCGAGCACGACATCGCGTTCCACCGCACGCTCGTCCGCCGGGCGGGCTCGCGGGAGCTGGAGCCGATCTGGACGTCGCTCGTGAGCCGCACGAGCGCGTTCCTCCGCGACACCTATCCCCGGATCTATCGCCAACCGCTCGACATCCAGAAGCGCCGCGCGCGGATGCTCGACGCGTTACGGAGCCGCGACCTCGAGGCCGCGGTCGGCCTGCTGGGCGACCGGATCGACGACCACCGCCGCGGGACGGCGGCTCAGAAATCGACGCGGGCCGTGTAGATCTGCCGGTCGTCGAGCTTGTCGTCGATGCTCTCCACCAACGCAGTGACGCTTGGGGGCACCAGGCCGCGAAACGCCTCCGCGCCGTTGATCCGCACCGTGACCGGCGCGGCCAAGTCGACGAGCTCGTCGTTGAGCAGCAGGCTGAAGCCGCCGGGCAGCCGCTCGGTCTCGATCTCGATCAGGTTGCCCTCGATGCGGGCATCGAGCCGCTGAAACATCGCCGGCTCCGCCACCCGCAGCCAGTGGAAGAGCTTCACGAACGGCCGCGTCGGTTCCCAGGTCACCGACTTGGGAACGGGGTTTCGCTCGTGCTGCAGAACCCACTGCACCGCCTCGCCCATGCCTCCGACCGCCGCCTGGTGGTCGCCGTTCTCGATTTCCACGTACCGGTGGCGGTAGCAGCCCGGGTGTCCCTGCTCCAGGCCGTCGAGGATGCGGTTGGCGGTCTGGTCGCTCCAGACCGGCGACGGCTCGTCCTTCGTGCCGTGGACGAAGGCCGCAGCGGTGTGCCGCACGTTGCCGATCACGCCCCAGCCCCAGGCCTCCCCCACGCTCTGACCGGTGAGGATGCCGCCGGCGCCCGAGACGAGCCCGGCGAACACATCCGCCTGATGCCCGCCGATGTGCCAGGCGCCGTAGCCGCCCATCGAGTAGCCGCCGACGTAGATCCGGTTCGTGTCGATGTTCCAGGTGCGTTTCGCCGCCTTGAGGACCTCCTTCACGTACTCTTCCTCGAGCGGGTTGCGGCCCCACTCCGCGTACCGCTTCTCGAGCACCACGGGGCAGATGAAGAGCCCCTTCTTCCACTTCGCCCGCGCCGCATCGAGAAACATCCCGGTGCCCAGATTCCAATCGCCCATGTTTTCGCCCCCGCCGTGGAGGGCGAGGAACACGGGCAGGTCGTCGGCCGGCGGCTGATCGGGCGGATGCACCTCCACGTGCACCGTGCCGGGGAACTTTGGATGGGCAAACCGCTCCGTGCCGACGACGAGCGTGGGGCCGCGTCGTGCCAGGTCGCGGATGCGCTTCGCGAACCCGGCCGCCTCGGCGGCGGGCAGCGTGTCGAGCCGCCGCAACGCGGCCAGGATGTCGCCCTGCTTGGCCGGCTCGTGGGCCGCCTCGAAGTAGGCGACGAGCAGCCGGTCGAGCTCGGCCTTCTCGTCAGCGGCGAGTCGGGCCTTCGGCCGGCGGGGCAGGGCCCGCGGCGGTTCCCCGTCCGGTTCGGGCTTCCGTTCGATCAGTTGCACGGCCGCCTTGGGAACCTGCCGGGTGAATCCGCGGTAGACCTCCAACGTATAGGCGGCCGCGCCGTCCGGCTCGATCCGTTCGCCCAGAAGCTTCACGCCGTTCGCGCCGTGGACGATCACCTGCGCGGGGGCGGACGCAGCGAGCACCATCAGCAGCAGGGCCGACAGCAGGGGCGTGAATCGTCTCATCGCCGACCCTCCGGCCCGCCGGAGCTCGGCCGACGTCGCGGGCCGCCGGCAGAGATCGCAGCGCGGGAGCCGCGGGACAAGGCTTGCGCCGCCGGACGCGGCGTTGTGCAGAGCAATCCGCAGTGCCCCGTCTTGGACTCGAACCAAGAACCCTCTGATTAAGAGTCAGATGCTCTGACCAATTGAGCTAACGGGGCGAGCCGTCTTTTTTACATGGGGCGCCTCCACCAGGCAAGGGGCCGGCGCCGCTCCGGCGGGCGTGCACGCACCGCAGGGCTGGGTTCGCGTTGAGGGATTTCCTCGCAGCCGCTACATTCCGCGCTCCGAATCGGCGGCCGGCGCAGCCGGGGCTCGCGATCCGGAGACCGAAACGCTCGCGGAGGAAGCAGCACATGGGCAGGTTCGACGGAATGAAGGGGCTCGTTCTCGGCGTCGCCAACGACCACTCGATCGCTTGGTCGATCGCCAAGGAAATCCTTCACGAAGGTGGCCAGATCGGCTTCTCCCACCTCCCCGACCGCCCGGACGACGAGCGGCAGCGCAACCGCCGGCGCGTGGCCCAACTCACCGACGCCGAGCCGAATGCCAAGTTTCTCGTGCCGATGGACGTGTCCAGCGACGACCAGATCGCCGCCGTGATCGATCGCGCCAAGCAGGAGTTCGGCACGATCGACTTCCTCGTCCACTCCATCGCCTACGCGCCGATGGAGGATCTCAAGGGCGAGACGACCAACTGCAGCCGCGAAGGCTTCCGCATCGCGATGGAAACGAGCGCCTACAGCCTGCTCGCCGTCGGCCGGCTCGCGCGGGGCATCCTCTCCAAGGATGCCTCGATCCTCACGCTCACCTACTTCGGCGGCGAGAAGGTGGTGCCGGGCTACAACATCATGGGCGTCTGCAAGGCCACGCTCGATGCCTGCGTGAAGTACATGGCCTACGACCTCGGGCCGGCCGGCGTCCGCGTCAACGCGGTCAGCGCCGGTCCGCTCCGCACGCTCGCCGGCCGCGGCGCGGGCGTCGAGGACATGCTCGGACTCTACCAGCACATGTCGCCGATGGGCCGCAACATCACGCACGAGGAGGTGGGCAAGGCGGGTGCCTGGCTGCTCTCCCGCGAGTCGCTCGGCATCACCGGCGAACTGCTGCACGTCGATGCCGGCGACAACATCATGGGGTCGCCGGGCCGGTTGCTCGAACTGGTCCAGCACCCCGCGTGAGCGCGGATCCCGTCACGATCGCCGTGGCCGTCGTCCTCGACCGGGGCCGCGTGCTCGTCGGCCGGCGGCCCGGCGACGCCGTCGACGCGGCGGGGCTCCACGAGTTTCCGGGCGGCAAGGTGGAGGCCGGGGAGACGCCGGAAGCGGCCGCCGCCCGCGAGTGCCTCGAAGAGACGGGGGTCGCGGTGCGGATCGGACCGCGGCTCGCCGTCGTCCCGGGCGCTGCCCTGTCGGGGCCGCTGCGGCTGCTCTTCTTCGAGGCCCACCCCGTCGTCCCGGACGCCCCGCCGCGGCAGCCGTTCGCGTGGACGCCGCTCGAGTCGCTGCAAACGCTCGCGTTTCCCGCCGCCAACGCCCCGGTGCTCGCCACGCTCGCCGCACGCCGGCCGAATCAGGGCGGATCGTAACCGCCGGGATGCCAGGGATGGCAGCGGGCGATCCGCGCGAGGCCGCGCAGGGTGCCACGCCAGGCGCCGTACCGCTCGACCGACCGCCGGAAGTAGGCGCTGCACGTCGGCTGAAACCGGCAGTTGCGGCCCAGGAGCGGACTGAGCGTCCACTGGTAGACGACGACGAGCGCGACGAGCGCCGCGGACGCCCCGCGATCGCAGGTCCGCGCCACCGCACGCCACACCCCGCCCCCGGATGCCACCTTCATCGTCTCCCGTAGCCGGGCCTGGCGCCGACGCGGCGGGCGAGCGCCACGATCGATTCGGCGATGGCGTGGCCGCCCGCGGCCCCCACCGGAGCCTGGCCCGACCGCACCACGATCACGAAGTCGGTGCCCGGCGGGAGCGACCGCCGCACGACGCGAAACGCCTCGCGCAGCCGCCGCTTCCAACGGTTGCGGACGACCGCGTTGCCGATGCGTCGCGACACCGAGAGCCCGAGCCGCGCGGGGGCTCCCGGCACCTCGTTCGGAGCGGCGTAGAGCACCAGCGGGCCCGCCGCCGCCGACCAGCGGCGGTCATAGACCCGCGAAAACTCCTGCGGCTTCAGCAACCGCACTGTCTTCGGCAGTCCCTGCGGCGCCGGCGTCACCACCGCAGTTGCGCTCGCGGCCCGGCGGCACCGGCCGGCTCCGCCGCCTTGGCGGCCTCGAGCAGACGGGCGACCGCCCCCGCATCCGCGCCCTCCGGGAGCATGATCTGCACCTCCGCGATGAGGTCTCCCTTGGCGCCGTTGGCGTGCCGCACGCCCATGCCCGCCGCGCGCAGCTTGCGGCCGCCCGACGTGCCGGCCGGGATCCGCAGCGCGATCGTGCCCCACGGCGTCGGCACATCGACCTTCGCGCCCTCGATCGCCTCGGCCAGGGTGATCGGCAGGGTCAGTTCCAGCGTGTCGCCGTCGCGTCGAAACACGGGATGCGGCTCGACGCCCACTTCGAGGAGCAGATCGCCCGCGGCCGCCCCGCCCGATCCGGGCAGCCCCTGGCCCCGCAGCCGCATCCGCGCGCCGTCCGGGAGCCCCTGCGGGATCGTCACGCTGATCGTTTCGGTCTTGCCGTCGCGATCGATCCGCACGTCGGTCTTGCCGCCGTCGATCGCCAGTCGAAACGGCACCTCGATCCGCGCCGTGACATCCTCGCCGGGCACCTGCGCCGCCCGCCGGCGACCGCGCGGCGCCTTCGCCCGCCCGCCGCCTCCGAACAGGTCGCCGAATCCGCCCGCGCCCCCGAAGAGACTTTCGAGGTCGATCTCGCCTCCCCCGGGAAACCCGCCAGCACTCCCTCCGCCCGGAAACGGGCCGCCGCCCCAGCCGGCCCCCGGACCGCCAGCCCCCACGCCCTCGAACGAACTCCCGTAGCGGTCGTACATCTCCCGCTTGCTGGGTTCGTTGAGCACGTCGAACGCCGCCTGCACCTTCTTGAACTTCTCCTTCGCCGCGTCGTCGTCGGGGTGGAGGTCGGGGTGGTACTTCCGCGCCAGTTCCCGATAGGCCTTGCGGATGTCCTCCGCGGAGGCGGTGCGGGACACGCCGAGCGTCTGATAGTGATCCTCCGCCATCGCTGGAGCTCTGCCTTCCCTGTCACTGCGGCTCGAACGGAACCGACCGGATTCTATTGACGCTCGGACAATCGTTTCAAGAAGCCGCGACGGCGCGGCACTCAGCCCGCGGCGACCGATTCCGCGGCGACCGCTTCGGTGGGCGGCGCCTCGCCGCGCGCCTCGAGGAACTCGAGTTGGCAGCGGCGGGCCGGCTCGCCCGGCCCCGGCCGCAAGGGATGAAAGACCCCCGCGGAATCGAGCCGTCGGGCCCGCGTGTTGTCGGCCAGGTAGACGGGCACGATCTCCTTGAGCACGCGGTCCTTCAAGTCCGGCGCGAGCACCGGCACCATCACCTCGACCCGCCGAAAGAAGTTGCGCGGCATCCAGTCGGCGCTCGAGAAGAACACCTTCGCCTCCTCGTCGGGGCCGAACACGTAGACCCGGCTGTGCTCCAGAAACCGATCGACGATGCTGTGCACGCGAATCGTTTCGCTCAATCCCGGCACGCCCGGCCGGAGGCAGCAGATGCCGCGGGCGATGATGTCGATCGGCACCCCCGCCTGGCTGGCCCGGTAGAGCGCCTCGATCACGCGCCGATCGACCAGGGCGTTGAGCTTCGCGACGATCCGCGCGGGCCGCCCCTCGCGGGCCCGTTGCGCCTGCTCGTCGATCAGCTCGACCGTCCGGCGGTGCAGGTCGTTCGGCGCGACGATCAGCCGCTGCCACGCATGTCCCTGCGAGTAGCCGGTGAGCAGGTTGAACAGCGCCGACGCATCCTCGGCCACCGCCTCGTCGGCGGTGAAGAGCCCCACGTCGGTGTAGAGGAGCGCCGTCGTCGGGTTGTAGTTGCCGGTGCCCAGGTGCACGTAGCGCTTCAGCGCCTGCCCCTCCTGCCGCACGACGAGCGACACCTTGCAGTGGGTCTTGAGGTCGAGGAAGCCGAACACGACGTGCACGCCCGCGCGCTCCATCTGCCGCGCCCAACTGACGTTGTTGGCCTCGTCGAAGCGGGCCTTCAGCTCGACCAGCGCCGTCACGTGCTTCCCCGACTCGGCCGCCGCGATCAAGGCCCGCGAGATTGGGGAATCACCGCTCGTGCGGTAGAGCGTCTGCTTGATGGCGAGGACTCGCGGGTCGCTGGCCGCGCTCGTCACGAATTCGACGACCGGATCGAACGACTCGTAGGGATGATGGAGGAGGATGTCGCGCTGCGCGATGGCGGAGAAGATGTCGGCCCCGCGGCGTTCGAGCCCGCGCGGCACCCGCGGCGTGAACGGCTTGTCGTGAAGCCGCTCATAGCCGGGCAACCGGTAGAGTTCCCAGATCGCCGTCAGGTCGAGCGGGCCGTCGATGCGGTAGACCTCGCCGTAGCGGTCGCCGTGCCCCTCGTCGCCCCCCTGCAGCCCCTCTTCGTCGATGATCATGCGGGTGATGGCGTCGTCGGCCTTGGCGGCGATCTCGATCCGGACCGCCTGCCCGCGTTGCCGGGCCTTGAGCCGGTCCTCGATGAGCTTGAGCATGTCGTCCGATTCCTGCTCCAGCAGTTCGAGGTCGCTGTCCCGCGTGATGCGGAACGCGCTCCACGACTCCACCTCGAAGCCGCCGAACAGTTCCGGGAGCCGGGCCGACACGACGTCCTCGAGCAGCACGAACGAGCGCGTGCCCGGTTCGCCGCCGTCCACGGGCACGACCCGGGGCAGCACCTGCGGCACCTGCACGACGGCGAACATCCGCTTGGGCCCCAGCCCCTCCGAGCGGTGCAGCATCACGCCGAGATAGAGGCCGCGATTGTGATAGCGGGGCGACGGGTGCGCCGGATCGACCGCCATCGGCGTCAGGATCGGCAGGGCCCGCTCGCGAAAGAAGCGATCGACCTGCTCCCGCTGTCCGCCCTCGAGCGCGTGGTATCGCAGGAGCCGAAAGCCCTCGGCTTCCATGGCGGGAGCCAGGCTCTCGCGCAGGCAGCGATACTGCCGGGCGACCAGTTCCTGCGTCCGCGACGCGATCGCCTTGAGTTGCTCGAGCGCACTGAGGCCGTCCGGCGAGTAGTCCTGCGGGGCGCTTTCGCCAAACGCCTGCTCCCGCAAGCCCGATACCCGGACCATGAAGAACTCGTCGAGGTTGGAGCTGAAGATGCCCAGGAACTTCAGCCGCTCCATGAGCGGATTCGCCGGATTTTCGGCCTCCTCGAGAACCCGGAGGTTGAACTCCAGCCAGCTCAGTTCCCGGTTCAGGAAACATTCCGGGCCCATGCCCCGCTCCACCATCCCGTCGGTTCCACTCGCCATGCTGTCGTCGCTCCACGGATGCGGGCCTGATCGCCCGAAAAAAGTGTACCCTTGCGGCCGCGGGAGCGAGACGGCGTTCCGCCTTTCACGAGAAATGCACATGCACCCAGATCCCGATCCGGCCGCGGCGGCGATCCGCGCGGCGGCCGGTCGCATGCCTTCGGGCTGCGCGGCCTGGGGCCGCGGCTGGTGCGCGGCGCTGGCCTGTCTGCTCGAGGCCTCCGCCCCGAAGCCGGGCAACGTCCATCCCGGGGCTTCCTTCCCCGACCTGACGCACGACGAGCTCGTGTCGGCCGGCCTGGCGATCGCGGCGCCACTCGACCGGGCCGCGGCGGTGCCGCTCGGCCGGACGATTCTCGACGCCGTCACGGCGACGCGCCAGGTGACGCGGTCGAATGCGAACCTGGGCATCGTGCTCGCGATCGCGCCCCTGGCGGCGGTTCCTGACGCCGCCGGCCCGCTCGGGGCGGCGATCGACGCGGGGGCCGTGACCGACGTGCTCGCCCGGCTCGATCGCGGCGATGCCGCCGCGGTGTGGGAGGCGATCGCCGTGGCGAACCCCGGGGGCATGGGCTCGAGCCCGCGCTGGGACGTGCGGCAGCGACCGCCCGACGACCTGCTCGAGGCGATGCGGCTGGCCGCGCCGCGCGACCAGATCGCGCGGCTCTGGGCCGAGGGCTACGCCGCCCTGCTGGCGGGCCCCGTGCGCGACCTCGCCACCGAGTTTGCCGCCGGACGCGGGGTGGCCGACGCGATCGTGCGGGCGCACCTCGCGCAACTCGCCCGCGAGCCCGACACGCTGATCGCGCGGCGCCACGGGCCCCACGTCGCGGCCGACGTCTCGCGGCGGGCGGCGGAGGTCCTCGCCCGGCCCGGCGAGGAATGGCGGCCGGCGGCCGCCGCGTTCGACCACGCGCTCCGGCGGCCGGTGCGGATCAATCCGGGCACCACGGCCGACCTGCTGGCCGCGGCGCTGTACATTCTGCTCCGGGACGAATCGTGGCGCCGGGAGACCGGGCTCGGCGCGGTTCCGCCACTCGACGCACAGTGAGGGCATGCACGCGATGAACGAACGGTTCGAAGTCCGCCTCCGGAAGGCCGTGCACGTCTTCTGTGCCGGGCACTTCATCACGCTCACCGACACCCTCTGCGAAGCCGTCCACGGACACAACTGGATGGTCGCCGTGGACGTCGAGGGGCGGCCGGACGCGCATGGCATGGTGGTGGATTTCATCGCGCTGCGCGACCTGGTCACGGGAATCGTGGCCACCCTGGATCACCGCATGCTGCTGCCGGCGGACAATCCCCTGCTCCGCGTGACCACCGAGACCGGCCCGACCGGGCGGGCCGAGACGACGGTCCGGTTCCAGGATCGCCGCTGGGTGTTTCCGGCCGACGAGTGCGCGATCCTGCCGGTGGCCAACACCACCGCCGAATGGATCGCCCGTTGGATCGGCCAGCAACTCGTCGCCGCCCTCGAACGGGACGGCAGACCGGTTCCCGACGTGCTCCGCATCGCGGTCGATGAGTGCCTCGGCCAGTCGGCCGTCTGGGAGTCCCGCCGGCCGACGCGCTGATCAGCCGTCGGCGACGATCAGCTTGCCGGCCGCGTCGATCGCCAGCGACATCCCGCGGTCGCCGAGCCGGATCCGCATCAGGCCGGCGCCGTCGGGATTGCGCTCCACGGTGCCGGTCGTGCCGAGCGTGAGCCCGCACTCCGTCAGATAGCGGAGAAACTCGGACGACTGGTCGAGCACGCGCGCCAGCCGGAACGGCACGCCGGCGCCGCACTCGGCGAGCGATCGCGACGGCCCGTCGGCGGCGAGCGACAACGACTGCGCGTCGGCGCGGGGGATCGGGTCGCCGTGGGGATCGACGTCGGGGTGACCCAGAAAGGCGTCGATCCGATCGATGAGCAGATCGCTCACCGCGTGCTCCATGTGCTCGGCCTCGTCGTGCACCTCGTCCCAGCTCATGTCGAGGGTGCGGAGGAGAAAGAGCTCGATCAGCCGATGCCGCCGGATCATGCGCAGGGCGAGCACCTTGCCCGCGCGGGTCAGCGCCACGCCCTCGTAGGGACGGTGGGTGGCCAGCCGGGCGGCGTCGAGCGTCTTGAGCATGCTGGTCACGGTGCCCGGCGCCACGCCGAGGGCCGCGGCGATCTGGCCGGTGCTCGCCGGACCGCCCTCCTGCGCGGCCGTGAGCTGGTAGATCGTCTTGACGTAGTTCTCGACGGTCAGGCTGGGCACCGGTGGGATTTCCTCGGCCGTGGGTTCGAAAACCCGGGGTTTGACGCGACGCGTTGCCCGCCGCGGTGGGCCGCAGCATTATGGCCTGAAACCGGAGCCGCGCGCATGCCGCTGAACCTCGCCGCCTATCGGATCGCGGAAAGCCTCGTCGCCCGGGCCGCCGCGCTCGGCGCCGTCGTGCACGACATCGGCGGCGTGCGTGTCCTCGACTGCGGCGTGGCGGCGCCCGGCGGGGAGGAGGCAGGCCTGGGCCTGGCGCGGGCCGCCCTGGCAGGGCTCGGAGACGTCGGCGTGCGTGCACCGCCGTCCGCCGCGGGACCGTTCGCGGACGCATGGCCCGATTGTCCGTGGCCGGTCGTCTCGGTGGCCAGCGACCAGCCCGTCGCCGCCTGTCTGGCCGCGCAGTACGCCGGCTGGAAGGTGTCGCTGGGAAAGTATTTCGCGATGGCGAGTGGCCCGATCCGGGCGGCGATCGGCCGCGAGGACCTGTACGACGCGATCGGCATGCGGGAGCGGCCCGACTGCGCCGTCGGCCTGCTCGAATCGTCGCGGCTGCCGCCCGAGGACGTCTGCGCTCGGCTGGCGGCCGACGCGGGCGTGGCTCCCGACCGCCTCATCCTGCTCGTCGCGCGGACGGCCAGCCCGGCCGGCACGCTGCAGGTCGTCGCCAGATCGCTCGAGACCGCGCTCCACAAGCTCCACGACCTCCACTTCGACCTCGGCCGCATCCGGCGCGGCCGCGGCTGGGCTCCGCTGCCTCCGGTGCCGGCGGACGATCTGACGGCGATCGGCCGCACGAACGACGCGATCCTCTACGGCGGGCACGTGGTGCTCGAGGTGACGGGCGACGACGCCAGCCTGCTCGACGTCGGACCGCGCATGGTGAGCGCGGCATCGGCCGCGTACGGCGAGCCCTTCATCCGGCTTTTCGAGCGGGCGGGTGGCGATTTCTACGCGCTCGATCCGGCGCTCTTCGCGCCGGCGCTCGTCGATCTCGTGAACGTGGAGAGCGGCCGCACGCATCGCTTCGGCGGGCTTGCCCCCGCGATCGTGGCCGGCTCGTTCGCCGCGCCCACAGCCGCCGGCCGGAGGTCCTGACCGCATGCGGATCGCCGTGCTTGGCGAACCGACGGGGTGGCACGTCGGCCGCCTGACCGAACGGCTGCGAGCCCGTGGACACGCGGCGACGGTCGTCCGCTGGGCGGAGTTGGCGGCGGGCATCGACCGAGACCGCGAGTCCTTCGCGCCCGCGCCGTTGGCGGACGCCGACCTGGTCTGCGTCCGCGGCATGCCGGGCACCGGCGGCCCGGGAAGCAGGCTCGAGCAGGTCGTGGTTCGGATGGACATGCTGGGCCGGCTCGAGTCCCGCGGCACGCCGATCGTCAACAGCCCGCGGGCGCTCGAAGCGGCGATCGACAAGTATCTGTCGCTGGCGCGACTGGCCGCGGCGGGCCTGCCGGTCCCCCGCACGCGTGTCGTCCAGGACGTGGCGGCGGCCGAGGAGGCGTTTCGCGAGTTGGGGGGCGACTGCGTCCTCAAACCGCTCTTCGGCTCGCGCGGCCGGGGCCTCGAACGTCTGACGCACCCCCGGCAGCTGACCGGGCCGCTGGCCCCCGAAGGCGGCGTCGCCTACCTGCAGGAGTTCGTGCCCCACGGAGGCTGGGATGTGCGGATTCTGGTGGTGGGAGCGCGGTGCTTTTCGATGCGCCGGGTGGCGCCGCCGGGGGACTGGCGAACGAACGTCTCGCTGGGGGGCCGCCCCGAGCCGTTCAGCCCGCCAGGGGACTGGCTCGACCTGGCCGTGCGGGCCGCCGCCGTCCTGGAAACCGAGATCGCCGGCGTGGACCTGGTGCCGGCCGCCGACGGTCGGGCCCTGATCCTGGAAGTGAACGCCGTCCCGGCCTGGCGGGGCCTGGAGACGGCGACGGGCCTCGACCTGGCCGACGCCGTCGCCGGCCACCTGGAACACGTCCACCGAGACCGGGGCAGAGCCGGAAAACCGGCGACTTGAGGCATTCTTTTCGGGCCCTCACAGACCGGACATTTGGCAAATGAGAATCGAGGGGGCTGCCTGCTTTTTAAGCAGCCAGCCCTCTGCCCTCCCGGCAGGCACCGCTGCGCAAAAAACAGACGGCCCCTCGCCATTTGCCGCAAGTCGTTGCTGTGCTTGCACTTCGTGCTGTCGCTTGACGCCTCGACAAGAGTTTCGCAAGCGGCCGACGGATTTCGGACCGCGACGCCGGATCCCTTCCGGCCCATCGAGACTCCAGTCCAGCAGGAACCCGCAGCATGGCCACCAAAGCCCAAGCCCCTTCCCCCCGCGCCGCACGGGCCAACGATGCGACGGCCGTCCTCCACGTGGCGGAACGGTTCTACGCCATGAATCCCGAGTGGGTGGTCTTCTTCCGGGAGGTGCTGGGCGTGGACGGGGTCGTGCGGCGGACCTTTACCGACTCGGAGGCCCTGGTCCGCTTCGAGTGCTCGCCCCAATATGCCCGGATCCGGGAAATGCTCGATGCACTCCGCATCCGCCAGCAGGAGCGGCACTGCGAACGGGAGTCGCAGCGGGTCATCACGGTGCGGATGCCCCGGTCGCTCCACGAGTCGCTCAAGTCGGAGGCCGAACAGATGCGGGTCAGCGTCAACACGCTCTGCATCTCGAAGTTGATGAAACTGCTCGACGACCAGGAACGCCGCGACCTGCACGGCCTGCGCGGCGGGTTCGACGGCGAACCGGTGGTCGAACCGGCCGCCGCCCGGGCCGCCAAGTGACGGCCGGCCGTCCGAAGCCCGGTGGACCAAAGGAAGGATTGGAGCGGACCTGTAAGCCGGGTTCTGTCTTCCTTCCACCCTCGCGGGCAGAAGGACGGCGACCATTTCTCTAGGACTCCGGTTGCCCGGAGCCTCCAGCAGCCGACCCGGAAGCGGATGCGAGACGGGCAGCCTCGCGCCGCCCTCGTTCCCGTGAGGGAGGAGGAACGGTCTTCTTCCTGCTTGGCCTTGCTCCCGATGGGGTTTGCCGAGCCAGACCGGTCACCCGGCCTGCTGGTGAGCTCTTACCTCACCGTTTCACCCTTACCCGCGGGGCGAGCCCCGCGGGCGGTTTGCTTTCTGTGGCACTGTCCCTGACCTTGCGGCCGGTGGGCGTTACCCACCATCGAGCCCTGCGGAGCCCGGACTTTCCTCCCGTCGGCACGGCGGTCGCGGATGCGAGCACCGCGCCGACCGGCGGTCACCCGGTCCACTCCAATCCGCTGCCATCATACCCTGGCCCCCGCCGGCTGCGCGCGTGGGACTGCCCGCCCGGTTCTTGACCATCGAATCGGCCGGCCGTACCTTCGCGGAAGAGGCGGGGATCGGACAGCTCGACGCGGTGGCGATTCCCGCCTTCAGCACCTCCCGAGAGAATGCATCCATGTACGGCGAACTGCTGCCCTGCGGGGGCGGCGACCCGATTCCCCTGCTCAAGACGGTGCTGCTGGTCGGCCGGCGTGAAAACGCCGACATCGTCCTGCGGTTTCCCAACGTGTCGAGCAAGCACTGCGAACTCACGCTCCTGGACGGCTACTGGCACGTGAAGGATCTGGGCAGCAGCAACGGCATCAAGGTCAACGGCGTGCGGGTGTCGGAACAGCAGATCGAACCGGGCGACAAGCTCTCGATCGCGAGGCATGAATACGAGGTGGCCTACGAGCCGTCGAAACTGGGCGCGATCTTCCATTCGAACGAGAAGCCGACCACCACGAACGTGTTCAACCGCACGCTCCTGGAATCGGCCGGCCTCGAAGCAGCGCGGCCGAAGGAACAGCGTGCGGCGCCCGGGCGGCCGAAGCCCTGACGGGGGCCCGCGCGTCCCCGCGACGCGGAGCCTTGCTACACTTCCCTCATGGCAAAGCCCCGGAAGTTTCGCGTCGAGTTCCGCAAGAACCGCTCCGTGCGGACGCGGGGCGGCGATCTCACGCGGCTGACGGCGGACGACGCTGAACTCGCATCGGACCAGGTCGCCTCGGAGCGGATCTCCGGCAAGGGAGAACTGACGCGCAAGCGGACCGTGATCGCCGGCGAGCCGCCCGTCGAGGGCCGCGACGGCCTGGCGATCTAGCCCGCGGCCGATGCCACCTGGCGGGGCCAGGTGATGCACGTGCACGGCCTGGAGAGTTTCGTCCGCGATCCGACGGGCGGGCTCGTCCGCTGCACGACCCGACGCCTGCTCCGGACCGTCGCCACCGACCAGCGGCATCCCGTGGCGGCCGGCGACTGGGTGCGGGTGCGCGGCGACCGCGAGGCGGGCACCATCCAATCGATCGAGCCGCGCCGCAGTTCGCTCTGCCGCGACAGCCGCGGCCGCCGCCACGTGATCGTGGCCAACATCGACAAGGTGCTGATCGTCGGCAGCGCCGCGATGCCCGACCTCAAGCCGGGGCTCATCGACCGCCTGATCGTGGCCGCCGAGTCGTCGGCGATCCGGCCGATCGTCTGCATCAACAAGGCCGATCTTGTGCCCGCGGCGACGCTCGTGCCCATCGCGGGGGTGTTTTCCCGGATGGGCTATCCCGTCATTCTCTGCTCCGCCGCCACCGGGCTCGGGATCGACAGGCTGGCCGCCGAACTCGCCGGCTGCGTCACGGCGGTGGTCGGCCAGAGCGGCGTGGGCAAGTCGTCGCTGCTCAACGCCCTCGACCCCGCGCTCGCGTTGCCGGTCGGGGCGGTGAGCCGGGAGAACGAAAAGGGCCGGCACACCACCACGACCGCGCGGCTCCTGCCCCATCGCTTCGGCGGCTCGTTCGTGGACACCCCGGGGGTGCGGCAGTTCCAGCCCTGGGAACTGGTGCCCGCCGAGGCCGCCAGCGCCTTTCGCGACCTGCGGCCCCTCGCCAACCTCTGCCGGTTCCCCGACTGCAGCCACACGCACGAGGCCGACTGTGCGGTGAAGGACGCCGTGGCGGACGGCCTGCTCGACACCCGGCGCTGGGAAAGCTGCTGCCAGCTCGCCGGCGCACCTGCCGGGCGGCCCGTGGAGGACGACGAGTGAAGGATCGCGGTCGCAACACCGGCGTGCAGAGCGAACGGGCGGTGCTCGTGGGCGTGCTCCTCGACGGCCCCGTCGATCCCGATCACCCGCTGGACGAACTCGGCGGACTCGCCGCGACCGCGGGCGCGCAGGTCGTCGCCGAACTCACCCAGCGGCGCGACCGCCCCGATCAGACGACCTATCTCGGCAAGGGCAAGGTCGCCGAACTCGCCACGATCGTCGAGCGGCACGATGCCGACGTCGTGCTCTTCGACAACGACCTCTCCCCGGCCCAGACCCGCAACCTGGAGCGGGCGCTCGAGGTGAAGGTGCTCGACCGATCGGAAGTGATCCTCGACATCTTCGCGGCCCGGGCGCGAACCTACGAGGCCCGGCTCGCGGTGGAGTTGGCGCAGCTCGAATATTCGCTGCCGCGGCTGAAGCGGATGTGGACGCACCTCTCGCGATTGAAGATGGGGATCGGCATGCGCGGCCCCGGCGAGAAGCAGCTCGAGGTCGATCGCCGGCTCGTGGAGAAGCGGATCCACGACCTCAAGCAGGAGCTGCTGGAGATCCACGCCCGTCGCGAGCGGCAGGTGGCCGCCCGCCACGATCGCCTGACGGTGTCGCTCGTGGGCTACACCAATGCCGGTAAGAGCACCCTGCTCAACGCCTTGACCGGAGCCGATGAACTGGCCGAGGACAAGCTCTTCGCCACGCTCGACACGCGGACGCGGCGGTGGCGGCTGCCCGGCTGGGGGCCGGTGCTGCTGAGCGACACCGTCGGCTTCATTCGCGACCTGCCGCACCGCCTGATCGCCAGCTTCAAGGCGACCCTCGAGGAGACGCGCCAGGCCGACCTGCTCCTGCACGTGGCCGATGCCTCGAGCCCCCTGGTGGACGCGCAGATCGCGGCCGTGCGGTCGGTGCTCGCCGAACTGCACGTCGAGGACAAGGACACGATCCTCGTGCTCAACAAGATCGACGCCATTCCCGATCGTGCCGCCCGCGACGGCCTGTTGGCCCGCTATCCGCACGCCGTCGCCATCTCGGCACGGTCGGGCGAGGGGCTGGCGACGCTCGCGCGGGCGACCAGCGATTGTCTCGGCCGCGGCTTCCGCGACATCGACGTGCAGACCGATCCCGGCAACGGTCGGCTGCTCGCCTGGCTCGGCCGGCACGGCGAGGTGCTCTCCCGCCATTTCGCCGACGACCGGGTAACGATCCACTGCCGCATCCCGGCGGCGCTCCTGGGCATGATCGGCGCCGACGAGGCGGTGGTGACGCCGCACGTGCCGGCGACCGACCGCTTCGCGGACGACGGCCACGCGGAGCCGGTCGGAGGCCCGGATGACCGTGCCACCCCCTGAAGCCATGAGCGAAGCCGGCCACGACCGCCGCCGGCGTCCCGCGCGACGTGCCTGCTCCGGGCTCCGGGTTCTGGTGACGGGGGCTTCGTCGGGCGTGGGCCGTGCGGTGGCCGTGGAACTGGCGCGGCGCGGCGCGCGGGTGCTGGCCACGGCCCGGCGCGAAGGCCGTCTGCGGGAACTGGCGGACGGCATGCGGCACGGCTCCGATGCCGCCGCGCATCCTCTCCTCTGCGAGCCCGGCGACATCACCGACCCGGCGTTCCGCCGGCGGCTCGTGGCGGCGGCTGCAGACGGGCTCGGCGGGCTCGACGTCGTGGTGGCGGCCGCGGGCAGCGGCGCGATCGGGGCCTTTCGCGACGGTTCGCCGGCCACGTTCGCGCGGATCATCGACGTCGATTTCCTCGCGCCGGCCGAACTCGTGCGGTCCGCCCTGCCGCTGCTGGCGGCGTCCGCCGATCCGGCGGTCGTCTTCGTCGGCTCGATCCTCGGTTGCCATCCGCTGCCGCTTCACGGCGAGTACTGCGCCGCCAAGGCCGCTGTGGCGTCGTTGGCCCGCACGCTGCGGGTGGAACTGCGTCGCGACGGCATCGACGTGCTGCTCGCGAGTCTCGGTCCGACGGAATCGGAGTTTTGGGACAGTCTGCTCGCGGGGGCGCGTCCGACCTGGTCGCGGGGCCGCCGCATGCCGGCGGACCGGGCCGCGCGGGCGATCGTCTCCGGCCTCGAGCGCCGACGATTCGAGATCGTTCCGGGATGGCAGGCCAAGGGCTTTGCGTTCGCCGCCCGATTCTTTCCCGGCCTGATCGACGCCATCGCCTCCCGGAACCTCCGCGCGGGCGGCCGGCAGGCATCGTCCCGCGACGCACAGCCATGAACGAGACGAACCCCGGCACCGATCCCGATGCGTCCGCGCGGTTCGCCGTGACCTGCCCGTGCTGCAACGGGCTGATCGCGGCGGCGGTCGCGCTCGCGGGGCGGCCGGCGCGGTGTCCGCTCTGCGCGGGGGCTTTTCTCGTGCCGCCGGCCCTGCTGCCCGACGGTGGGCCGCCCGACGCGGCCCCGCTGCCGCCGCCCGCCACGGCTGCGCCGGTGGCCGACGTGACTCCGGCGGAGGATGCGACGCCGGTGATCGTCAGCGACTGGCCGCGGGACGACGGGCGGCGGCGGCTCACGCCGCGGGAGCAGGCCACGCGGCAGGCGCGGCGCAACCTGTTCATGCTGTTCGCGGGAGGGGCGATTCTGCTGGGCATCGTGCTCCGCTTCGGCGGCCGACGCGGTCGGCCTCGGCGGTAGCTGTCCGTGGCCAAAGCCCTCCATGGCCTTTGTCCACGTGGCCGACCGGTCGAAAAGCCGAGGTTGTCGACGGTCAGCGGTCGCCGCGTCACCCGGCTTCCAGGGCCTCGCCGATGGCGAGCAGTTCCTCGGCATCGAGGAAGGCGTCGCTGGCCGTGAAGATCCTGCCGATCGCGGCCTTGTGGATCTTCATCTTCGTGCCTCCGATGCCGAGCGCACCGTAGACGATGGCCGTGCCGTCCTGCCGTCCCTTGTCGGTCGGCAGGATGCCCTCCACTCCCGCCGGGGGCACGGCATTGAGGTCGATGATCACGCGGGCCGCCGCGGCGATCGATCGGCCGGCTGCGTCGAGGAGCGTCGCGCCGGCCGCACCGGCGGCGACGATCAGGTCCGCGGTCGCAACGACCTGCGCGAGCAGCGTGCCGGACGCGACGGGCCCGGCCCACTCGACAGCCGTCACGTCGGCCTCGGGCACGGCCTCCGTGATCCGGCGCGTGGCCGCCTCGGCTCGCGGTCGCGACCGCGATGCCAGAGAAACGCTCACGCCCTTGCGGGCCAGCAACCGGGCGACCCGCTGGCCCACCGGCCCGGTGCCCCCGAGCACGATCGCGCGGCAGCGGTCGCCGGCGGCCGCGAGTGGCAGGTGGCGTGCGGCGGCGATCACCGCGGCGCTCGCGGTGGTGTTGGCGCCGTTTGGATCGAGGAGCACGCCGACACGCACCGGCCCGAAGAACGTCTTCCGCACCCGTTCGGCGATGGCCTCGGCGGCGGCCGCGTCGGATCCGCCGATGAAGATCCCGGTCGAAGCCAGATCGTCGCCGCCGCGCGTGAACATCGCCCCGTGGACGAGCGGCACGACGGTGTCGGCGGTGACCCCGCCGTGTCGGAGCACCACCTCGGCGCCGGCATCGACGCCCACGATCGCATCGAACGTGCTCGGCTGGGCGTCCGCGTCGAGTTGGATGAGGATGCGCTTTGGCATGGCTGGTGGTATCGCCCGCCACGGCAGGCGGGGGCCATGGATGGCCCCGCCCGAAGTCTTGTCAACGCCCGCCACGATGGCGGGCGCGGCGGTCGAGGCGAACCTTGGCTTCGCCTCCGACCGCCCAAGGCGGCGGGGGCCATGGATGGCCCCGCCGCCGTACAACTAGAACCCGCGAAACGGATGCGCCGCCTTGTCCTTGCCGGCGAGCATCTCGTCCACCGACGGGCTGTTCTTCATCGCGTTCACGATGGCCTGCTTGGTGGCGGCGTAGTTGTAGTCGTAGATCTTCTTGTCGTCGCTGGCGGCGGGGTGGATGAACACGCCGCACACGATGACCAGATCCTCGGCGTCGCTCTTCTTGATCGCGCCTTCGGCGACGCTGTCGGCGACGGCCTTGGCGACGGCGGCCTGCGCCGGGCCGAACATCTGCACGGCCTGCTTCATGCCCTTGATGGTCACCTTCGTGATCATGACCGTGGCGGGCTTGACGGCCAGATTGGGCGTGAGGACGGCCAACAGATTCGTGTGTCCTTCGCTCTGCCGCGCGAGGGCATTCGCGAAGGCGACGCCGACCGGTCCGGTCTTGCTGCCGATCAGCAGATCGATGTGGGCGATCTCGTTCCCTTCGCCGCTCAATGCTTCGCCGATGAACATGGACATGGACACCTTCTCCCTCTGAAAAAAACAGGTCGCTTCCCAAACCGTTCGGTTCAACCGTGAACAGGGCGACAGGATACCATCGTCGGTGATGTCAGCCAATCGGCGAGGCTTGTCGTTCGCGATGGACGCACCTTTCCCTTCTCCGTCCCCTTCGGGCCCGTCCGGATCGCCACCGCTGGTGGTGATCGGGGCGAGCGTGCGGGCGTTCGCGCAGTCGGCGCGGCGGGCGGGATGGCTGGTGCATGCGGCCGATCTCTTTGCCGATCTCGACCTCGAGGCGGCCGCACAGGCCGTCGTGCGTGCGGCGCGGGAGGACGGACCGGCCTATCCCCACAATCTCGCCGCGGCGATCCGCGGTTTCCCGTCCGCGCCTTGGTGCTACACGGGCGCGATCGAAAACCATCCCGACGTGATCGCCGACATCGCGGGGCTGCGGCCGCTGCTCGGGAGCGGCCCGGAGGCGGTGCGGGCGGTTCGCGATCCGGTGCGGCTGTCCCGTGCCGTGCGCGACGCGGGGCTTCTCTTCCCCGACACGTTCCCCGCCCCCGACGGCGTGCCGGTCGATGCGTCGTACCTGGTGAAGCCGGTCGCCAGCGCCGGGGGCCGCGGCATCGTGCGTTGGACGGGGCGGGCGGCGGCCGGCGCGGCCGACGCCCCCGAGAGGCGTGCCGTCTGGCAGCGGTTCGTCGCGGGGGAGGCGTGGGGCGTGGCATACGTCGCCGGGCCGCACGCCGTGGCGTTGCTCGGCGCGAGCCGGCAACTGACGGGTGCGGGCTGGTGCCATGCGGCCGAGTTCGCCTACTGCGGCTCGATCGCGGCCCCATCCCTTGCGCCGCGGGTGCGCGATCAGTTCGTCGCCCTCGGCGAGGCGTTGTCCGGCTTCGGGCTTGCCGGCGTCTTCGGCGTTGACGTGATCGTCGATGCGGCGGGCCGGGTGACGGTGCTCGAGGTCAATCCGCGACCGACGGCCTCGATGGAGTTGCTCGAACGCGCGACCGGCCGGTCGATCGCGGCCACGCATCTGGCGGCGTGCGGAGCCGCGTCGCCCCGGCCTGCGGCGTCGGCCGCCGCCGGCGCCGCCATCTGGACGAAGGCCGTGCTCTTCGCGCGGCGGCCCACGGCCATCGACGCGGCCACGCTCGCCACGCTCGAGGCGGCATGCCGCCCGTGGACGGAGGCCGATGCGGGCTGGCCGGCGCTCGGCGACATCCCGCGCGCTGGGCAGACGATTCCCGCCGGTGGACCGGTCGTCACCGTCTTCGCGCGCGGCACCGATGCCGATGATCCGTGCGGGCCGCTCCGCGCGCGGGTGGCCACGATCGATCGCTTGCTCGCGGCCGCGATCAGCCGGCCATGCGTCTCAGCTGCGCCGGGGCGGCGGCCGCCACCAGGCAGTATTCCATGAGATAGGCGTCTTCGGTCGTGTCCTGATAGAAGTCCTTCAGGACCGAGTTCGCACGGAAACCGAGCGAGCGGAAGAAGAGTTGGGCGGGAAGGTTCGTCTCCCGCACCTCGAGCCCGATCAGGCTGCGACGTTCCGGCGTCAGCTTTCCGACCAGCTTCTCCATCATGTAGGTGCCGACGCCGAGCCGTCGATGCGACCGCAGGACCGCGAAGTTGAGCATGTGCAACCGCGAGCGATGGAGCTCGTAGATCATGAACGCGACGACCGAGTCGGCGATCTCCGCGACCATGCCGATGCAGTTGCGCTGGCGGAGGCAGCGGGTGAAGTCTTCGTCCGACCAGGGAAACTCGAAGGCCTCGTCCTCGATGCGGAGCACCTCCGCCATGTCCCTGCGGATCATCCAGCGCACATGAATCCCAAGTCCGTTCTTCTGCAGGGCTGTCACGGTCGAGGCTCCGTCAATGGGGTGTCGCGGGGGTCCCCGCGGCCGATTCGCTCGTCGTCGGGCCGCGGAACGTAGCACGCCCCTCCGTGGCCGCCAAGGCGTTCTCGCCGCCGGCATTCGCGGCATCCGGCTGGAAAAAGAACCATTGACCCTCCCTGTGGCGGCTCCTACCTTCCCGCCGTTTCTTCCCGGCCGCATCCCGCGCGCCGCCGCCCGCACACCGTCTCGGATCGAAGACCCATGCGTCTCGGATGTCACACCATCCCGTCCCGCCTGCCGGCGATCGTGGCGTGCCTCGCGCTGGCGGCCGGCGGCTGCGCCGGCCCCGCGATTCGCAGCCAGAGCCCGGAGGTCGAGGCGCTCGCGGCCATGGAGGCCGACACGAAGCTCGTGGGCGACTATTCGATGCCGTGGGGTCTGAATCCGCAGCGGATCGAGCGCGCGGCGTTGATCACCGGCCTGCCCAGCACCGGCAGCGATCCCCCGCCCGGCCCGCAGCGCACGCAGTTGCTCTCCGACATGCAGGAACGCGGCGTCGTCGAGCCCAACACGCTGCTCGCCTCCCCGACCACGGCGCTCGCATGGGTGCATGCCTATCTGCCGCCGGGTGTGCGGAAGGGGGATCGGTTCGACGTGTTCATCGAAGTGCCCCCGGATCACGAGACGATCAGCCTCGCCGGCGGCTGGCTGATGGAGACCCGCCTCTCCGAGATGGCCGTCCTCGGCAACGCCGTCCGCGAGGGCCGGGTTCTCGGCATCGCCGAGGGGCCGCTGCTGGTTGATCCCGTCTCCAACGGCACGCTCGACGCCGTCTCGAAGTTGCGGGCCCGGGTGCCGGGGGGCGGCGTGGCGCTGACCACCCGGCCGATCGGCCTGATCCTCACGCCGGAGAACCGTTCCGTCGCGATGTCGAAGCGGCTCGGCGACAGCATCAACCGCCGCTTCCACGCGGTCGTCCGCGGCGCGAAGCGGGGCGCCGCCACGCCGAAGACGGATCGCTACATCGAGTTGGAAATCCCGTCCGTCTACAAGCACAACCTCGCCCGCTACATCCGCGTGGTGCGGTGCATCGCGGTGATGGAGCCGGCCGGCGGAAGGCATGCCCGGCTGGAGCTCCTCGGACGCCAACTCGCAGACCCGGTCACGGCTCCGGCCGCCGCCCTCCGGCTGGAGGCCATCGGCAAGGACTCGATCCCCACGCTCCGCACGGCGCTCGAATCGAAGGATCTCGAGATCCGGTTTGCCGCCGCGGAGGCGTTGGCCTTTCTCGGGGAGTCGGTCGCGGCGCCGCACCTGGCCGAGGCGGCCACGTCGATGCGCAGCGCCCGCCCCGCCGCCCTCGCCGCACTGGCGGTCTTGGACGACGCCAACGGCATCGATGCCCTGCAGTCGCTGCTCACCAGCACGAGCGCCGAGACCCGCTACGGCGCCTTCCGATCGCTCTGGATGATTGACCGCGACATGCCGCTCGTGAAGGGTGAACGCTGCGGCGACGCCTGCTCGCTCCACATGCTCGACGTGAAGGGGCCGCCGCTCGTGCACGTCACCCGGAACATGCGGCCCGAGATCGTGTTTTTCGGAGCCGAGCATCCCGTGGCCGACGGCCTCCGGGCCGAGGCCGGAGCCTCGATCGTGGTCGTGGTCGAGGGCACGACGGCGATCGTGAGCCGATTCATCGCCGGTCAGTCCGACCAGCAGGCCGAGACCCGGGCCACGGCCGACGCGATCGTGCGCACGATCTTCGAACTGGGCGGCACCTACCCCGACGCCGTCCAGTTCCTGCAGCAGGCCAGCGCCGGCCGCGCCCTGAAGAACAGCCGGCTGGTCTTCGACGCCCTGCCGCTCGAGTTCGATGGCCGGGAGAGCATCCACGAGGAGGCGTCCGCCCGCAACCGCGACATCGCCCCGGACGCCGACGACCCGACCGCGGCGCCCGAGGAGGGTGCGCGGTCGGACGAGTCTTCATGACCAAACTCAAGGCGCTCGAACTCTTCGGCTTCAAGAGCTTCGCCGACCGCACCCGGTTCGAGTTTCCGGACGGGATCACGGTCGTCGTGGGCCCGAACGGCTCGGGAAAGTCGAACGTCGTCGATGCGATCAAGTGGGTCCTCGGCGAGCAGTCGGCCCGCAGCCTCCGCGGCAAGGAGATGACCGACGTCATCTTCGCCGGCTCGACCGGCCGAAAGCCGCTCAATGCCGCCGAGGTGGCCCTCGTCTTTGACAACTCGGCCCGTCTGCTGCCGGTCGATTCGGGCGAAGTGCAGATCATGCGGCGGGTCTACCGCAACGGCGAGAGCGAGTATCTCGTCAACGGCGAGCCTTCCCGGCTGCGGGATATCCGCGAGCTCTTCTCCGGCACCGGGGCCGCGACCGAGGCCTACAGCGTGATCGAGCAGGGCCGCGTTGACGCGCTGCTGGTCGCGTCCGGCCGCGACCGCCGCGCCGTCTTCGAGGAGGCGGCCGGGATCACGAAGTTCCGCGTGCGGCGCACCGAGTCGCTGCGCCGTCTCGAGCGGGCCGAACAGAACCGGCAACGGCTCGCCGACATCGTGGGCGAGGTGTCGAGCCGTCTGGAAACGGTGCGGCACCAGGCCGCGAAGGCCCGCCGCTGGAGCCTGATGACCGACCGACTGCGCGGCCTGCGGATCGCTGCCTCCACCCAGGATCTGGCCGCCGTCGACGCGACCGTGCGCGACGTCGAAGCGGCCCTGGCGGCGACGCGGGCCCTCCTGCTCGAGGCCGAGTCGCAGGCCGCCGATGCCGCCGCCGAATCGGCCGCGCTCGCCGCCGAGGCCGAGCAGTCGCAGCCCCTGGTCGCGGCGGCGCGGGCGGCCCGGGTCGCGGAGGCGCAGCGGCTCGCCGCCGCCGAGGCGACGCTCGCCCTGCAGCGGGCCCGTCGTTCCGACATCGAGCAGGAGGTCGCCTGGGCGGAGGAAGGGCTTCGCGGCGCGGTCGCGGCCGAACGGGCCGCCGGCGCCGCCGGCACGGACGTCGCCGCGGCCGCGGAGGAATTGTCCGGGCGGCTCCAGCGGCTGGCGACCCACCTGCACGCGTGCGAACAGGCGGCGCAGGGCTCGCATCACGACGCGGCCGAGGCCCGCCGGCGGATCGTCGCGGCCGAAGCCGCCGTGGCCGCGCACCGCGAGGAGCAGGTCCGCCTGCAGGCGGCCGGCGAGCGGGCCGAGGCC
>JBEIQP010000052.1:0-18961 GCA_040376455.1 Planctomycetaceae bacterium | reverse complement strand
CGGCGGCTTTGCTCCCGCCCGATTCGGCTACCCCGCAGTGGTCAGGCCCGTCTACGCGGCAAGGCCCGTCATCACCACCAGCTACGCGCCCGTGTATCGCGCGAGGCCGGCCGTTCAAGCTCCCCTGAATCGGGCCTACCGTCGCGTCTGGCGCAGAGGCTGGTGAACAGTCCGCCCAGGGCCTAGCCGCTACCCAAGCCACCCGCGCTGCGAACGCGGCTACGGCCCGACGGAGTCGCCGCCGGATCGACTCGTCAGCGAGATGAGAATCGACGGAGCGAGCGACTCCTCGAGCGATCGCACCGAGCCATCTCCAGCCAACGCCTGACACACGCCCCCGCCCAGCCGCGACAGAGGCTTGAGCGACGTCTCCAGCGGAACAGCCCCCGCCCCCACGCCACGGCCCACATACCGGCCCACGTCCGACACATACGGCCACGAATACCGCGACGACCGCCACGTCAGGCCGCCATCGGTCGTGTAGTCGCCACTCTCCGCCAACGCCAGCGTCTTCGACAGGCCGTCGGTCACGTGCGTCATCCGAACCGGCTTGGCCGCAATCCCCCGCACGTAGACAGAGCTCTCCTCGTCCCAGCCCAGCCCCTCCGGCACGAGCATGCCGGTAAACTCGCCAGCCTGCGGCGCCGACGGGTAATACCACAGGTCGAGCCGCCGCGCCGGATCAGGATCGACAGGCCCAGGCCCCAGAAGCGCCGCGAAGTCGAGTCCGCCAGCCACCCCCGACCGGGAGTTGTAAATGCGCAACCGCGCATCGACGATCTCCGACTCCTGCGACTCCGGCGGACACGCCAGACAATACCGGTCATAGAGCGCGGCCAACGCACCCTCCTCGATGAAGGGCAGGATGCTGATCGCCCACGACTGCGGCCGGATCGAACCGTCGATCTCCCCCTCCGCATGCGCGTGCGTGTGCTCCTTGTGAGACACCACGCCCGGCCGCGGCCGGCCCGAGGCAAACGGAAACGCCTGCTTCGCGTCGTGGTAGACGTGCAACGCGATGCCCACCTGCCGAAGGTTGCTCTGACACTGCACGCGGGCGGCCGCCGCCCGGGCCTGCTGAACCGCCGGCACCGTCAACCCCACCAACACCCCCACGATGCCCACCGCCACGAGCAGCTCGACGAGGCTGAAACCGCGACGACGAAGGGCGCGAACGCACGACATATGAGGGCCAAATGAGGGACGAAAAACGAACCTCCCAGAGGCTACTATCGACCCGAGCCGAAGGCGATTTCGGGCGAAACCGGCTGGTTTTGCCGGCCGGGGCCGCCCTCCGCCGGTGCAATCCGCACCACGGTCGCCGCCAACCGCCTCCGATGGGTACGATCACGGCCATGCAACCGCCCTCCGCCCCCCGGCCACTCCCCATCCTCCTCCGCCTCGCAACCGTCGCCCTGGCCATCGCCTGCGGGCCCACCCCGGCCCCAACGCCGGCCAACGCCGCCGAGCCCAAGACGCCTGCCATCTATGACGAGGCGGCGGTGCCGCCCTACGCCCTCCCCGAGCTCCTCGTCGGACCCGACGGCGCCGCCATCACCACCGCCGACGACTGGCTCGAAATCGCGCGGCCCCACCACCTCGAAACGCTGGAACGATTCATCTACGGCCGCCGCCTGCCCGAAGTGCCGGTGACGCCCTTCGGCGAAGTGGAACGCACGCCCGTCACGCTTCCCGGCGACGTGCCGGCCGTGCGCGTGCAGGCCCGACTTCGACTCGGCGCCACCCCCGCCGCGCCCACCGTGGACGTGCTCCTCTATCTGCCGAAGGCGACGCAGCCCGTGCCCGTCTTCCTCGAACTCAACTTCCAGGGCAACCACGCCCAGCACCCCGATCGCGGCATCCGGCTCACCACGTCGTGGCTCCCCCGCAACCCACGCGTCAACCCCGACGGCAACCAAGCCACCGACGCGTCGCGTGGCGCCTGCACACACCGCTGGCCCGTCGAACAGATGCTGTCGCGCGGCTACGGCATGGCCACCGCCTACTACGGCGACATCTACGCCGACCGCCCCGACGGCCGCGCCGCAAGCGCGCTGGCCGCGCTCGGCAGGCCCCTCGGCACCGACCTCCCGGCCGACGAGCCCAACGCCATCGCTGCCTGGGCATGGGGCCTGTCGCGCATCCTCGACTGGCTCGTGACCCTGCCGGAAGTCGATCCCACGAAGGTGATCGTCGTGGGCCACTCGCGGCTGGGGAAGGCCGCCCTCTGGGCCGGCGGCTGCGACGAGCGGTTCGCGATGGTCGTCTCCAATGAATCCGGCTGCGGCGGCGCCGCCCTCTCGCGGCGGATCTTCGGCGAGACCGTCGCCGACATCACGCGGAGCTTCCCGCACTGGTTCTGCCCCGCCTTCGCCGCCCACGCCAACCGCGAGGCCGACCTGCCCTGCGACCAACACACGCTCCTCGCCCTCGTGGCCCCCAGGCCGCTCTACGTGTCGAGCGCCGCGGCGGACCGCTGGGCCGACCCCCGCGGCGAGTTTCTCGCGGCCGTCGCCGCCGAGCCGGTCTGGAAGCTCTTCGGCCTCACCGGCCTCGGCACCGACCAGTGGCCCCCGATCGACACGCCCATCGGCAAGACGATCGGCTACCACGTGCGATCCGGCGGCCACGACCTGATCGACTACGACTGGCAGCGGTTCGCCGACTTCGCCGACCACACGCTGCGGGACAAGGCAGCCCCGGCCGCCGACGGCTATCCCGCTTTTCTCCCGGTGCAGGCGCCGCTGCCGGTGAAGCCGCCGCCGGGGGCGATTCTCCTGTTCGGCGACGGCACGGAGGCGAAGCCGCCGAAGTTCACGAGCATGACGGGCGGGCCGATCAACTGGCCGATCCGCGACGGCGCGCTCGTGGTGCAGCCGGGCCAAAACCGCACCAACCACATCCTCTCCACCGTCACCTTCCGCGACGCCGACATCCACGTCGAGTTCATGGTCTCGCCCGTGGCCAAGGGCAACAGCGGCCTCTACATCCACGGCCATTACGAGTTGCAGATCCAGGACTCGTTCGGCAAGCCGTTGCCCGACGAGCACGACCAGGGCAGCCTCTACCGCTACGCCACGGCCGCGACCAACGCGGCGCGGCCCGCGGGCGAATGGCAGGTCTACGACGTCCGCTTCATCGCGCCCCGCCGCGACGCCGGCGGCACGATCGTGAAGCACGGCTCCATCACCGCCTGGCTCAACGGCGCCTGCGTGCAGAACGGCACCGTCTTCACCGATCCGCGGTCGCCGCACACGCCCTACAAGTACGGCGTCACCGACCACGTGCAGGGCGTCGAGAAGCGGATCCTGGAGACCGGCACCGGCCCGCTCTTCCTCCAGGAGCACGACAGCCCCACCCGATTCCGCAACGTCTGGGTGCTCCCCCTCGGCCCGCGCTGACGGCCGCCGGGCCGGCGACCGCCGCGGAGCCAGACGGCCCGGTTTTCCCGTGCCGGAACTGGACTTGAGCCCCGTCGCTCATTCCACCACTATCCCGCCGGTTTCCTGGATCGCCCCGCCGCCGCGCGGGGATCTTCCGACGGGGAGTGGACGGCGTGCGAGTCGTGCTGTTGGTGGTGCTGGCATTGGCGGTACAGGGCAGGGCGGCGCCCGGCCAGGAACCGCTCCCTGCGCCGGGCGTGCAGCCAAACCCGTTCGCGCCGCTGCCCGAGGGCACCGTCATCGGCCCGACCGGCCCCGTCGCGCCGGGCGCGCCGCCGGCCGTGCGCAACTCCGCCGTCATCCCCCCGCTCGACGCCGAAGTGATCTGGAAGCAGATGGTGGACGTGGCCGACGACTACTTCAAGGTGCAGGCTGAACAGCGGGTCGTGTTTGCCAACGGCGTGCCCACCGAAGGACGGATCGACACCTTCCCCCAAACCGGCGCCACCCTCCTCGAACCGTGGCGGGCCGACTCCATCGGCTTCCAGGAACGGCTCGAATCCACGCTCCAGTCGATCCGCCGCATCGGCACCATGCGGCTCACGCCCGATCCCAACGGCTGGCGGATCGAGGTGATGGTGAACAAGGAAGTCGAACACCTCGCGCGGCCGATGCGGGCCACGACGGGCGGCGCGTCGTTCCGCAACGACGACTCGCTCTACCGCTACGGCACGCCGCTGCCGACGCTCGGCCAACAGGTGGGCGACCAACCCCGGCCGGTCGCCGCCCCCACGCCCAACCTCGGCTGGATCCCCATCGGCCGCGACCCGCTGCTCGAGCAGCGGATGCTCTCCAAGGTGCTCGCCAAACTGGGCGTGGCCCCGCTGCCACAGCCCGAGCCCTACTACCAGCCGCCCGAGGGCGGCGGCAGCCGTCCGGCCGCGACGCCGGTGCCTGCGGGCCCGGTCTACGGCGCCCCGATCGCGCCCGAGCAACTGCCTCCTGGGGCCGTCATCGCACCGGGGCCGCCCGTCCCGATCGAAACGCTCCCCGTGCCCCGCTGATCGCGAGGCCGGCCCGGAGCCCGATCACTCGTCGGTCACGCAACCCCGCGAGGCGGGCGCCACGCAGCGGATGTACTTCGCGAGGATGCCGCGCGACGCCTTGAGCGGCGGAGCCCGCCATTCCCCGCGGCGACGGGCAAACTCCTCGGCGGAAACCTCGGCATCGATCGAAGCCGCGTCGGCGTCGATCACCACCACGTCGCCGTCCTGCACCAGCGCGATCGGACCGCCGTCCTGGGCCTCCGGCACGACGTGCCCCACGATGAAGCCGTGCGAGCCGCCCGAAAACCGGCCGTCGGTGATCAGCGCCACGTCGTTGCCGAGGCCGGCGCCCACGAGCGCCGAGGTGGGCGTGAGCATCTCGGGCATGCCCGGCCCGCCCTTCGGGCCCTCGTAGCGGATGATGACCACGTCGCCGCGCTTGATGGCCCCGTGCTCCAGGGCCGCCAGCATCGCCTCTTCGCTGTCGAACACGCGGGCCGGACCGCGAAACCGCGAGCCCTCCTTGCCCGTGATCTTGGCGACGGCCGAGTCGGGGGCGAGGTTACCGTGGAGGATCGTGATGTGGCCCGTCTTCTTGATCGGGTTTTCGACCGGCTGGATCACCTTCTGCCCAGGCGCCAGCCCCTTGCTCGAGGCCAGGTTCTCGGCCAGCGTCTTGCCGGTGACGGTCATGCAGTCGCCGTCCATCAGCCCCTTGTCGAGCAGATACTTCATGAAGCCGCTCGTGCCGCCGATCGAGTGGAGGTCTTCCTGCACGAACTTCCCGCTCGGCTTGAGGTCGGCCAGATAGGGAATCCGCCGGGCCACCTTCTGGAAGTCGGCCGGCTCGAGCGCCACGTTCACCGCGCGGGCCATCGCGATCAGGTGGAGCACGGCGTTGGTCGAGCCGCCCAGGGCCATGATCGTCACCATCGCGTTTTCGAAGGCGCGGCGGGTCATGATGTCGCGGGGCTTGAGGTCGAGCTCAAGCAGGCGGCGAATCGCGGCCCCCGCCCGCAGGCACTCGTCGATCTTCGCGGGATGCTCGGCGGGAATCGAGCCGCTGTCGGGCAGGGCCATGCCGAGGGCTTCGATCGCCGTGGCCATGGTGTTGGCCGTGTACATGCCGCCGCAGGCGCCCGCCCCCGGACAGGCATGCCGGACGATGTCGGACCGCCGGCTGTCGTCGATCCGACCGGCCACGTATTCGCCGTAGCACTGGAAGGCCGAGACGATGTCGAGCGTGGAGCCGTCGGCCAGGTGGCCGGGCTTGATCGTGCCGCCGTAGACCATGAGCGCGGGCCGGTTGAGCCGCCCCATGGCGATCAGGCAGCCGGGCATGTTCTTGTCGCAGCCGGGGATCGCCACGAGCGCGTCGTACCACTGCGCCTGCATCACCGTCTCGATCGAGTCGGCGATGACGTCGCGGGAGGGGAGCGAAAAGCTCATCCCGTCGGTGCCCATCGAGATGCCGTCGCTCACGCCGATGGTGTTGAACCGCATCCCCACCATGTTCGCCGCCAGCACCCCCTCGCGCACCTTCGCCGCCAGCCGGTCGAGGTGCATGTTGCAGGTGTTGCCCTCGTACCACATGCTGGCGATCCCCACCTGCGGCTTGTCGAGATCCGCCGGCTGCAAGCCGGTGCCGAGGAGCATCGCTTGCGAGGCCCCCTGGGCGCGGGGCTGGGTGATCCGGGCGCTGTAGCGGTTGAGCACGGGCTGGTTGGGCGCGGTCATCGAGGCGTGAATCCTTGCCGGCTGATCGGAACGGATGGTCGAAGTGAACTTCCTGGAGGCAGAATAGTATGCTCGTGCCGGCTTTGAAAGCCGCGCCGGCCGGCGCGGCACCGCCGCTCGCCGCCGCCTCGGAAAACAGACCTCGAACCGACCCGATGAACCGACCCGACTTCATCTTCTTCGACCTGGGCAACGTGCTCGTCTCGTTCGACAAGGAACGGGCCTACCGGCAGATGGCTTCCACCTGCGGGGCCGACCCCGACCGGATCCGGACGGTGCTGGTGGACGACGGCCTGCAGGAACGGCTGGAGCGCGGCCTGATCGACTGGGCCCGCTTTCACGCCGAGTTCTCCCGGGCCACGGGCACGACCTCCGATCCCGACGCGCTCGCCCGCGCGGCCAGCGACATGTTCGCGTTGCGGGTGGACACCCTGCCGGTCATCGCCGGCCTGCAGCGGGCCGGCTGCCCGATCGGCATCCTTTCCAACACCTGCGACCCCCACTGGCGGCAGGTGACCGCCGACGGCTACGCGATCCTGACCGACTGCTTCAGCCCGATCGTGCTCAGCCATGAGGTGGGCAGCGTGAAGCCCGAGGAGGCGATCTACGCGGAAGCGGCGCGGCGGGCGGGGGTGGCCCCGGACCGGATCTTCTTCTGCGACGACATCCCCGCCCACGTCGCGGCCGCACGCCGCTCCGGCTGGGACGCCGAGGTGTTCGAGTCAGCCGCCGGCCTCGCCGACTCCCTCGCCCGGCGGGGCCTCAACCTCGGCCTGTAGGCGGGCCAGCCGGACGACCAGTTCGGCCTCGTCGAACCGTCCCTCCATCACCACGGCACCATGCACCACGAGCACCGGCACGCGGAGACCGTACCGCTCGCGCAGCCCGGGATCCGCATCGACGTCGGCCACGACCGCGTGCGGCGCATGGAAGGCGAGGAGCTCCTCCGCCGCCTCGCAGAGCCCGCAACCGCGGCGGCTATACAGTACAATTCCCACGGCTGGGTACCCTGAGGGTCAGGATCGCTTTCCGGGCATGTCCGATACGGTTCAGACAATAGAAGATTTTCTGCGCGTGATCCGCAAGAGCGGACTCGTGGACGACGCGCGCCTCGCCACGGCCGTCGCCGCCTGGCCCGATCTGGCGGCGCCCCTCCCCGACAGCCTCGTGGAATCGCTCGTCGCCGCCAATCTCCTCACCCCATGGCAGGTGGAGCAGCTGCGCAAGGGCCGCCACAAGGGCTTCATGCTCGGCAAGTACAAGCTCCTGCGGCTCCTCGGGGCCGGGGGCATGAGCAGCGTCTACCTGGCGGAGCACAGCACGCTCCACAGCAAGGCCGCCATCAAGGTGCTGCCGGTGAAGCGGGTCGATCAGACCTCCTACCTGGCCCGCTTCGAACGCGAGGCCCAGCAGTCGGCGCGGCTCAACCATCCCAACATCATCCGCACCTTCGACCTCGACACGTCGGGCGCGATCCACTTCATCGCGATGGAATACGTGGAGGGCACGGACCTTCACGCCAAGGTGAAGCAGGGGGGGCCGCTCGACGTCCGCGAGGCCGCCGACTACGTCCGCCAGGCGGCGCTCGGGCTGCACCACGCCCACGAGGAAGGGCTCGTGCACCGCGACATCAAGCCCGCCAACCTGATGCTCGACAAGCGGGGCACGGTGAAGATCCTCGACCTCGGCCTGGCGCTCGCCGGCGGCGACAGTGAAGAAGACTCGCTCACCCGCGAGCACGACGAAAAGGTGCTCGGCACGGCCGACTACCTCGCCCCGGAACAGGCCCGCGACAGCCATCTCGCCGATCGCCGTTCCGACATCTACTCGCTCGGCTGCACGCTCCACTACCTCCTCGTGGGCCGGGCACCGTTCGCCAAGGGCACGCTCGCCGAACGCATCCAGGCCCACATGAAGAGGCCGCCGCCGAACCTGCTCGACGAGCGCGGCGACGTGCCGGCGCCGATCGTGGAGCTCTATTTCCGGATGCTCGAGAAGCACCCCGACGCCCGGCCGCAGACGGCGCAGGAGATCGCCGACGCGCTGACCGCGTGGCTGTCCTCAACGTCCGATGCGGCCCACCGGGGACGCCCCGAACCGCCCCGCCGCGCGGCCCCGCGGCGGCAGCCCGGTGGCCCCGGCTCGTCGATCGTGCTGCAGGGCGTGCCGCCCTCGCGGATCGAACGGACCGGGCCGGGCAGCAGCTCGGGAGGGTTTCCGGCGGTGCAGCCGACCGGCGGCAAGCAGGAGAGCGTCTCGTTCGATCTGGGCCTCGATACGTCGGCCGCGGCCAAGCAGGCCGGTAGCAAGGCCGGCCCGGCCGTGGTGGCGGATGCCCGCAAGCCAGCCGCCTCGTCTCCGGCAAAGGAGCCGGCGAAGAAGCCGCGGAAGCCGCTGGAGTTTGCGGGGCTACCCCTGGGATTCTGGATCATGGCGGTCGGCGGCTTGCTGCTGGCGATCGGCCTGGGTGTGGCGGTGCTGATGAGCCGCAACAAGCCCAAGCAGCGACATGCGCCCCGGCCGGCCAGCCAGGCCCCGGCGACGCCGGATGGCAAGGCCAGCAAGGACTCGAAGGACGCCAAAGACTCGAAGGAGTCGAAGGCCACCAAGGCCACCAAGGGCGCCAAGGCCGCCAAGGGCGAGAAGGCCGCGAAGGAGCCACCGGCCACCACGGAGGCCACCGACGCCGCCACCGAGGCGGTGCCCGCTCAGGATGGCGCCGAACCGATCGACCAGGGCCCCTCGGCGAGCGTGCCGAGCCCGGTGCGGTGGGTGAGGTCGTAGTCGAGCGGCGTGAGCGTGACCGCGCCGGCGGCCAGCGCCGTCACGTCCGACTCGAGCGGCGAGGGGGGCGGCGGCGGATCGTTGGTGGCCCAGTAGTAAGGGCGGCCCCGCGGATCGAGCCGGCGCTCGAACGCCTCGCCGTACCGCGCGATGCTCATCGGCACGACCCGCAGCTCCGGGGTGCCGCGCAGGGCCCGCGTCGGGATGTTGATGTTGAAGAGGCTGCCCCGCGCCGGCGACCGGGCGAGCACCCCGCGGATCACGTCGAAGGCGATCTCCGCCGCGCGGTCGTAGTCGGCGTGTTCGTCCCACTCGAGCGACACCGCGATGCTCGTGATGCCGAAGAACGCACCCTCGATCGCCGCCGCCACGGTGCCCGAGTAGAGGACGTTGATGCCGGCATTGAGGCCGCTGTTGATGCCGCTGACGACCAGGTCGGGCCGACGCGGGCAGAATTCGGCGATGCCCAGCTTCACGGCGTCGGCCGGGCTGCCATCGACGGCCCAGCCACGGCTCCGGTCGCCGTCGAAGATCTCCTTGGCGGTGAGCGGGGTGAGGAACGTGATCGCGTGGCCCACGCCGCTCTGTTCGGTCGAGGGCGCCACCACGCTCACGTCGCCGAGGCGGCGCAGGGCCCGCCCCATGGCGGCCAGCCCGGGCGCGAAGATGCCGTCGTCGTTGGTCAGCAGGGTGAGCATCGTGGGGGCCACTATAGCAATCCCCGCGGGGCTTTTTTCGGCCCCGCCGGCCGCGTCCCGGGGCACGGTCCGGGCTTTTCCCGCCGCCTGCTATACTCCCGGGCTTTTCCAGCCCCCGAAAACGAGCCCGACGCCGGCCCCGCCCACCCATGACGCCCACCGCCCCCTCGCGGTCTGCCTCGGCATCCGCCGCCAAGCCCGTCCCCTCCACCCCGGCCCCCGCCAGCCCGCAGCAGGCGGAGCGGGTCCTGGTGCTGGACTTCGGTTCGCAATACGCCCAACTCATCGCCCGCCGGGTTCGCGAGCAGCACGTCTACTGCGAGATCGTGCGGCACGACATCACGCCGGACCGGATTCGCGCGCTGGCCCCGCGGGGCATCATCCTCTCCGGCGGCCCTTCGAGCGTGTACGACGAGGGGGCGCCGCGGTGCGACCCAGCGCTGTTCGACCTGGGCATCCCCGTGCTCGGCATCTGCTACGGGATGCAGCTGGCCTGCGACGCCCTCGGGGGCCGCGTGGGCCGGGCCGAAGCCCGCGAATACGGGCGGGCCTCCTGCGAAGTCGTGTCGGACGACCCGATCTTCGCGGGCGTGCCGGCCCGCACCGAGGTCTGGATGAGCCACGGCGACCAGGTTGACACCGTGTCGGCCGACTTCCTGCCGCTGGCTCGCACCGGCACCTGCCCCGTGGCGGCCGTGCGGCACAAGACGCGGCCCGTCTACGGCCTGCAGTTCCATCCGGAAGTCACCCACACGCCGGCCGGCGGGCGGATGCTCGCCAATTTCCTGCGCTCGGCCTGCGGCTGCTCCGGCTCCTGGCGGCTGGAGGATTTCGCCGCCACCATGATCGCGAGCCTGCGGGCCCGCGTCGGTGGCGACCGCGTGATCTGCGGCCTCTCCGGCGGCGTTGACTCGGCGGTGGTGGCCGCGCTCCTCTCGCGGGCCATCGGCGACCAGCTCTCCTGCATCCTCGTCGACAACGGCCTCCTGCGCAAGAACGAGGCGGCCGCCGTGATCGAGGAATTCACCGACCACTTCAAGACCGACCTGCACGTCGTGCCGGCGGAGCGGAAGTTTCTCGACGTGCTCGCGGGGGTGACGGAGCCGCAGGAGAAGCGCCGGCGCATCGGCAAGGCCTTCGTGGAATGCTTCTCCGACGAGGCGGCGAAGATTCGCGGCGCGACGTTCCTCGCCCAGGGCACCCTCTACCCCGACGTGATCGAGAGCGGCGCAGCGCCCGACGGCCCGGCGGCCACGATCAAGCTGCACCACAACGTCGGCGGCCTGCCCGACGACCTCCAGTTTCAGCTGATCGAGCCGCTCCGCGACCTCTTCAAGGACGAGGTCCGCCAGCTCGGCCTGCAGCTCGGCCTCCCCGAGCGGATCGTCTGGCGGCACCCGTTCCCGGGGCCCGGGCTCGCGGTTCGCTGCCTCGGCGAGGTGACCAAGCCGCGGCTCGACAAGCTCCGCGAGGCCGACGCGATCGTGCTCGAGGAACTGGAACGGGCCGGCCTGATGCGGAAGGTCTCGCAGGCGTTCGCCGTGCTGCTGCCGGTGCAGAGCGTGGGCGTGATGGGCGACGCCCGCACCTATGACGACGTGCTCGCCGTCCGCGCGGTCGAGACGGAAGACTTCATGACCGCCGACTGGAGCCACCTGCCCTACGAGGTGCTCGCCCGGATCTCCACCCGCGTGATCAACGAGGTCCGGGGGATCAACCGCGTGGTCTACGACGTCTCGTCGAAGCCGCCGGCCACGATCGAGTGGGAGTGACCCCGGCCGGCCCCGGACCGGGGCGGCGGCGCGGCTACTTCACGTACTGCTGCCCGCGGACCACCTGCACGTCGGAGAGCCAGGCGATCACCGCGTAGTGCTCGAAATATTCGTGCGACACGTGCGTGAGGATGTCCACGGCGACCTCGGACGGCACGACGAACTCGAGCTTCATCGTCTTGTCGCCGGAAGCGATCGCCACGTTGCGGGCGCTGCGGGCCCCTTCGCCCACGACTTCGCTGAGGGTGTAGCCCGTCGCGCCGAGCTCCAACCCCTTCTCGGCGATGTCGTCCATGATCACCGACTCGCCGACGATCGTCACGAGCCTGAGAGGATAGAGTTGCATGTCTGGCTCCCTCGGGTTGCGGATCTCACCGGCCGCGTGTGCTGACGCTCCGTCAGACTACTGGGCTCCGACCCACTTCGCCATCTCGAAGTAGATCGGAATCCCGATGGCGATGTTGAAGGGAAACGTGATCGCCAGGGCGGCCGTGATCGAGTAGGTCGGATTGGCCTCGGGCAGCGTGAGGCGGACGGCCGGCGGCGCCGCGATGTAGGAGGCGCTCGCCACGATCGCCCCGAGCACGGTGCAGCCGCCGAGATTCAGCCCCGCCAAGTGGCCGAAGTAGACGCCGAGAAACCCGTGCACCAGGGGCATCAGGATGCCAAACGCCACGAGGAACGGCCCCACTTTCACGAGGTCGCCGAGCTTCTCGCCGGCCACGAGCCCCATCTCGAGGAGGAAGATGCAGAGAGCGCCGCGAAACAGCATCCCCTTGCTCTGAAAGAAGTCGTAGAAGGGCTGAAAGCCCTTCGGATCCATGAACAGGGTCGAGATGAACCCGATCACCAACAGGCCGGCCATGAGCATGATCGACTGGCCGGTCATGACCTCGTAGAGCGCCTCCCCCAGCCTCGACTCCTTCGACGGCCGGCCCGTCGCCGCGGATTTCCGCGCCCGCTCCTTCGCCGAGAGGGCGGCCCCGATCACCAGCGCGATCGCGATCCCGGGGCACTCGAGGATCGTCACCAGGGTCGGCAGGAAGCTATTGGCCGGGTGCTGGGTCTGCTCGACGAACGAGTTGGCCACGGCGTAGGTGACGGCCGACGTGCTGCCGTAATGCGCGGCGATGCCGGCCGCATCGGCGATCGACATGCGGCCGACGTAGCGGAGCACGAGGTAGGACGTGATCGGGGTGAGACAGCCGAGGAAGAGCGTCGCGAGGGCCGGCTTCCAGATCGTGGCCACGCCGTGCTCCTGATACTCGTGGGCCAGCTCATGGCCGCCGATGAAACCGATCGACATCAGCAGGAAGATCGCGATCGAGTAGTAAAGCTCCTTCGGGATCTTGATGCCGCCGTGAATCCGCGTGCAGATCATGCCGAGCAGGAAGCAGAGCGGGATCGGCGTGAGCAGATTCCGCTCCAGCGAATCGACGATCCGGGCCAACTGCTCCGCATTGAAGAAGGCCAGCAGTGCCGGAACCGCGGAACACGCGAGCGGCGTCATGGGGTTCTCGGGTGGGGTGGAAGTGGTGCGGCGGCACCGGTCGCGGCCCTCCAGGCTGCGACCGGTGGTGCAGAGACTACCGTTTCCTGCGCCATAAGGGAGGGTCACCTTGCTCGGCATCACGGTTTTGTAAGCGTTCGTCGGCGTCCCCGACCGACACTCGGTCCGGCTTGATACACTGAATCCTGCGGAATGCGGCCCATCGGTTCATTTACGCTTCTTTCGCTGCGTTAAAGAAGGTGCATCGCATGCACGTTTCCATCATCGAGGACGACGCCGTCATCGCCCGGGCCGTCACGAAGGCGATCCGCGAAGCGGGCCATCAGTGCACGCTGGTGCCCGATGGAGAGGCGGCGCTGCGCGACAACGTCATCGCGTCGAGCGACGTGGTCGTCCTCGACCTGATGCTGCCCAAGATCAGCGGGCTCGACCTGCTCCGCGGCGCCCGGGCGCACGGTGTCCGGACACCCGTGATCGTGCTCACGGCGAAGGGCTCGGTCCCCGACAGGTTGGCGGGGTTCGAGGCCGGCGCCGACGACTATCTCGTCAAGCCGTTCGCCGTGGACGAATTGCTCGCGCGGATCGAGGCGATCCACCGCCGGGCTGCCCACCGCCCCGCGCTGGAGACCGTCGTCGGCCCGCTGCACCTCAGCCTCGCGACGAAGCGGCTCGCCCTCGATGGCCGCCAGATCGACCTCACGCCCACCGAGTTCAGCATCCTCGAGCTCCTGATGCGGTTTCAGGGGCAGGTCGTCACCCGCACGATGCTCTGCGAACACGTCTGGGGCTTCGACTGGGACGGCCCGACGAACGTGATCGAGGTGCACGTCAACCGCCTGCGCGGCAAGCTCGACAAAGGCCGGCCGGCCTCCTTCATCAAAACCATCCGAGGCCGAGGCTATGCCCTTGCGGTGGATTGACCAGGTGCCGTGGGCCACGCTGCGGGTGCGGCTCACCGTCTGGAACACGGCCGTCGTTCTGCTGATGACCCTCGCCACGCTCCTGGCCGTCCGGGTCGGCGCCCGCGCCGCGCTCTTCCGGGAAGCCGACTCCGTGCTCCGCGGCGAGGTCACCGAGGTCGCGTTGGCCCTCGAGGCGCTCTCTCCCGACACGGCGGCGGTCGTGGCGACCTTGGGCCGCAAGGCGGTGAGCCACGAGGATCGCGGCTGGTTCACGCACCTGCTCACGGAGGACGGCAAGACGATCTGGCGGAGCGACCATTGCCCCGACGTCGTGGCCAACTACCCCCCTTCGCGCAAGGACCAGGAAGAGAACGTCGTTCAGGTGAAGGACTATCGCTACGTGCGCCGGCGCATCGCGGGCCGCGAAGGGGAGCCCGTCCACGTGCGGATCGGGATGTCCACGCTCACGCTCGATGCGGGCGTCAACGCCCTGATGCGGCTCCTGATCCCGGTGGGCGGCCTGCTCCTGCTGCTCACGCCGCTGGCCGGCTACTGGCTGGCCGTTCGCGCCACGAAGCCCGTGGCCCAGATCCTCCGCACGGCCGAGCGACTCAGGCCCACACGGCTCGGCGACCGCCTGAACGTGCGGGGAACGCAGGATGAGCTCGACCAGCTCTCCGTCACCATCAACCACCTCCTCGACCAGGTGGCCGATCACGTCGATCGCCAGCAGCAGTTCGTGGCCGACGCGGCCCACGAGCTGCGTGGCCCGCTCGCCGCGGTGCGGAGTTCGCTCGAGGTCGCCATCTCCCAGGAGCGCACGGCCGACGAGTATCACGAGACGGTCGCCGACGTGCTCGACGAGATCCGGCACCTCGCCAAACTCGCCAACGATCTCCTGCTGCTGGCCGAGACGGGCAACGACCTCCCCGCGCCCGAACGGCAGCCGGTGGATCTGACGCGGGTCGCCACGCAAGCGGCGGCCATGTTCGCGGGCGTGGCCGAGGAGCAGGGAATCGGCGTCGTGATCCGGCCAAGCGAGCCGCTGCTCGTTGCGGGCGATGCCGCGCAGCTTCGCCAAGTGCTCGGCAACCTCCTCGACAACGCAATCCGGTTCACGCCGTCGGGAGGCGAGATCGTGCTGGCGTGCTCCCGCGATCACGCGACCGGCGAGATCGTCATGAGCGTGACCGACACCGGCCCGGGGATTGCCCCGGAGCACAAGGCCCGGGTCTTCGACCGGTTTTACAAGGTGGACCCGGCCCGCTCCCGGAGCCCGCATGGCCGGAGCGGCGGGCTGGGCCTCTCGATTTGCCGGTCGATCGTCGAGCGGCACGGCGGCACGATCGCGATCGCCAGCGAACTGGGCTCGGGAACCGCCGTCACGGTCAGGCTGCCGGAGGCCGGCCGGCCGGCCGCTCCCTCGCCGGCCGCCGCCCCCTCCCTGGCCAGCCAGCCCTCCCTGGCTTCTCCCGCCGGCTGAAGGTCTCGACAGCGAGCGAGATCTCATGCAGTCGTCCGGAAGGCTGTGACGATGAGAGCGAATGTATCGCTCCCACAAGGGATGACGCTCGTATGCATCGCACCGATGCGGCAACCTGGGCAACCTGCTGCGTTCGCGCGGTTGCCTTTCTGATTGGCCTGGCCGCCACGGCGGCCCTGCCTCGCGGGGCGATCGCGGCCGACACGGCCGACTATCTCGTGCTCTCCGAGACCGACGACGCCCCGGCGCTGACGCTGCCGAGCGCGGCGGCCGGTTTCGGCTCCTTCGACGAGGTGGCCGACGCGGTGCAAGCCGAACGGAAGCGGGTTGCCGCGCTCGAGGCCCGGCTCGAGCAACTCGAGAAACGAGCCGCGCCCGAGCCCCTGCCGGCCCCCGACGCGAAGGACACCGGCACGAAGCAGGATGCCGGAACCGCGAAGGACGGTGCCACGAAGAAGGACGACGACCAGAAGAAGGATGCCCCGAAGGACGAGAAGAAGCCCGCCGAGCCCTACGAGGTCGGCACGGACAAGGCCTTCAAAACGGGGTGGAAGGACACCTTCCAGGCCGAGTCGGCCAACAAGGACTTTCGCGTCAAGATCGGCGGCCGGACGCAGGTGGATGCCGTCGCCTTCTCGGCGGGCCCGGGCCCCAATCAATTGCCGACCGACGGGGGCCTGGCTCCGGAACTCGCCGACACGGTCGACCTGCGTCGCGGCCGGTTCCGCGTCGAGGGGCGGATGTACGAACTCTACGACTGGGCCTGCGAATACGACTTCGTCAACCAGATCAACGTCAACAACGAGCGGTACCCGACCGAGCGCGACTCCGGCCCGCTCACGGCGGTCACCGACTTCTGGCTGCAGTTGCGCGAGATTCCCATCCTCGGCACCGTCCGCGTCGGCAACCAGAAGGATCCCTACGGCTACGAGCATCTCACGAGCAGCCGCTGGCTCAACTTCATGGAGCGGTCCTTCAGCCAGGACGCCTTCGAAGGCCCGTTCAACAACGGCTTTCTGCCGGGCATCCAGGTGCTGAACAACAACGCGGAGGGAGACATCGCCTGGCAGGTGGGCCAGTTCAAGAACACGTCGAATCCGTTCGGTTTCAGCAATTCGAGCGGCGGCAGCATGACCGTGGGCCGGCTCGTCTACCTGCCGGTCTTCGAGGACGAGGGCCGCAAACTGATCCACCTCGGGCTCGCGGGCCGCACGATGCAGCCGCGGAGGCAATACACGAAATACGACCCCATCAAGGGGCTGCCGATCGGCGACCCGATCGACGCCGTCCGCTTTCGCAGCCGCGGCGACATCCGCAACGGCCCGCCCGGGCCGCTCAACTCGATCTACGCCGACTCGGGCCTCCTGCAGGGGTCGTGGCAGAACATGATCGGCCTCGAGTTCGTGGGCAACAACGGCCCCTGGTCGTTCCAGTCGGAATACTTCGGCTCCTGGCTCTACAACGCCGTCACGACGGGCGTCGGCGCGCCCGGCACGTTCGGCCAGCAGCCGCCGAAGGACACGCCCGTGGGAACCGTCTACTACCAGGGCGGCTACGCGGAGGTGCTCTACTTCCTGACGGGCGAGAGCCGCACCTACTCGAAGATCGAGTACCGCTTCGACCGCCCCATCCCCCACAACAATTTCTACGCGATCCGCGGCGGCGGCTCCGGACGGCGGCTCAGCCTCAGCGAGGGCGCCTGGCAGGTCGGCCTGCGCTACAACTACCTCTGCCTGAGCGACGGCGAGGTCAACGGCGGCGTGCTCAACGGCATGACGCTCGGCCTCAACTGGCTGCTCAATCCCAACGCCCGCATCTACTTCAACTACGACTTCACCTACCGCGATTTCGTCAACGCGAGCGGCCAGAACGGCAGCGGCTGCATCAACGGCTTCGGCACGCGATTGGCATTCGACTTCTAGCCCCTGGGGAAAGACCACTGTCATGAAACGCTTCGTCTTCGCCGGTCTGGCCGGACTCGCCTTCGCCACCTGTTGGTCCGGGACCCGGGCGGCCGACTGCGGGTGCGGCCACCACGGCAGCTGCACCGACCAGCCATGCGTGCCCGCGTGCAAGGCGACCTGGGAAGACGTGAAAACCAAGAAGCCGGAATACTCGATGAAGTGCGAGTATGCCTGCGCCCGGGGCCGGGATTCCTGGCACGCGCCTCCGCCCGAGTGCCGGTGCAGCCCGCCCTGCGGCACGCCCTACGTCAAGAAGCGGCTCTACAAGTCGGAAGGCAAGGAGAAGGTGGAGAAGGCGCCGAAGTACGAAGTGGACATGCGGCCCGCCGGAACGGCCGGCTGCACCGGATGCGAGCCGGAGCCCCGGCTATGCTGGTGGGATCCCCTCCATCTGCTCTCCTGCTTCCACGGCCCATGACGCTCCCGCCCGATGCCGCTCCCGCAAGCCTGCCCCGGTGCACGGCGGGCATCGTGTTCGCGGTGCCGATCGAGGCCGACGCGTTCGAGCATCTGGCCCGCGACCACCGGAGCACGCATGCCGGCGGCCTCGTGTTCCATGAAGCCGTCGTGGCGGATCGTCGCGTGGCCTGGTGCGTGGCCGGGCCGGGTCGCGAGGCGGCCGCACGGGCCGCCCGTCTGCTGATCGACGGCCACCGCCCCCGGATGCTCGTGAGCGCGGGCTTCGCCGGCGGCCTCGATCCGCATCTGCGCCGCGGCGACGTCTTCCGGCCGGCGCGGGTGGTGGCGGACCCTGCGGCCGACGCGATTCCCCTCGCCGTCGTGCTCGACGCCGACACCGCGGGCGGGCCTGCGGCCACGATCGTCACGGTCGATGCGATCGTGGGCACCGCGGCCGAGAAAAGCCTGCTCGCGGGCCGATCGGGTGCGCAGGCGGTCGACATGGAGACGCACGCCGTGGCGACCGTCGCCCGGACCGCCGGCCTGCCCGCGGCCGCCGTGCGGGTGATCTCGGACGACGCCGGCCAGAATCTGCCCCACGAGGTCGCGCGGCTCGCGAAACCGCAGTCGTCGATGCGGCTGCTCGGGTCGGTCATCGGCGCGATCGGTCGCCGGCCCCGGGCGGCCCTCGACCTGTGGCGACTCTACGAACACGCCGTCGTCGATGCCCGCACCCTCGCCGCCGCGCTGGCCGAACTGTGCCGGTCGCTGCCTGCCTGAGGGGGGCGCGGATCGATCACCGCGCGCCGGTCAGGAGCCGCACGAGCAGGTTCTTCGGCAGGTCGCCCACGACCGCGCGGATCGGCCGGCCGAGGCTCGCCGCCAGGGCCTCCGCCGCGAGCCGCCCGCTGCGGATCGCCCCCTCCATGGTCGAAGGCCAGCCGGTGGCCGTCCAATCGCCCGCCAGGAACAGCCCCGCCACCGCCGTCGTGGCGGCCGGCCGGACCGCCTCGACACCGGGCCGCACCGAGAGCACGGCCGTGGGATCGGTGACGATCCGCGCGTCGAGCAGCGTGGCGTCGCGGGCCGCCGGGAAGGTCTCCCGCACCTCCGCGACGACCGCGTCGCGAAGCCGGTCGCTGCAGCGTTGCTCGAACGCGGATTCCTCGTTGGAACGTCATCGGATCCGAAGGTCCTCCGCCTCGCTCCGCCCGCGGTGATGCCGTTGTACGTCGTCGATCAGCTCGCCGAGGCGCTCACCGAGATTCTCGCGCAGTCCGCGG
>JBEIQP010000201.1:0-3305 GCA_040376455.1 Planctomycetaceae bacterium | reverse complement strand
TCTGCGAGCAACCCATCGCGACACCGAGTGCGGCGGCGACCGTGTAAACCAGTGGCGTGCGGCTCATGGCATGACCTTTCGGGGACGATTCTGCTGGAAGACAAAGTCCGGCGGCGACTTGGCGAACGCGGTCGGATGCCACGAGCGCCAAAACTTCAATATCGCCTCGATTCCAGCCCGAGAGTATACTCCTGACGGATTTTTCGAAACGGGAGGTTTCGGTCGCCGAACCTCCCGGATCCCCTGCCAGTCGAGGTTGAACCATGTCGTCGAGTCGATGGGACGGGGCCGGACGAACGGCCCGCATGTTCGCGGTCACCGGGGTGGTCGTCGGCGGCCTGTTGGCCGGGAATGCGTCGGCCCAGTGGGGCGGCGGCGGCGGCGGCGGCGGCTGGGGCTACAACCGCGGCGGATATGCGTCCACGGCGGCGCAGGCGGCCGACTACGGGATGTCCGAAATGATGCGGGCCCAGGGCTACCAAAATCTCGAGAACTCCCAGGCCGCCATCAACTGGGAGCAGGCGAAGACCCAAGAAGTCCAAAACCGCCTCCGCTGGACCGAAACCTATTTCGAGATGCGGAAGGTGAACCGGGAAGCCCGCGCCGCCGAAGAGGGGCCGCCGGTCACCCACGAACAAGCCGTCAAGATGGCCAAGATGGCCTTGCCGCCCAGGCTCGGATCGACGCAACTCGATCCCGTGACCGGCAACATCGCCTATCCGCCGGTGCTCATGGACGACGTCTACGAGCAATACCGCAACCGGCTCGACAAGTTGTTTTCGGATCGGGCCGCGTCGGGCGGCAGCATGCAGTACGGCGCGTACAAGGAAATCCAGAGTACCGTGTCGCAGTTCATCGACGTGCTGAAGCAGCACGTGCACGAGTACGAGGCGGGTGACTACGGCAAGGCGCGGACGTTTCTCAACAGCCTCGCCCAAGAGGCGCGGATGCCCTCCGGCTGAGCGCCGGACGCGTCGTCTCGACGCCGCGGGGCGGTTCAGCCCGGATGGAAGCGGCGCAGCAGCGGGATCGCGGCGAGCCGCAGCACCGACGACACGAGAAACACGGCCGCGTAGCCGGCGCGATTCTCGCCGATGCTGCGGAGGAGAAAGCCGCCGCACACGGCCCCGGCGACGGTGGCGAACGCGAGGCCGAGGTTGTAGATGGTGACCACGCCGGTCCGCTCCCGGGCCCCCACGGCGTCGAAGAAGAGCAGCGCGACGGCCAGTTCGTACGCGGCCCAGACGGCGCCGGCAATGACCTGCACGCCGACCAGATAGCCCACGTGGGCCGCGGGCAGCCAGAGGAGCGAGAGTGGCACGATCGCCAGCCCCGCCCACCAGAGCAGCCGCGCCGAACCGATCCGCGCGGTCAGGCGACCGAGCCCCGGCAGCGCCAGGGCCTTGGCGAGGAACGAGGTGGCCATCACCAGCATGAAGGCGTGGTAGGAAAAGCCCAGCTCCCGCAGCATGTAGGGAGTGAAATAGGGGCCGGCGAACTGGGCGCCGAAGACGAAGCAGCAAAGGAAGGAGACGAGCGCGCCGGACGGTCTGTCGGCCATGTCGCGGACCGTGGCGAGCAGCCGTCCCGGCAACGCCGCCAGCGAGGAATCGCCGCGTGCCTGCCGGCCCTGCTCCTCGTCGCCGTGCGTGGGCGGCAGCGGCTCGCGGCACGCGTAGAGGCAGGCGGTGGAAAGCAGTCGGCAGAGGCCGGCGAGGGCGAACAGGGCGGCAAAGGCCGGGAGGGTCGCGGCCCGAGCCTCGCCGAGTTGGAGCACGAGGCCGCCGATGACGAACCCGAAAAACACGCCGAACTGGCCGAGCCGATTCCGCTGCGCGAAGTAGGCCGTGCGCATCTGTTCGGGAACGAGCGTGCCCATCCACGAGTTCCAGGCCGGCACTCCCGCCATGCCGGCCGACCAGTAGATGCTCGCCGCCACCAGCAACTCCCACGGATGCGCCCTGCCCCTCAAGGCCCACCACACGAGCGGGATGAAACTGATCGACTGCACCGTCGTGCAGCCAATGACCCAGGCGCGGTTGCTCCCCAGCCTGGCGACGCCGTAGGGAGTCACGAGTTGGAGGATGGCGCCCACGAGGATCGGCACGGTCGCCGTCAGGCCGGCCGCCACCGGGCCGAAACCGAGCGCCAAGGCGAATGCCGGCAGGTAGGTCTCGCCGCAGCCGACCATCACGCTGTAGGCGGCCGCGTCGGCGGTCGTGATCCAGAGGTCTCGGCGGAGGGCTCCGCGCGGCAGGATGCGGTCGAGAATCACGTCGGCAGGCGGGGATCGAGGGGGGCCGGAGAGCCGCTCCAAAAAAGCCGGATCCGGTTCACCTGTTTATACTTCCTCGCCACCCGAGCACAGGCGGCAATTCTCCCAGGCATCACCCCAAGGAACCTCCGATGAAGGCACTGGTGACCGGCGCGACGGGATTCGTGGGCCCGCGGCTCCTGCGACTCCTCGATCAACCGATCGTCGTCTCCCGGAATCCAGAGCGGGCCAGGCAGACGGTCGGGCATCTGGCCGGCCGGATCGTCCGCTGGGATCCGCTCGAGGGGCCGCCGCCTCCGGAGGCGTTCGAGGGAGTCGATGCGGTGTTGCACCTGGCCGGGGAGTCGGTGGCGGAGGGCCGCTGGACGGCCGCGCAGAAGGCGCGGATTCGCGACAGCCGCATCATCGGCACGCGGCACCTCGTGCAGGGCATCGCGCAGGCATCGTCCAAGCCGCGCGTGCTGGTGTCGGCTTCGGCCGTGGGCTTCTACGGCAATCGCGGCGACGAGGAACTCACCGAGCAAGCCGCCCCCGCCGACGACTTCCTGGCGCGGGTGTGCGTGGACTGGGAGCGCGAGGCCCTGGCTGCGGAGCATTCGGGCGTGCGGGTCGTCACGGCCCGGACGGGCATCGTCCTGGGCGCCGGCGGCGGGGCGCTCGCGAAGATGCTCACCCCGTTCAAATTGGGCGCCGGCGGGCCGCTCGGCAACGGCCGGCAGTGGATGCCCTGGATTCACGTGGCCGATCTGGCGCGGCTCTATGTGCATGCGGCCGATGTCGCCGCCGTCGTCGGTCCGATGAACGCCGTGGCTCCGCAGCCGGTGCGGAACAGCGAGTTCACGAAGGCGCTCGGCCGGCAGTTGCATCGACCGGCTTTCATGCCGGCGCCCTACCTCGGGCTGCGGCTCCTGTTCGGCGAGTTCGCGCAGGTGCTGTTTGCCTCGCAGCGCGTGATCCCGCGGGTGGCCTTGGACACGGGCTTCGTGTTCCGCTTCCCCGACATCGCCTCCGCCCTCCGCGACATCCTCGC
>JBEIQP010000144.1:0-6170 GCA_040376455.1 Planctomycetaceae bacterium | reverse complement strand
GCCGGGGTTCGCGCGGCGGCGAACGCCGCCTTGCCCGCGGCGCAGGCATTCGCCGGCTCATCGGAGCCGGGCAGAATGTCGTCGCAGAGCAGCCCGCAGCCGGTGCAGACGAGCGGTGCGGGGGCGGCTGATCGCGTTGCCGCGCGGGCGGCGGCGAGACCGCCCGATGCCGCACGGGATGGGACTGGTTCTGCCACGCGCGTGGTTCCGGGGCATCAGGCCCGGGAGGCTTCGGGTCGGGCGAAGACGAGGCGGCCCGCCGTCGTCTGCAGCGTGCTCGTCACGCTGACGTTCAGCGTGTGGCCGATCTGGTCGCGGCCGTTCTCGACCACGACCATCGTGCCGTCGTCGAGATAGCCGACGCCCTGATCGCGCTCCTCCCCATGCTTCACGAGCCGCACCGTCAGCGCGTCGCCGGGAACGAAGGCCGGCTTGAGGGCCATCGCGATGTCGTTCACGTTGATGGCCGGCACTTCGCGGACGCCCGCGACCTTCACCACGTTGGCGTCGTTCGTCACGATCCGGCCCCCCAGGCTCCGCGCCATCGTGACCACCAGCGATTCCGGAGCGACGTCGGCGGAATCCTCCTCGCGGGGGCCCAGCACGTCGACGTCGATTTTCGTGTTGGCCTGGAGCCGCGCCAGCACGTCGAGGCCGCGGCGGCCGCGGGTGCGTCGCAGCTTGTCGGACGACTCGGCGGCCGCCTGCAGCTCGTCGAGCACGAACGAGGGGACCACGAACCGGCTCTCGAACACGCCCGCCTCGGCCAGGTCGGCGACCCGGCCATCGACGATCGCGGTGATGTCGAGGACGTTCGGGCGGAGCCCGCGCACGTCCCGGGCGAATTCGACGTAGGGGATCAGGAACCGGAAGTCGTTGCGCGTCTGCAGGAGCAGGCTCGTGCAGGCGTAGCAGAGCGCCGACCCGAGGATCAGCGGCAGCCAGGCCCAGATCGGGTTGCCGCGGTTGAGCGGGAGGATCGGCGCGAGCGCCAGCATGGCGATGTAGGTGAGCAGCACGCCCACGAGCAGGCCGAAGTAGACGGCCGTGATCGTGGTCAGATCCTTGCGGCGGATCGAGCCGTCGAGGCCCATCACCGCGAGCGGCAGGGCCACCATCCCCGCCAGCACCCCCCAGGGCACCCACTGCGGCGCCTGCCGCATCTCGTCCGAATTGAAGATCAGGACGGCGATGCCCACGCAGACCATCACGAACAAGCCGCGGAGGACGACGAGAGCCATGGACGAATCGCTCGGGGATCGGACGAGAGCAGGGGAAAAGCCCTGCAATCATACCATGGTCCCGAGCGGCGGCGCGACCCCCGCCGGCGGCCGCCGGGACGCGGCGGGTCAGCCGCCACCCAGCCGCCGGTCGTGGTCGCGCTCGAGGTAGCGGTCGGTCATGCCGGCGATGTAGTCCCCCACGCTCCGGGGCACGCCCTGCTCCGCGGCCCGCTGGCGGAAGCCGGCCGGCATGTCGTCGGGATGGCCGCAGTACCACTCGAACAGACGGGTCAATTTCTCCTGGGCCGGAATGCGAACGGCGAGCACCCGCGGGCTGCGATAGACCCGTTCGAAGAGGAACTTCTCGAGCTGCCGCTTCCCCGCCGCGACGTCGGGCGCGTGGGCGACGAGCCGCCGACCGGAGCGGCCGTCCGCACCGCGAAACGCCTCCCGCACCGCGGCGATCGAGTCGATGCCGAGCTCGTCGAGCGCCGTCCGCGTCCGACCGATGAGCTCCACCACCTGGATGTCGACCAGTTCGTGGAGCACCGCGTGCCGCAGTTCGGCCCCTTCGAGATGGCCGTACCGCTCGGCGACCCGGGCGGCCGCGGCGGCGACCACCGGGAGGTCGAGCAGCTCGTCCATCGTCACGAGACCGAGTTCGACGGCGTCGTCGGCGTCGTGCGTGTCGTAGGCGATCGAGTCGGCTGCATCGACCACCTGCGTCTCCAGGAGCGGCGCGGGGGCGGAGCCGTCGCGTTTCCGCGTCGCCTGGGCGTCGAGCACCTCGCGGGAGAGGTTGAGCCCGGGGAAGTCCGGGTAGCGGGTCTCGAGCAGCTCCATGATCCGCAACGCCTGGGCATTGTGGTTGAAGCCGCCCTCGTCGCGCAGCAGATCGGCGAGGGTGTCCTCGCCCGCATGGCCCAGCGGCGGGTGGCCGATGTCGTGCGCCAGGGCGAGCGTTTCGACGAGGTCTTCGTTGAGCGCAAGCGCGCGGGCCAGCGTGCGGGCGATGCTGGTCACCTCCAGCGTGTGCGTGAGCCGGCTGCGGTGGTAGTCGCCGTGGTAGCCCGTGAACACCTGCGTCTTGTGGGCCAGCCGCCGAAACGCGGCCGAGTGAACGATCCGGTCGCGATCCCGCTGGTAGGGGCTGCGGAACGGGTGCGGCGGCTCGGCGTGGACGCGGCCCGCCGAATCGGCCGCGTGCATCGCCCACGGCGCGAGCGTTCGCGACTCCCGCGTCTGCCAATCGGGCGGAATCATGGCCGCACCCGCGGGTCGGCGGCCGCGGCCGACGCGGCGTGCGACAGCTGCTCCCAGAGGCTGTCGAGCGACTGCGGCAACACCCGAACGCCGGCCACCGTCGGCATGAAGTTCACGTCGCCGCTCCAGCGGGGCACGACATGCCAGTGGAGGTGTCCGGGGAGGCCGGCGCCGGCCACGCTCCCCACGTTCAAGCCGATGTTGAACCCCTGGGCCTGCATCGTCCGTTCGATCGCGTCGCACCAGCGGATCAGGCAGCGCTGCAGATCGAGGAGTGATTCCGCCGCGAGCGTCGCCAGCGTGGGCCGGTGGTCGAGCGGCGCGACGAGCAGGTGGCCGTTGGAATAGGGGTAGCGATTGACCACGACCACGCTGGAGTCGGTGCGCTCGAGCACCCCGAGTTGCCGGTCGTGGGCGGTGTCGGCGGCGGCACGGCAGAGAAAGCAGCCTCGGTCGGCGTCCGCACGCCACTGCCGCGGCTCGAGGTCGGCCGGCGGAGCGCCCCTGTCGTGCCCCTGGACGTACCCGAGCCGCCACGGCGCCCAGAGGGTTTCGATGCGCTGGTCGTTCATGGGGGAAAAGCCTACCCGAAACGCGGGCGCCCGTGGGGCCGCGGGGCGGCGTCGGGCCCGGAGTTGCCGCTGCGTCGCCCCGGGCGACCCTCTATCATGGATCCGCGTGGCGGCGTGAACGGTGGCTCGGCGAGACAGCGGCGTGGAATTCAAGGTCGATCTCGACGTCTTCTCCGGCCCGATGGATCTGCTGCTCTACCTCGTCAAGAAGCACGAGGTGGACATCGCGGAGGTGCCGATCGCGACGATCACCTCCGAATTCGTCTCCTATCTCGGAGTGCTCGAGGAGCTGGCGATCGACCAGGTGGGCGAGTTCGTCGAACTGGCGAGCGTTCTCCTCGAGATCAAGGCGCGGGCGCTTGTGCCGCGGCCCGAGGAGACGGAGGAGCCGCTGGAGATGCTGCGCGAGGATCTCGTGCAGCGGCTCCTCGAGTACAAGCAATATCGCGACGCCGCGGCGGTGCTCGAGGACCGCGCCAGGCAGTGGGAACTGCGGTTCGCCCGGACGCCCGCCGACGAGGCGGCCGCCCGCGGCGCTCCGCCGGAGGTGACGATCGGCGACGTGCACGTCTGGGATCTCGTGGGGGCGATGGCCCGGGTGCTGCGCACGCGCGAGCGGCGCCGGCCGCGGCAGATCGTCCACGACGACACGCCGATCGAGGTGCACATCGAGAGGGTCGAATCGCTCGTGAAAGAGAAGGGAAGGGTGGCGTTCGCCGAACTGTTCGAGGACGATATGCCCCGGTCGCGGATTGTGGGTATCTTTCTGGCGGTGCTGGAGCTCGTCCGCCGCGGTCGGCTCGCCACCCGCCAAGAGAGCCTCTTCGGCGAGATCTGGCTCGGGCTTCCCGCCCCCCCCGCCTCCACAGAATCCGCATGATCGACAATTCGCCGTTCCGCGCCCTCGTCCACAAGGGTCTGACCGTCGAGGGCTACTCGCGGGCCGCCGTCCAGAGCTGCTGGCGGATCCCGGAGCTCAAGCTCGGCTTCGATCTGGGGTCGCAGCCGTGGGGCTTCATGGCCACGGCCACCTGGTTCATCACGCACACCCACCTCGACCACATCGCCGCCCTGCCGGTCTACGTGGCGCGGCGCCGGATGATGAAGATGGAGCCGCCGGTGATCTACCTGCCGGAAGAGGCGATCGAGCCGGTCGAGCGGCTGCTCAAGGCGGTGTCGCGGCTCGATCGCGGCCGCCTCCCCTGCACGCTCCTGCCGGCCCGGCCCGGCGACGAGATCGAGCTCTCCCGCGAGCACGTCGTCACCGTGTCGGCCACCTGTCACACGCTGCCGAGCGTGGGCTTCGTCGTCTGGGATCGGCGGCGGAAGTTGAAGCACGAATACCAGGGGCTGCCCGGCGACAAGATTCGCGACCTGCGGCTGTCGGGCATCGACGTCACGCACGAGGTGCGGACGCCGCTCGTGGCGTATCTCGGAGACAGCTCTCCCGAGGGCCTCGACCGCTGCCCGGCGATGTTCGAGGCGATGATCCTGATCACCGAGTTGACGTTCGTCGCGCACAGCCATCGCAAGGAGAAGATCCACAAGTTCGGGCACATGCACCTCGACGACCTGCTCGCCCGCCGCGAGCGGTTCCGCAACGAGGTGGTGATCGCCACCCACTTCTCGACGCGCTACACCGACGAGCGGATTCGGCGGATCATCGCGAAACGACTGCCCGACATGCTCGACGGCCGCCTGCAACTGTGGTTGTGAGGGGGAGCGGGCCGGGGCGACGCCCGCCTGCCGGTCGGCGCACGGATGAAAGGACCGACGTGGTTCCGCAAGCGCCTCGCGCCGCCTACGTGCACGTGCCCTTCTGCCGGCATCGGTGCGGCTACTGCGACTTCGCGCTCGTCGCCGGACGCGACGATCTGATCGACCGCTACTTCGCGGCGATCGCGCGCGAACTGGAACGCGTGCAGGCTCCGCTCGACGTGGACACGCTCTACCTCGGCGGCGGCACGCCCTCGCATCTCGGTCCCGACGGACTGCGGCGGCTCTTCGATCTCCTCTCGGTGAGGCTGCGGCCGGTCGCGTCCGCGGAGGTTTCGCTCGAGGCCAACCCGAGCGACGTGACGGAGCCGTTCGCGGCCGCGGCGCGGGCGTGCGGCGTCACGCGGGTGAGCCTCGGCGCCCAGTCGCTCGACGCGGCGACGCTCCGGGCGCTCGACCGCGACCATGATCCCGACGACGTGCGGCGCGCGGTGGCGGTGCTGCGCGAGCGCGGCTTCGCGGTCAGCGTCGATCTGATGACCGCCGCACCGGGGCAGACGCTCGCAGCCGTGGAACGGGATCTCGACGCGGTGGTGGCGCTCGGCGTGGAGCATGCGTCGGTCTACTGCCTGACGTGGGAGAAGGGGACGGCCTTCGAGTCGCTGCGGCGCCGGGGCGCGTTGCAGCGGGCCGACGACGATCTGGAGCGGGCGATGCTCGAGGCCACGATCGATCGGCTGGAAGCCGCCGGCTTCGAGCACTACGAAGTGAGCAACTTCGCATGGCCCGGCTTCCGCTGCCGCCACAACGAGGCCTATTGGGACTGCCGCCCCTGGGAGGCCTTCGGGCCCGGGGCCGCCCGGTTTGACGGCCGGACGCGGATCACGAACCACCGCAGCACGACGACCTGGATGAGCCGGGTGCTCGCCGGCGTGGACCATGGCGGGGACGTCGATGCGATGTCCGCGGAGGAGGCGGCACGGGAGCGGATCGTCGTCGGCCTGCGCCGTCGCGACGGGATCGACCGCGAGGCGTTTCGCGCGGCGAGCGTCTCCGACCTCGACGCGCTCGCCGGCGCGGCGATCGGCCGCTGGGTGGAGCGTGGCCTGGCGACCGACGACGGCCGGCGGATCCGCCTCACGCGGGAAGGCCTGCTCGTCTCCGATGCCCTCTGGGCGGACGTTTTGCGGCCCGCGTGAGGACGCCGGCGCCGCGACGACAGCGGCGGTTCAGCCACGCTGAATCGCCGCTGTGAGGTTGCCGCCAGGATGGCGGCATGCCCGGCATGGCAAACCTTCGGCTTTGTCATCGCCGGGCGGAGCGAAGCCGGGCCATGGATGGCCGGCGCCGCGACGACAGCGGCGGTTCAGCCACGCTGAATCGCCGCTGTGAGGTT
>JBEIQP010000197.1:0-3346 GCA_040376455.1 Planctomycetaceae bacterium | reverse complement strand
GGGTTCACGGCGAGCATCGCGCTGTTCGAACGGGCGCCCGGCCACGGGGCGGGCAAGCCCGGCCCAAAACGGCCTTGACCGGCCTCCGCCCGCGTCTCTAGCGTCTCGCGCGACCGGCCGGCGAGCGTGCCTCCGCCGGTGCCGCACCGAGGAGCGCCGATTGATGCATCTGGCCCCGTTCGCAGACTGGTGCCGCGGACCGCTCGCGCTGGCGGCAGCGCTGGCCGGGTGCATCGGCTGCGCCCACCACCGCGCCGATCCCTACGCCTACGCCCCGCCGCTCGCTCCGCCGGTCTATCCGCAGCCCCAGCCGCCGACGCAGCCGGTCGTCTACCCGGCGCCACCCGGCACGCTCCCCGCGACGGTCCCCGCCGCCCCCGGCCCGATGGCCGCGGCGGCCGCTCCGGCCGTCGAATGCTGCCCGCCCCTGGGCGAGGGCGCGGTCGTCGCCACGCCGGTCGTCTACGAATCCGACCAGACCGCCCCGTGCCCGCCGGGTCCGTGACCGAGCCCGGTCATGCCTGCTCGCACTCGCATCGCTGGCTGCCGAGGCCGTCGATCGCCAGCGCGACCACGTCGCCGGCCGCGAGGAATTCCGGCGGCCGGCAGCCCATCCCCACGCCCGGCGGCGTGCCCGTGATCACGACGTCGCCCGCCTCGAGCGTGAGAAACTGCGAGACGTAGTGGACGATGTGCCAGACGTCGAAGATCATCCTCGACGAGTGGCCGTCCTGCCGCCGCTTCCCGTTCACGTCGAGCGTCAGCCGCAGGTCCTGCGGATCGGGCACTTCGTCGGCGGTGACCAGCCACGGACCCAGCGGCAGGAAGTTGTCGCTCGACTTGCCTTTGCTCCACTGGCCTCCCCGCTCGATCTGGAACGCGCGTTCGGACACGTCGTTGGCCGCACAAAAGCCGGCGATCACGCCGCGCGCCGCCTCCTTCGACGGCAGGTAGCGGGCGTCGGCGCCGATGACGAGGCCGAGTTCGACCTCCCAGTCGGTCTTCACGCTGCCCCGGGGGATGAGGATCGGATCGTGGGGGCCGCAGATGGCGGCCGTGGACTTCATGAACAGGATCGGCTCGGAGGGGATCGCCGCGCCCGTCTCCTTCGCATGGTCGGAATAGTTGAGTCCGATCGCGTACACGTTGCGCGGCCGGGCCACCGGCGGGCCCAGCCTCACCCCCGCCGCCACGTCGGGCAGCGATTCCGGTTCTGCGGCGAGGGCCCGGAGCCGCGCGATGCCGCCGCCGGAAAAGAAGGCGTGGTCGTAGTCGGCCACGTGGGCCGAAACGTCCTTGAGACGGCCGTCCGGGGCGAGCATTCCGGGCTTCTCCGCACCGCGCGGACCGAATCGAACGAGTTTCATGGCGGGCTGACCTGCGTGACGGAGGGATGACGAGGCTCCTTGCGAACGGGTAGCATGAACGGTTTGCCTCGGTGCTGCCAGTCGTGCCCGTGCGCCGCGGCCTTCGTCCTCACCCGCTGGAGTTCGCATGAACCGATTCACCCGTTCCGTCACCACGTGCCGGTGGGCGGTGGCCTTCCTGCTCCTCGCCCTCATTGGCGGCACGTCCGCCGCGGCGGACGCGGCGCGGCCCCAATTCCCGGCAGACACGCGGCTCGACGCCCTCCTGATCACGAAGCCCCACGACCTCGGCGGCGGCCCTGCCGCCGAGTGCTATCTCATGGAGAGCCTGACCGGCCTGCGGCTCTCGGTGCTCCCCGTGCCGCACGAGTCTGGCGACCACATCGCCGACATGGACGGGATGTTCGGCAAGCATCCGATGTGGGTGCCGATCCGTCGCCAGGCGATCCTCGAGGCGCTCGCGCAGCCCCGGGCGGCCGTGATCGTGGCCGCCCCCATCGACGATGCCGCGATCGACGAGGCCCTCGGCGCGCACGTCGCGGCCGGCGGCACGCTCGTCTGGATGGCTGGGGACCGCCTGCCGGCCTCGTTCCAAAGTGTGACGGTGAACCCCGACGCGCCCGCGGCCGACCCGCTGGCGGGCCTGAACCTGGCCGCGGCCGGCATGCGGCTGGCCCGCGGCGGCCAGGTGCCCGAGGGCCTCGCCGTCGTCCACGCGTTTCCCGGCGCCGCGGGCAAGCCGCCGACGCCGCTCGTGGCGGTCGGCACGCTCGGCAAGGGCCGCGTTCTGGCCATCGCCTCGAAGGGCTCGCTCTTTCCCGTCGCGTGCAATCGGGGCGTCGATGGCGACCTCGTCTGGGCCGGGGCGTTCGAGCGGCTCGTGCGGCACGCCCGCGGCGAGCGGCTGCCCCCCGCGGCCCCGGTGGACGTGCCGGCCCCGCTGCCGCTGAAGCTCGATCTCTTCACGACGCGACAGGGCAACGCACCCGACTTCGCCACGCAGTCACAACTGGCCATCGCCCCCGAGGCCAGCCTCGGCAAGGCCACGCTCCACTGGCGGGTGCGCGACTGGGCCCGCCGAACCGTCCACACGGCCACCGAGCCGCTCGACATCGCCGCCGGCACGGCGATCGCCCGCACGTTCGACCATACGCTCGCCGATCCCGACCCGAGGGCCTACGTCTCCTGGCTCGAGGCCGCCGTCACCGACGCGGCGGGCACGGTCATCGGCCGGGCCACGACGAAGCTCTACCGCTACCGGCCCTATCGAATGAACGAGCAGTTGCTGCTGGGCACGTGGCACTGCGAAGAGGGCTCCGAGCGGCCGGGGTTGGTCGATGCGTTTGCGGATCACCTCCGGGACACGGGCTTCAACGCCGTCCTCGGCTTCCAGGACGACGAGGTGCTCGAACGGCACAACTTCCGCAAGTACATCGAGCACGGCGGCACCACCGGCGTCGGCGTCAGCGCGGCGGCGCCCTTTTCCGCGCCGATCGAGGGCTACGCCGAGCGTTACGCGCGCGAGGGCCTCATCCGGGCCGGCGTCAAGGAAGGCTTCGGCCAGCCGGGCTACCGCGGCCCCTGGCCCACCGCCGCGCTCAACATGTATTCGATGGGGGAGGAGACCGGCTACGGCCGGTGGTCGCAGGCCTATCCGTGGCGTAGCGAACCGGAGGCCCCGGAGGACTGCAACAAGTGGTTCCGGCTCTATCTCCGACAACTCTACGGCGACGACCTCGCCCGACTGAATGCCGCGTGGGGGCGAGACTTCAAGGACTGGCAGGAGATCAAGGTCTGGCGGAAGTACGCCGAGCCGTTCGGCTGGATGTTTATGCCGCCGCCGAAGGAGGTGGAGCCGAATCTCACGCCCTTCGTCGATACGCACGCCTTCCACGAGTGGTACGTGGGCGAGTACTTCACCCACTACATGCGGGGCTACGCCAAGGCCGATCCGGCGACCACGTGGACGATGAGCTACG
>JBEIQP010000208.1:0-2977 GCA_040376455.1 Planctomycetaceae bacterium | reverse complement strand
GATGCAGTCGAGCCAGTTTTGCAGGTGAGCGCGGGCCTGCCAGAGGGCCGTTTCGTCGCTCCACTCCTTCTCCTCGGCCGCCGCATCGAGCTGCGCGAGAATGCCGGCCGCGATCTCGGGCGGATTCGAAGCGATCTTGTTGCGGTTGATCTCCAGCTTTCCCTTTTCCCCCACGAACACGGCGCCCCCCATCGGTCCTTTGTCGAGGACCAACTTCACCTCGACGCCGTCGGCATACCGCATCGCGACCGCGCCGGCCGGCCCATCCGCGAGCGGGGCGAGGGCGACCGGCCCCGTGGCGTCGGCGCCCAGCGCCCACTGGAGTTGGTCGAGCCCGTGGGCGCCCCAGTTGGTGATCTGGCCCCCGCCGAAGTCGCGCCACGACATCCATGTCATCCAGGACGGATGGTAGGGGCGGTCGGCGGCCTGGTTGAGCCAGGCGTTCCAGTCGAGGCCGGCGGGCACGGGCTCGCCCGCGGGATAGGGAACCGGACTCGGGGCCGCCGCTTCGTAGTTCACCGCACGAACCTCGAGCAGCCTGCCGAGTCCGCCGGACCGGACAAACTCGCAGGCCAGCCGGTTGATGGCCATCGAACGCTGCTGCGTGCCGACCTGCAGCACGCGGCCGTGTTTTCGCACGGCATCGACGAGGACGCGGCCCTCCTGAACGTAGAGCGTGAGCGGTTTCTCCGCATACACGTCCTTTCCCGCCTGGCAGGCGTGGATGCAGGGCAGAACCCGCTGGAAATCGCCGACGCCGACGATCACGGCGTCGACGTCAGGCCGGTCGAGCACCCTCCGGTAGTCGGCGGACACGTCCCACGAGCCGCCACGGGTCGCTTTGTACTGCTCCGCCCGCGGCAGATTGCAGTCGGCAAGGGCGATGATCCGTGCGGCAGCGGGAAGCTGATCGAGCAGGAGCGATGCGCGGTGGCCCACCCCAATCGCCGCCACGCCGATCGTCTCATTGGCGGCGACGCTTGCCTCGGCACGACCGCGGAATGCCGCTGCCCCGACAAGTGCCAGTGATGAGCTGGAGAGAAACCGCCGCCGCGACGTGCGGCCGGCGGAACCATCGACAAAAAGATTCATGGGTTGCCCTTCATGTCGTTCTATGTCCTTCCGCCGCATCCAGCACGATTCGCCCGCGGCCTCACGGCCCGTCGGCTTTCACTCGACATTGTTCTAGCCCAGAAGTTCCGGAACGACGCGGCCGTGGACGTCGGTGAGGCGAAAATCGCGGCCGCTGTGGCGGTAGGTGAGCCGCGTGTGGTCGAGGCCGAGCAGATGCAGCATGGTCGCCTGCAGGTCGTGCACGTGCACCGGCTTTTCCACCGCCTTGAACCCAAACTCGTCGGTCGCGCCGTGCACCGTGCCGCCGCGGACGCCGCCACCGGCCATCCAGACCGTGAACCCATGGTGATTGTGGTCACGGCCCGAGGGCTCGCTCACGCCGGTGCCCGGCGCGGGGAGTTCGACCGTCGGTGTCCTGCCAAACTCGCCCCCCCAGAGCACGAGCGTGCTGTCGAGCATTCCGCGACCGACGAGGTCGTCGAGGAGCGCGCCGATCGCCCGATCACACTCGCCGGCCAATCGGCGGTGGTTTGTCTCGATCTTCTCGTGGCTGTCCCAGGGCTGCCCGGCGCCGTGCCAGACCTGCACGTAGCGCACGCCCCGTTCGACAAGCCGCCGCGCGATGAGCATCTGCCGCCCCTGCACGTCGTCGCCATAGCGGGCAAGCACGTGTGCCGGTTCGCGGGACACGTCAAACGCGTCGGTCGCCTCCGACTGCATCCGCCACGCGAGTTCCATCGACGCGAGCCGGGCTTCAAGTGCCGGGTCGTGTGGCCTTGCGGCCAGGTGTTGACGATCGAGTTGGGAGATGAGGTCGAACTGCCGCCGCTGCGCATCGCGGTCGAGGGCCGGATGGCGAACGTTCTCCACCAGGTCGGCCGCGTCGCGCTTCTTCGTATCGATATACGTGCCCTGGAACGCGCCGGGCAGGAAGGCGCTTCGCCAGTTCTCGGACTCCTTGATCGGAAAGCCACCTGGGCACATCGCCACGAACCCCGGAAGGTTCTGGTTTTCAGTGCCCAGCGCGTAGGTCACCCACGCGCCGGCGGACGGCCGGACGAGCCGCGCGTCGCCGCAGTTCATGAGCATGAGCGAGGGTTCGTGATTGGGCACGTCGGCATGCATCGATCGCACGACGAGCAGGCGATCGGCATGCCGGGCCACCGACGGAAACAACTCGCTCACCTCCAGGCCGCTCTCGCCGTGCCGCGAAAACTGAAAAGGGGACGGCAGGGCCGCGCCAGTGCGCCGCTCCGTCGGCAGGTTTGTGGGGATCTCCCGGCCCGCATAGGCGGCGAGCGCGGGCTTCGGATCGAACGTGTCGATGTGGCTCGGGCCGCCGTTGGCGAAGATGTGGATCACCGCCCGCGCCCGCGCTGGAAAATGCGGCGCCCGCGGCGCGAGGGACAGGCCCGACCCCGCTGCGTCCGCCCGTTCGGCGTCGAGGAGGCTTGCCGCGCCGAGCCAGCCGAGCCCTAGGCCGCCGCGGAAGAGCGCGTCGCGGCGGGAGAGCAATCGGTTGGGTGCCAAATCGTGGGGCATGGTGCGAACTGTCTTTCCGAGGCTACTTCAATCGATGAACTGAAACTCGGCAACCGCGAGCACCGCCTGAGCGAGCCGCTCATACCGTCCGAATGCGCTCGTATCGGACGGCGGCTCCGCCGCGAGCCAGGCGAGGGCTGCGTCCCGCTCCTCGGCTGACGGACTCCGCGACAACGCCGCCCGCCACAGGGAATCGACGCGGAGATCGTCCCGCGCCGGGTCGGCCACCTCCGCCTGCACCCGCGCCGCCAGCCGCCGCGCGGCATTGACGACGAGTTCGGAGTTGAGCACGGCCAGCGACTGCTGGGGCACGGTGGTCCGCACCCGGACGTGCACGGCCGTGTCGGGGTTGGCGACATCG
>JBEIQP010000050.1:0-20023 GCA_040376455.1 Planctomycetaceae bacterium | reverse complement strand
TCGGTCGCCGGGAGCGCCTCGGCGCGGGCATCGAGGAGCGCCGCCGCCTGATACTTCATCCCCAGCCAGTCGGCGTCGAGCCTGTTCGGCAGCTTGACGGGGGCGAGCGCGAACTTCACCAACTTGTCGTCGAACTGCTCGAAGCCCTCCTGCTTCTCCTTCAGCCAGATCCCGAGGAGCACGTTGAGCGCCCGGGCCTTGAGCGACAAGGCGAACGGCACCTCCGACGCGATCGCCATGATGTCGCCCAGCGCCTGCTTTGCGGCCGCGTCGTCGCCGAGTTGGGCGAGATTGCGGCCCTGATACAGCCGGGCGAGCGCGCCGCCCCCCTTGTCGGGATCCTTTTCGACGATCGCCTGGTGCAGCTTCGTCGATCGCTCGAGCGCCTCCTGCCATTCCTTGGTCTTCGGCTCGAACGCCTTCGACTTCTCGAACAACGTTTCGGCCACCATGAGCCGGGTTTGCACGAGCTTCTGGCTCAGCGACTCCTGCTCGGCCTCCAGTTGCTCGAGTTCCTTCTCCACGGCCGGCGGCCGCCGCGCCGGTCGCCGCTTTCCCTGGGCCTTGTCGTCGTCGCCGGCGTCATCCCCCTTGATCTCCTCGATTCGCGCGCCGACCTCGCGCAGCCGCAGGATCACCGCATCCTCGGCCGACTTCGCCTCCGTGACCTCCGTCCCCGGCTCCACCGCGGTCTGCAGGCACTTGACCGCGGCATCGAAGAAGGCGACCGCCTCGGCCAGCACCTTCGCGCGATCCTCGCCCGGCCGCTTCGCCTGGTCGATCTTGGCACGGCCCCGCTGGATCAGCAGGTTGCCCTTCTGGGTGTAGGCATCGATCGCTTGCGGCCCCGACGGCGATCCGGCGAGATAGAGGTCGATCTGCCGGTCGGCCTCGTCGTAGATCGCCGCGCGCTTTTTGCTGTCGGCCTCCTTGCGGCTCGTGCCCACCAGGGCCGTCGCCCTGCGGAAGGGAAGTTCCTTCTTCAGGGCGGGGGAGGCGGCCGCGTCGGCCTCGATCCGCTCGAGAACCCAGAGCATGACGTCGGGCATCTGCTGCTCGTCGAGCTTTTCGAGCAGTGCCCGGGTCGAGACGTCTCGCGCCGTCTCCTCCGGCTCTTCGCCCCGCGCCGGACCGGCCGCCAGCAGAGCGGCCCCCACGAGCAATCCCACCCGAGAGGCGAGACCACTCCAGCGACGGACCATGCCCCATCGGTTCGCTTGGAAAAACATCGTGGCGGGTTGCGGGAGGACGGATGTCGGGCAACAGGCGGGGATGCGCGCGGGGCGGATCGCAGGCTGAACGACATTGTGCGAACCCCGCCGCGGTCCGTCAAACCCACGGGGCCCGCCAGCACGCCGCCTCGCCGTGCCCGATCGCCACGCGCGAGGCACGCGGCCCCGAAACCCGCGCGGCCGGCGGACGGCTCAGACGCCGGCCGGCTGCGACCGCCGCGCCGAGCGGGCGGAGGCGGCCGAGGCGGCCAGCCAGCAGGGGAGTTGGCCGGCAGGGGGCAGCTTGACCACCCGGGCGGAGCGGATGCCGGGGCAGGCCAGAACGGCGGCGATCGCCTCGGCCGACGGCTCGTGGTCGAGGTTGAGCACGCCGATCGCGTCGCCGCCCGGCGTGGAACGGCCCACCGTCATCTGGGCGATGTTCACGCCCAACTGGCCAAACGCCGTGCCCACCCGGCCGATGATGCCCGGCACGTCCTGGTGGGTGAACACGAGCAGCACGCCGTCGAGATAGGCCTCGAGCCGATGCCCCTCGAGCTGCACCAGCCGCGGCATCGAGTGGCCGAAGAGCGTGCCCGCGGCGCGGTGCACCCGATCCGCAGACACCAGATCGACCGCGACCACGGAACTGAACGCGCCCGGATCGGTGCGGCTCTGTTCCACCAGTTCGACGCCGCGCTCACGGAGGAGCATTTCCGCGTTGACGATGTTGACGTCGTCGATGGCCGACTCCAGCAGCCCTGCCGCAAACGCCGCCGTGACCAGCCGCGTGTTGCGGGCCGCGATCTCGCCGCGGTAGGCGATCGAGCAGGACCGCGGCTGGCCGTCGTCGAGCTGCGAGAGCAACTGGCCAAGCCGCCACGCCAGATCGAGAAACCCGCGCACGCCCTCGAGCGCCGCCGGATCGACCGCGCTCGAATTGACGGCATGCCGCACCGTGCCCGTGGTCAGAAAGTCCACGAGCAGGCCGACACCCTCCACCGCCACCTGCGACTGGGCCTCCTCGGTGCTGGCCCCGAGGTGGGGCGTGACGAGCACGCCCGGCATGCCGAACAGCGGACTGTCGGTGCAGGGCTCCTTCTCGAACACGTCGAGCGCCACGCCGCCGATCACGCCGCTGGCGAGCCCTTCGACGAGCGCCGCCTCGTCGTAGATGCCGCCGCGGGCGCAATTGATCAGGCGGATGCCCGGCTTGACGATCTTCAATTCCTCCCGACCGACCAGATGCTTCGTCTCGGCGGTCAGCGGCGTGTGGACGGTGAGGTAGTCCACGTGCGGCAGCATGGCCCGCACGCTCTCGACGAGTTCGATGCCCAGTTCCGCGGCCCGGTCGGGGGAGAGGAATGGATCGAAGCCCATCACCTGCATGTCGAAGGCCCGGGCCCGCTCGGCCACGGCCTGGCCGATCCGGCCCAGCCCCACGATGCCGAGCGTCTTGCCCGCCAACTGCACGCCCATGAACTTGTTGCGATCCCACTTGTGACCACGGAGGCTGGCGTCGGCCGCGGCGATGTTGCGGGAGAGGCCGAGCAGCAGGGCGAACGCATGCTCGGCCGTGCTCAGGGTGTTGCCCGCGGGCGTGTTCATCACCACGATGCCCTGCCGCGTGGCCGCTTCCTTGTCGATGTTGTCGGTGCCAACACCGGCCCGCACGATCGCCTTGAGCCGGTGGTTCCCGGCCAATGCGTCGGCGGTGATCTTCACGCCGCTGCGGCAGATCGCGCCGTCATGCCGGGCCAGCGCGTCGCGCAGTCCGGCGCCCGAGAGGCCGGTGGCGACTTCGTAGGTGATCCCCGAGGCGGCGGCCGCGTCGAGCAGCGCGATCCCGTCCGGGCTGAGCGTGTCGAGGACGATGATGGAGGGCATGGCGAGGTATCCCGAACGTCGATGGTGACCGGTGCAGCGCGGGCGTCAGGCCCGCTGCGACTGCTGAAATTCGAGCATGTAGTCGTGGAGGGCCCGCACGCCCTCCACGGGCATCGCATTGTAGATGCTGGCGCGGATGCCCCCCACGGAGCGATGTCCCTTGAGGTCGATAAGCCCTCGGGCCGTTGCCCCCTTCAGAAACTCCTTTTCGAGGGTTTCGTCGGGGAGCCGGAACGTGACGTTCATGTCGGACCGGCACTCGGGCCGGGCGTGCCCCGCATAGAAGCCGCCCGACGCGTCGAGGAGGTCATAGAGCAGCTTCGACTTCGCCGCGTTGTGCCGCTGCATGCCCTCGAGGCCGCCCATCCGGTCGCGAATCCACTGGCAGACCAGCCCGAGGATGTAGATCGCGAACACCGGGGGCGTGTTCGGCCGCGAGCCGTTTTGGACGAACGTGCGGTAGTCGAGCATCGGCGGCAGGTCGTCCCGCGAGCGCTCCAGCAGATCCTTGCGGATGATCACCGCCGTCACGCCCGCGATCCCCGCGTTCTTCTGGGCGCAGGCGTAGATGAGGCCGTGCTTCGCCACGTCGATCGGCCGGGAGAGAAAGTCGCTGGAGCAGTCGCAGACCAACGGGGCGCCGCCCACGTCGGGCTCGCGCTTCCACTGCACTCCCTGGATCGTCTCGTTGCTCGTGATGTGGACGTAGGCCGGGGCGGTGGAGAGCCTGATCTCGTCGGCCGTCGGCAGGCGATCGCACTTGGTGGCCGCCCCGTCCCAGGCCACGTGCACCTTGCCCTCGCGGCGGGCCTCCTTGGCGCCGGTCGTGCCCCACGTGCCGGTGAGGATGTAGTCGGCGGCGGCCGCCTGACCGCGGAGCAGGTTCATCGGCACCATCGAGAACTGCAGGCTCGCGCCCCCCTGCAACAGGATGACCTCGTGCTCCGCGCCGATCCCGAGCAGATCCCGGAGCCCCGCGAGGGTTTCCTCCAGGATGCGGTCGAACGGCGGGCTGCGGTGGCTGATCTCGAGCACCGACATCCCGACGCCCGGCAAGGACACGAGTTCGGCCTGCGCCCGCTCCAACACCTCGAGCGGCAGGACGGCCGGCCCCGCAGAGAAGTTGAAAACGCGATCCTTCACCGCCATGCTGCGCTCCGTCACGGGAATCTCCGCTCCTGCACCCCGAACCTGTGGGTGAACGGTCGCAGAATAGAAGGCCCGCGCAGGACGGTCAACGGGCCACGGTTCCGAACGAGCCGGGGCTGGAGCCGGCGCCGCCCGCCGGCACGGCGGGCGGGGGCGGGACGGTTCCGAACGGCCCCGGCACCGCCGCCGTCCGGTAGCCACCCCCCTGCGCCGCATTGAGCGTGGCGACCTTGGAGGCCACCACCGGTTGCCGCGGATCGACGGCGAGCGCCCGCGAGTAGTTGGCGAGCGCCTGGCCGGGGTCGCCGCTCACCTCCCGCACCTGCCCGAGGGCGACCAGGGCCCGCGGGTCGTTCGGCGCCACGGCCAACGCGTCGATCAGTTCGTTTTCCGCCTGCCGCAGGTTGCCGTGCTCCTGGGCGAGCCGGGCAAGTTCGATGTGGGGATCCGGGTTCATCGGTTGCCGCTGCGACCAGGCCTGGAGTTGCGCGACGGCCTCGCCGCCGCGATTCTCCTCCACGAGGAGCACGGCGAGCGCCCGCTGACAGGCCTCGTGATTGGGATTCCCCGCCAGGCAGAGGTGGTAGTACTGCTCCGCCGTCTGCAGGTCGGCCGGCCTGCCGAAGAGCTTGGCCTGCTGGTGGTAGGTCGCGCCGAGGTTATAGAAGCAGTCCGGGTTTCCCGGCTGCCGGGCGAGCGCCTGCTGAAAGTGATTGGCGGCGCCGAGGTAGTTGCCCTGCTGGTAGAGGCTCACGCCCGTGGCGCTGTCGTTGCGGCCCAGGCCTCCGCAGCCGGCGGCGGCCAGCGCGAGCATCGCCGCCGCGCATGCGAGACCGCAGCGAACCGGACGGCGGCGGGCGGGACGACCCCAGCACGGTGGCACGGCACAATCTCCTGACCGGAAACGGGTCGGGGACGGTAGCCGCACGCGGGCCGCGGCACAACCCCGCCCGCACTCCCCAACTCCCCCGGTCGGGCCTGCTTCCGCCCGGTCAGACCGTCTTCTGGTAGCCCAGGGACCGCAGCACTTCGAGCACCTCGCTGCACGTCGGAAACATCCGGCCGCTGGCCCGCTTGTACCGCTCGAGGGCCTGCATGAACTCGACCTCCTCGGGCCGGTAGTCGCGCTCGCACGTGGTGGGATCGATCAACCGCCGACGCTCCGAGCGGGCCGACCGGACGGCGGCCTGGGGGGCGGCGTGGCGACGGATGGTGCGGGGAGCCTTCGTGCAGGAAGCGGTCATGGGTCTGTCCTCAGCGTCGGGGTGCGGCGGTGAACCGGCCAGTGCCACAACTATGCACGCTACCGATGGCGCAAGCCTTGCCGGTCACGAAAAATGACCGCCTCGTCGGGCCTGTCACGACCTGCGAAACCGTGCGGGCCGCGCGACCGCTCCAGACGGCACGACCGGACCCACGCCGTCACAACGCGACCGGCCAGAGGTTCGGGTCAGCGGTTCCGGCGAGCGCCTCGGGCGAGCGCTTCCGGCCAGCGCTTCGGTTCAACGCTTGTCGAAGAACTTCTTCAGGGCCTCGGCCGCCGCGTCGCGGGAGGAATCGGCCGCCGATTTCTTGGCCACCGGGGGCAACGCGCCCGGATTCGCCTTGGCCGACTTGAGGGCCTCGATCGCCAACGAACTCGCCGACCGGCCGAGGCTCGATTCGCCGGTCGCCGTCACCGGGCCGCCCAGGGCCTCGGGGAGGGCGTTGATCCCCGACACGAACGACTCGTCAGCCCGAACGGGGTCGCCGGCACGAGCGACACTCTGCTCGGCGACGGGATCCCCCCCGACCACGGCGACCTGGGAATCGGTCGCTTCCGCGGGCCGCAGGGTCTGCGTCGTATCGAACATCCCCGCCGGACGCTCGTCGGCCATCAGCCACCGCGACACATCCTCGGCCGTGCCGGCCTTGGCCGCGGGATCGGAGCAGGAAACCTTCAGTTCCAACGTCCCGACGCGGATGACGTCGCCCTCGACGACCTTGGTTTTCTCGGTGATCTTGAGGCCGTTGAGAAACGTGCCGTTGCGGCTGCCGAGATCCTCGAGCCAGACGTCCGAAGGCCCCACGTGCACGGCACAGTGGCGGCGGCTGACCTCTTCGCTCAACGGCCGCACGTCGCAATCCTCCGACCTGCCGATCAGCAGCGAATTGCGCTTGATGGAAATCACGCGGCCGGCGCTTTTGCCGGAGGAAACGATCAGTTTCGTGACCATGGAAGGATCGCTTGAAGGCGTGGAACGATCGGGGAATGGCGAGCAGGCGGGACGGTCAGCGGATCACGAACCTTACGATACATTGTCTCGTCATCCTAGCAACAGGGCAGGCCGAAAGGCCAGCAACGGTCGGGGCCGTTGTCGGAAACCGGTCCCGTCACCGGCGGGCCGTCCACTGCTCCGCCCGGAATCGAACCGCGTTTTGGGCAACTTCCGCCTCCCGCTCCCGCCGAAACGACGCCGTTTGCCAGACGACGCGGCAGCCGCACGACCGGGCGACGCGTTCCAGCCAGGCCCCGGCCAGACCGCGGACATCGAGGGCGATCTCGGGCCGCAGATCGAGCACGCCGGCATGCCGGGCCACCGGCCCGACGGCCTCGCTCGCGCGGAGCAACAGGCTGCCGTGCTGCAGCACCACCCCGGGCGGCCGCCGTTGGGCGCTCCCCATGATCTTCGGATCCTGCGGCGCCGGAGCGGCGTTCGGCGGAGTCGCCACGATGTCGCCCGCCGCCCGCCGGTCGAAGCAGAAGAAGGCCCCGTCGTCGGCGGCCGGCCTGCCCGCGGCCACGTGCAACCGCGCGGCGATCCCGCGGTCGGCGAGTGCCGCCACCATGGCCTCGTGCAGCGCGTCGTAAAACGCCTGGGGCACGCGGCCCCAGGGGTGGGCCTTCGGCACCGCCGCGGCATAGGTGAGGTCGCTGCCGTGGACGATCGCGCCGCCGCCGCTCGGCCGGCGCACGAGCGGCACATCGGCGATCGCCGGAATCGACCGGGCGTCGGCGATCTTCTGAAACGCCCCCAGCGAGACGGCCGCCGGCGTCCACGCGTAGAGCCTGACGACGAGCCCGCCCCGCCGCTCGGCCTCGGCCGCCAACGCCTCGTCGGCCGCCATGTTGGTACCGCCGTCGGCGGCGTCATCCCACCACACCGGCAGCGGAATCGCGGTCGTCATCGTGGCTGGGTCCGCGCTCGGGGCCGGGGGCTCAGTGCTGCTCGCTCTTCACGAGGGCATCGTAAGCGGCACGGTCGAGGAGCCCGCTCATCTCCGCCGGATCATCGGGCCGGATCCGCACGATCCAGCCGGCTCCATACGGATCCTTGCCGAGGGTTTCCAACTGGCTGGGCAGCGACTCGTTGACCGCGACGACCTCGCCGGAGACCGGCGCGTAGAAATCGCTGACGGCCTTCACGCTCTCGATCTCGCCGATCGACTCGCCCGCCTTCACCCGCCGACCGACGGCCGGCAGTTGCATGAACACCAAATCGGTCAGGGCCTCGACGGCGTAGGCGGAGATGCCCACCGTGGCGAGGCCGCCTTCGTCGGGGCGGACCCATTCGTGCGTCTTCGCAAACTTCAGTTCGGCTGCCATCTGCGTCTCCGGTCTCCTCGTGAAACGAACGTGGGTGGGAAGGGGGTCGGGAGCAGAATAGCCGATCCGCTCAACCTCGTGACGGGGGCCGGCGGTAGAAGGGCAGGGGGGCGACCCGCGCGGCCTGCGCGACGTCGCGAACCAGCACCTCCAGTTCGCTCCCCGGGGCGGCGGCCTCGCGATCGACCAACGCCATTGCCACGGCCGTTCCCAGGGTGGGGGCGAAGCTGCCGCTCGTCACCACGCCGACCGCCGCGCCGCCACGGTGGACGGGATTGCCCTCGCGGGCACTGCGTTTCGAATCGAACACGAGCCCGACGCGAACGCGGCCCGCCGGGCCGGCCTGCATCCGGCGAAACGCCGCCGCGCCCGGAAAATCCCGGGGGCTCCCATCGGCATGGGCGAGGTTGATCGCGAGCCCGAGGCCGATGGCAAAGGGGTCGCTGTCGGCGACGAGTTCGTGGCCGTAGAGAGGCATGCCCGCCTCGAGCCGGAGCGTGTCGCGGCTGCCCAGACCGCAGGCCCGCAGCCCCTCGGGCCGCCCTGCCGCATGCACCGCATCCCAGACCGCCTCCGCGGCGGCCGCATCGACGACGAGTTCGATGCCGTCTTCGCCGGTGTAGCCCGTCCGGCTCACGGCGGCGACCGCCCCCGCCACCGTCGCGGTCGTGGCCCGGTAGTTGCCGAGCGCCATGATCCGCGCCCCGTCGGCGGCCGGGCAGAGGCCGGCGACGATCGCCACGGCACGCGGCCCCTGCACGGCGATCATGGCGGTGTCGAACGTGCGATCGACGAGCCCGACGCCGGAGGACGGCAACCGGCTCTGCAACCACGGCACCACCCGCCCGCGGTTGCTGGCATTGACCACCATCGCCAGCCGCGGCGTGCCGTCGGCGGCGTCGGCCTCACGGGTGACGAGCGCGTCGTCGAGGATCGTGGCGCCGCCCGCGTCGGTGGTGACGAGCGTGTAGCGGGCCCGGCCCACCTCGATGTCCGACACGCGGCGCGTGAGCAGCGACTCCAGCCAGCCGACCGCCTCCGGCCCGTCGATCGCGAGCCGGCCCATGTGGGAGACGTCGAACAGCCCCGCCGCCGACCGGACGGCGAGATGTTCATCGACGATCGACGCATACTGGACCGGCATCTTCCAGCCGGCGAAATCGACCATCCGGGCGCCATGCGCCTCGTGCCAGGAACAGAGGGGCGTGTGCAGGAGCGCTTCGGTCACGGTTGAGGGATCCATCCCGGGGAGTGTGGCATCGTCGCCGCATTGTAGAGGGGCACGGCCAACGTGCCAGCGGCGAAGCCCACCGATCCCGCGATTCGCGCCGTGCGGCCATGGCGAGCCGTACAATGTCCGCCATGGCCGACACCTTCTTCAACGTCACGAACACGCTCGCCCTGCTGGCGTGGATCGCGCTCGTGCTCTTTCCCGCCCGCCGGAGCGTGTCGCACGTGCTCTGCGGCATCGTGGTGCCGGCGATCCTCGCCGCCGGCTATGCCGCGGTCATCGGCTGGAAACTCGCGCAGGACGGCCCGCCCGGCGGCGACCTCTCCACGCTCGGCGGGCTGAAGGCGATGTTCGCGGACGACTGGGTGTTCGCGGCGGCCTGGGCCCATTACCTCGTGTTCGACATGGTGGTCGGAGCCTGGATCGCCCGAGACGCCGTCCGGCTCGGCATCCCCTGGCCGCTGCGGACGATCGCGCTGGTGCTCACGTTCCTGCTCGGCCCGGTGGGCTTTCTCCTCCACGTGATCACGCGGTTCGCCCTGCGGCGGGCGGTGGCGACCGACGACTGCCCAGCCAGGCCCACGCCGTAGCGACGGCGGGCACCGCCACGCAGGCCAGCGACACCAGGAGCAACGCCGCGGTCGCAGGCACGGTGTCGAATCGCGAACGGCCGAGCGCTGTCTGCACGACCGCGTAGACCAGGAAGAGCGCCGATCCCGTCGAGGCTAGCGTCACGAGCCACACGCGGCCGGCGGCGGCGATCCCCGCCCGCTGCGCGGCCCAGGCGATCACCGGCAGCCACTGCACGGCATGGATCACCACGCCGTGCGGAAACTTGGGCACGCCGGCCGCACCCAGCCGCGTGGGATCGAGCCCCTGGTCGATCCGCGCTTCCCCGTGCATGCCCACCCAGATTCCGAGCAGGCACGACACGAGGAGCAGCCCCATGCCGGCCCGGGCCGCGAGCAGCGTGTCGGCCGCGACGGGCGGCCGCCGCACGAGGAGCCGCAGCGTGAGGTCGGCGATCACGACCGTCACCGCCACGATCAACGCCCCCATCGCATCGAAGAGGAACGAGTCGAGCGGCGTGTCGCGGTTGAAGTGGCTGCCCACGCCGCGCCACCGCTGGAGATCGATGAGGAACACCTCCACGAACAACGCCCACGCGGTCGCCGCGGCCAGCGGCACGTCGCCCCGCCGCCGGCGCAGCATCGACCACACCCAGCCGAGCGAGAGCGACGTCAGGCCGCCGGAGATGCCGAAGAGGATCGGCTTCCGCCAGGTGACCGGGCCCTCCCAGGGCCCACCGAGCAGGGCCCACACGGGAAGGTGCGCGAGTCCGCTGGCGACCATCACCGCCCCCAGCACGACGAGCGGCCAGGCCCGGGGATCTCGCCACCAGGGATCGACACGGTTCTCGGGGGCGTTGGCGGTCATGCGGTGGCGGTGAAGAACAGGTCGGTCAACGGCACGTTCACGGAGCCACCCACGATGATGCCTGTCCTTGCTCTCCTTCTGTTCTCCTTCCGAGTGGTCACCCGCGGCCGCCACGCCGCTTCCGGCCGCCGTCGCTCCGGCTGCCCTTCGCGCCGCGCGACTTCCCGCGCGGCCGCTTGCCGGGGCGAACCGTCGGCTTCTCCCTCGACTGCCTGCCGCGACCGACGAGCCGGAAGTTCAGCGACCGCTTTTCGAGATTGACGGCGGCCACCGCCACGCGGACGCGATCTCCCAGCCGGAACGACTGCCCCGCCCGCCGGCCCGACAAGGTGTGGCTCGCGCGGTCGTAGCGATACACGTCGTCCGGCAGCGTGTCGATCGGCACCAGCCCCTCCGCCGGAATCACCAATCCCTGCACGAAGAGGCCGAACGGCTCGACGCCCGTGACCACGGCATCCATCTCCTCCCCGACCCGGCTACTGAGGAACAACAGCAGCTTCAACTTCACCAGTTCCCGCTCGGCAGCCTCCGCGCGCCGCTCCAGGTCGGAGCACTCGGCCCCCAGCCGCACGAGCCCCTCGACGGGCGGACGGCGGCCCGCCGCGACCGCCTCGAGCGCCCGATGCACGGTCAGGTCGGGATAGCGGCGGATCGGGGAGGTGAAGTGGCAGTAGCAGTCGCTGGCCAACGCATAGTGGCCGTCCTCCTGCGGACCGTAGGCGGCCCGCGTCAGGCTGCGGAGCACCGCGTAGTGCACCGCATGCTCCTCGGAGCGGCCCCGCGCCATGTCGAGGAGACGCTGCAACTCGAACCGGCTCTCCAGCGAGTCGATCTCGAACCCCAGTTCCGAGACAAACTCCGTCAGTTGGCGGAGCTTGCGGGGGTCGGGCTGCGGGTGGATCCGCCGCAGAAAGCCGGCGCCGGCCGCGAACAGCGCCCCGGCCACCGCCTCGTTCGCGGCGAGCATGAACTCCTCGATGATCTGATGGCTCTCGGTGTTCTCGACGACGTGCGCCCCGGCCACCCGGCCGTCGCGGTCGAGATCGATCTTCACCTCCGGCATCTCCAGTTGCAGGGCCCCGCGGGCCATCCGCCGGCTCCGCAGGATCCGGGCGAGGTCGCGCATCCGGCCGAGCAGCGCCCGCACCTCCGCGGTCATCTCCACCGTGGGCGTCTGCGGATCGGTCAGAAACAGGTCCACCTCCTCGTAGGTGAACCGCCGCGCGCTCTTGATGGCGGTGGACTCCACGGCCGAGTGCACCGGGATGCCCTCCGACGAAAACTCGATCCAGCAGGTCCGCGCGTAGCGCACCCGGCCGGGCTGGAGGCTGGCGAGGTTGTTCGAAACGATCTCCGGAATCATCGGGATCACGCGATCGGGCAGGTAGACGCTCGTGCCCCGGTTTCGCGCCTCCTGATCGAGCGGCGAACCCTCGCGGACGAAGTGCGACACGTCGGCGATGTGCACGCCCAGGAGCCAGTGCCCGCGTTCCTCCCGCTCGAGCGAGATCGCGTCGTCGAAGTCGCGGGCATCGACCGGGTCGATGGTCACGATCGTGCGGCCGGTGAGGTCGCGGCGGCCGGCCGGAACGGTCTCGTCGAACCGCTCCGCCTGCACCCGCGCGTCCTCGAGTGCCGCCTCCGGGAAGGGGCCGGGCAGGCCGAACTCGTGGATCACCGTCTGCGTATCGACGCCGATGTCGCCGGCCTTGCCGAGCACCTCGACGATCACTCCCTCGCCGTCCCGCAGGTGGGTGGGAAACCGCACCATCTCCACGACCACCTTGTCGTGCTCGCGCACGCCCTTGGCGCCGGGATCGCCGACCGAGACGGGCCGCGCGAAGCCGGTGCCGTCGATCTACACCCAGCCCAGCCGCGCGGCCTCGAAGTAGGAGCCCACGAACCGCGTGGTTCGGCGGTTCACGATCTCGACGATGTCGCCCGAGGGGCCCGGCCGGCGCACGTCGCGGGCCTTCGACAGCCGCACGCGCACGGTGTCGCCCGTCGCGGCGTCGAGGGCCGCCGTGGCCGCGATGTGGATGTCTTGGGAGCGATCGGCCGGCGCGTCGAGGGGCCGCACGAAGCCGTAGCCCCCCGCCGCCCGCTTGAAGACGCCGACGACGCCGCCGCGGCGGGCCGCGGCATCGCCCCGGGCCCGGTCGTCGTCATGCGGCGTTCGCCGCCGGTGGCCTGGCCCACCGGACGACGTGGAGCGTTTTTCGCGCATGCCGGACTGTAGCACACCGGCCCGCGGCGCACGGCGCCGGCCCGAGTCCCCGGGGCGGTTCCGCGGCGGAAACGGGCCGCAGAGGACCGTTTTCAGCCGCCGTCAGCCGCCGCGGCCCCGGAAGAACTTGCGGCCGTGGTTCTGCTGGTACTGCGTCCAGCCGCCGTCCATCGAGGCCTCGTTCTGCATCAACTGGATCACGCTCGCCAGTTTCGCATCCATGTGATCGAGGTGGTGCAGGGTGATCGCCTCGAGCGTCATGGGCAACTTCGGGGCGCCGAATTCGTATTGGCCGTGGTGGCTGGCGATCATGTGCTTCACGCGGATCGCCGTCTCGTCGTCAAACGGCTTTCCCGTCCGCGCCTCGATCGCGTCGATCTTCTCCTGCACGATCTCGAGCCCCTGGAGCACGTGGCCGAGCAGTTGGCCGGCGTCGGTGTAGGAGAATCCCCGCTCGCTCTCCAGTTCCACTGTCTTTCCGATGTCGTGCACGAACACCCCGACGAGGAGCAGGTCGCGGTCGAGGGCGGGGTAGAGCGGCGCCACGCGGTCGGCCAGCCGGAGCAGGTTGACGACGTGGTCGAGCAGTCCGCCCGCGTGGGCGTGGTGGTGCTTGACGCCCGCCGGGCTGCGGGAAAAGGCCCGCATCAGCTCGTCGTCGGCCAGGAGTTCCGCGACCAGATCGCGGAGCGGCGCGGCCTTGATCGTGTCGAGGATCGACCGCAGTTCGCCATTCAGGCGGCCGACGTCGCCGGCCGAGAGCACCATGAACTCGGCCTCGTCGATGCTCCGCGCATCGGCCCGCTCGATGGAGTTGATGATGACCTGCATCGCGCCCGAGTAGAGCTGCGTGTTGCCCTCGACGCGCACGTAGTCGCCGTCCTCGAAGGCATGAAAGTCGTCGTCGGAGGCGTTCCAGAGCCGGCCGGTGATCGTGCCGCTCTTGTCGGCAAGTTCCACCTGCAGATAGAGCTGCCCGTTGCGATTGGGCCGCAGTTGCTTGTGGGTGGCCAGGAAGAGCTGGTCAACGTGCGCCTGCGGGGGAAGCTCGGTGATCAGACGTCGTGCCATCGGGCCGAGTCTACGGGGCCTTTCACGAAACCGACAAGGAGCGACTACAATCCCGGCCCAACCCGAGCCGATGCTTTCCCTGCGGAGAACGCCCATGCCCCAGCACGCCATCTCGCCGACCCGATCCGAAGACTACCCGGAGTGGTATCAGCAGGTCGTGCGGGCGGCCGACCTCGCGGAGCAATCGCCGGTCCGCGGCTGCATGGTCATCAAGCCGCACGGCTACGCCGTCTGGGAACTGATGCAGGGAATCCTCGACGGGATGTTCAAGGCGACGGGCCATCAAAACGCCTATTTTCCGCTCTTCATCCCGCTCTCCTACCTGGAGCAGGAAGCCAAGCACGTCGAGGGCTTCGCGAAGGAGTGCGCCGTCGTCACGCACCATCGGCTGGAGCTCGGACCGGACGGAAAACTGATCCCCACGGGCAAGCTCGAGGAGCCGCTCGTCGTCCGGCCCACGAGCGAGACGATCATCGGCGCGACCTACGCGAAGTGGGTGCAGTCGTGGCGCGACCTGCCGATCCTCATCAACCAGTGGGCCAACGTCGTCCGCTGGGAGATGCGTCCGCGGGTCTTCCTGCGGACGGCCGAGTTTCTCTGGCAGGAGGGGCACACGGCCCACGCCACGAGCGCGGAGGCGGTCGAGGAAACGCTCAAGATGCTCGACGTCTACGCCACGTTCGCCGAGCGCGATCTTGCCATGCCGGTGATCAAGGGGCCGAAGCCGGCGGGCGAGCGGTTTCCCGGCGCGGTCGACACCTTCTCGATCGAGGCGATGATGCAGGACGGCAAGGCGCTGCAGGCGGGCACGTCGCACTTCCTCGGCCAGAACTTCGCCAAGGCCCAGGGGATCAAGTTCGCCGACAAGAGCGGCGTGGAGGAGTTTTGCTGGACGACGTCGTGGGGCGTGTCCACGCGGCTCATCGGCGCGGTGATCATGACCCATTCCGACGACGACGGCCTCGTGCTGCCGCCGCGGATCGCGCCGGCGCAGGTCGTGCTCCTGCCGATCCACCGCACCGACGAGGAGCGGGAGGCAGTGCTGGCAGCCTGCCGCACGCTCGAGGCGGAACTTGCCGCCGTCCGGTTCGGCGACGCGCCGGTGCGGGTGAAGACCGACGCCCGCGACATGCGCGGCGGCGACAAGGTCTGGCAGCACGTGAAGCAGGGGGTGCCGATCCGGGTGGAGATCGGCCCGCGCGACCTCGCCGCGGGCGCGGTGAGCGTGTCGCGGCGCGATCGCGGGCCCAAGGAGCGGACGGCCCTGCCGCTGGCGGGCTTCGCGGCGGCGGTGCCGGGGCTCCTCGAGGAGATTCAGCAGGGGCTCTTCGCCCGGGCCAAGGCCTTCCGCGCGGAGCGAACGGTCAGGCTGGGCACGCAGGCGGAGGTGCTCGACTACTTCGGGAAAGGGGAGGGCGGGGCGGCCACGGCGAAGGCCGGCTTCGCGGTCGTCCACGTGGCCGACGATCCGGCGGTCACGGCCGTCCTCGACCCGCTCAAGGTGACGGTGCGGTGCATTCCCATGGAGGGCCCCGACGAGCCCGGCACGTGCGTCGTCACCGGGCGGCCCGTGCCCCGGCCGAGCGTGCTCGCCCGCGCCTACTGACCGCCGCGCATCCCGCCGCCAAAACACCCTCCGCGGCGGCGCCGTGCCGTACACTGCACCGTGGAGATCGAGCCGCGGCCCCCGGCCGGGCGGCGGCGGCCATCACCTGGAGGACTGGAGTTGCGACTTCCGAGTGCGTGGCGGGTGGCGGCGTTCGCGAGCGTCGCGGGCGCGTGCCTCGGCGCCGCAACCGCCGTGCTCAAAGCGCGGTCCGTGCCGTGGCAGATCGGGGATTTTCGCCCCAGTCCGGTCGCGGCCGACGCGGCCGCGCCGCGGGCCGAGGCGGCTGAAACGCACCACGCATTCGGCACCATCAGCGCCGGGGCGACGGGCAGCCATGCGTTCGTCATCCACAACGCGGGCGCCGCGCCGCTCGTGCTGACGAAGGGCGCCACGAGCTGCACCTGCACGCTCTCCGACTTCGACGCCGCCGAGGGGGGCGCGCCCGAAGGATCGAAGGTGGTGCAGCCGGGCGACCGCACGAAGGTGACGGTGCAATGGAAGGGCAAGGGGGCCGGTGGCCCGTTCCGCCAACAGGCGACCATCTTCACCAACGACCCGCGGCGGCCCGAAATCGTCCTCGTCGTCGAGGGGCTCGTCGTCCCGGTCTGGAAGGCGGTGCCGCCGTCGATCGTCCTCTCGCGGGTGTCGGCCACGGCGGGCGACGAGGCGACCGCCCGCGTGTTCACGTTCGGCCGGGATCCGCCCGAAGTCACAGCGCTGTCGATCGACCACCCCGAAGCCTCCCAGTTTTTCTCCCTTGCCACGGCGCCCCTCGCCGCGGAGGAGATCGCCGCCGAACCCGGAGCCACCGGCGGGCTCCTGCTGACGCTCAAGGTCCGGCCGGGCCTGCCGCTGGGGCCGCTCCGGCAGACGATCGCCCTCGATTTTCGGATGCCGGAGCCGCACACGGCCTTCCTGCCGCTCGAGGGGATGGTCAGCGGTGATCTTGCGTTGGCGGGCGTGGCGTGGGATTCCTCCAAGCAGGTCCTGACGCTGGGGACGGTCTCCGGCAGGGCGGGCCTGCGCACGCAGTTGTTTCTCACCGCCAAGGGGCCGGCGCGAGACAAGGTGCGGCCGGTCGTGCGCGAGATCATCCCCCCGGCAATGAAGGTGGAGATTGGCGACAGCAAGCCCGTGGGCAGTGGAGCGGTCGTCCGCACCCCGATCACGATCGTCATCCCGCCCGGCAGCCAGGCTGCGAACCATCTCTGTTCCGACCAGGCGCCGCCCGGCCGGATCGTGCTCGACACCGGACATCCCGATTCCCCCACGCTCACGATCCCTGTGTGCGTCGCCATCGGCCCCTGACACCACCATGCATCCGAGACCGTTCCTCATCCTCCTCTGCCTGACGGCGAGCCTGTGCGTTGGATCCCTGGCCTCCGGGGCGGCCCCCGACCGCGGCCCCGAGGTCGATGCCGCCGTCGTCGAACGGTTTCGCGAGCGCAACGGCGCGGTGTTCGCCGATTGGGAACAGCCCAAGGCGGTGATCGTGATCACGGGCGAACTCGACGGCTACATCGAGCCCTGCGGCTGCACCGGCAAGGAAAACCAGAAGGGCGGGCTGAGCCGCCGGCAGCACTTCCTCCGGGCCCTCGAGGCCGCCGAGTGGCCCGTGCTGGCGGTCGACGTGGGCGGCCAGGTGCGGCGGTTCGGCCGGCAGTCCGAGGCCAAGTTCCAATCGATCGCCGACGGCCTGCGGGCGATGCGGTACGCCGCCGTCGGTTTCGCCGCGAACGACCTGCGCTTGCCCGCCGAGGAGCTTGTGGCCGCCGTGGCACCGGTGGGCGACCAGCCCACGCCGTTCCTCAGCGCCAACGTCGGGCTCTTCGGCCTCGACGCCGGCATCACGCCGCGGTACCGCGTCGTGGACATCGGCGGCATGAAAATCGGGATCACGAGCGTGCTCGGCGACAAGGAGGCGGCGCAGGTCCGCAACGACAACGTGGAGGTCGTGCCGGCGGCCGACGCCCTGGCCGAGGTGGCCGCGAAGCTCGCGCAGGAGGGCTGCGCCCACCAGATTCTGCTCTCGGCGGCGGCGCCGGAGGAGACGCGGGCGCTGGCCGCGAAGCACCCCCAATTCGACATCGTGGTCACGGCGGGAGGGGCGGATGAACCGCCGCTCCAGCTGCCCACGCTCCCCGGCGGCGGCCGCCTGGTGGAACTCGGCCACAAGGGGATGTTCGCCGTGGCGATCGGTTTCTTCGCCGACGGCGCGAAGACGACCACGAAGACGCAGCGCGTGCCGCTCGACGCCCGCTGGGGTGAGTCGGCCGACATGATCAAGCTGCTCGCCAACTACCAGAACAAGCTGGAAACGCTCGGCCTGAAGGGATTGGGCATTACGCCGATCCGCCACCCGTCGGGCCGCCGGTTCGCCGGCAGCGCCGCCTGCGCCGACTGCCACCAGGAGGCCTACGACGTTTGGAAGGACACGCCCCACGCCACGGCGCTGACGACGCTCGAGGAGCAGAAGCCGAGGCGCGACGGCGATCCGGAATGCCTGTCATGCCACGTGGTGGGCTGGGCACCGCAGCGGTTCGAGCCCTTCGAGGGGGGATTCGCCGGCATGGACGCGACGCCCCATCTGGCACACCAAGGCTGCGAGAATTGCCACGGTCCGGCCGCCGCGCACACGGCCGTGGAGCGGGGTGACGTCCGGGCGAGCGTGGCGGAGCGGGATCGCCTCCGGCAGGAACTGGTGCTGTCGCTCGACACGCCGGAGGGCAAGCAGAAGGCGATCAACAACTGCCTGGAATGCCACGACCTCGACAACAGCCCGCAGTTCAACTTCGACGACTACTGGCCGCAGGTCGAGCATTCCGAGACGAAGCCGGCGGCAACCGTTCCCGCCCCCGTCCCCGCGGCAGCCACGCCGTAGGCCGCGGGGCGGTGGCCGAAGGGGCGAGATTACCCCTGATCCAAAGCCGCCCCAAAAACGGCCGCGGCTCACTCGACGGCGGCATTCGACCGCGTCACGACCGCTCAAGCCAACGCCGTCACCTGGCTACTGAACTGCCCGATACCCGCCAGATTACGGGCGGCCACGCGGAACACGTAGGCGCGTCCCGTGGTGAGCTTGGCAATGGTGGCCAACTGCGCCGTGCTCGACACCGTCACTGAAGTCCACGTCGTGCTCGTTTGGAGCCGGTACTGGATCACGTAGCCGTTCACCGCGCCCCCGGCATTGGCCGGAGGAGCGACCCACGTCAGTTGCACGGAACCGCTGGCCACCTTCCGGGCCGCGGGCGCCGTGGGAGCCGCCGGCACCGCGAGCGGCGAGAAGGGGGTTACCGTTGGCGATGGCGCGGAGAAAGCACCCGTGCCCCCGTTGATCGCGGCCGCCACGCGGAACACGTACGGGATGCCATTGGTCGGCACCGCGACCCTCGCGGTTGTGGCCGCAGAGATGCCATCGTCGTATCGCGTCCAATTCGCGCCGCCATTCGTCGAGTACTCGATCACGTAATCGACGATCGTCGTGCCGGCGGCCAAACTGGGCGCCGTCCACACGAGATCCACGATGCCGTTGCCGGCCCGACCTGTGAGACGCGTGGGCGCCCCGGGCAGGGCCTGCGGCACCACGGCCGAAGCGGTCGCGTACGGGCCCCTGCCGTTCGCATTCAGGGCCGCGACTCGCACCAGATAGGCCGTGCCGTTGGCGAGCCCGGTCAATGTCGCCGACGTGGCAGCGCTGATTCCGTCGGGAAACACGGTCCAAGTCGTGCCGCGATCCGCACTGTATTCCACGCGGTAATCGAGAATCCGCGAGCCGCCCGTTTGAACGGTGGTGGCCGGCGCGGCCCACGAAACGATGATCTGCCGGTCGCCGATCGCGGTCTTCAGGCCGGTCGGTGCGAGCGGCTTGCCCGTGGGCATGGCGTTCACCGTCGCGAAGTTGCCGTCGCCGTACTGCGTGATCGTCGTCACACGGAACCGGTATGACACCCCGTTCGTCAGCCCCGACACCGTCGCGCTCGTCGTCGGGCTCACCGAGTCGGCAACAGTCATCCAGGTCGATCCGCTGTTGGTGCTCACCTCGACCCGGTAGTCCGTGATCGTGCCGAACCAGCCGCCCGTCGGCGCCGACCACGTGAGCGTCACGAACGTGTCGCCACGACTCGCGGCCAGGCTCACCGGTGCCGGGGCGTTCTCCGGCGTCCCGGTCACCGTCGCGAAATTGCCGTCACCGTACTGGGTGATCGTCGTCACGCGGAATTGGTACGACACCCCGTTCGTCAGCCCCGTCACCGTCGCGCCCGGCGTCGCACTCGCCCCGTCGGCAAACGTCGTCCACGTCGATCCGTTGTTCCCGCTCACCTCCACCTTGTAATCAGTGATCGTGCCGAACCCGCTGCCCGACGGCGCTGACCACGTGAGCGTCACGAACGTGTTGCCGCGACTCGCGGCCAGGCTCACTGGCGCCGGGGCGGGACTGTAGGGCGTGAGGGGAGCGGTGGTCTGTGCCCATGCCCCCTGCCCAGCCCCGCTGACCGCACCTACGCGTAAGTAGTAGGCCACTTCGTTCGTAAGACCGGTCACCGTCGCGGCCGTGGTGGCATTCACCCCGTCGGCGAACCGCGTCCACGTCAACTGATCGGTCGAATACTCCACT
>JBEIQP010000094.1:0-10489 GCA_040376455.1 Planctomycetaceae bacterium | reverse complement strand
TGACCGACCCGGCCGAACCCTCGAGGAAGTTTTCCAGCTGCCGCGACCGCACCGGGTGCTGCAGCTTCTTCACGGCCTTGGCCTCGATCTGCCGCACCCGCTCGCGCGTGACGCGGAAAATCCGCCCCACCTCCTCGAGCGTGTAGGTGTAGCCGTCGGTCAGGCCATACCGCAGCCTGATGATTTCCCGCTCACGGTAGGTGAGCGTCTTCAGGAGCGAGTCGATCCGGTCGCGGAGCAGGCCGTGCGTGGTGGACTGCGTGGGGCTGGCCACGCCCACGTCTTCCACGAACTCGCTGAAGCTCGCGTCCTCGCTCTCGCCCACCGGCCTGTCGAGGCTCATCGGCTGCCGTCCCATGTCGATCACCCGCCGGGCTTCCTCGATCGGCACGCCGGCGGCCTCGGCGATCTCCTCGGGGGAGGGCTCGCGGCCCAGTTCGTGAAGCAGCTTCTTGCCGGTGGTCCGCAGCTTCGAGAGGACGTCGATCATGTGGACCGGAATCCGGATCGTGCGGGCCTGGTCGGCGATGGCCCGCGTGATCGCCTGCCGGATCCACCACGTCGCATAGGTCGAGAACTTGAAGCCGCGGCGATACTCGTACTTGTCAACCGCCCGCATCAGGCCCGTGTTGCCCTCCTGGATCAGGTCGAGGAACGAGAGCCCGCGATTGCGGTACTTCTTCGCGATCGAGACCACGAGCCGGAGGTTGGCGGCGGAGAGGTTCCGCTTGGCCGCCTCGTATTCCTGCCGGAGCTTCTCCAGCATGCCCACCCGGGTGCGGAGCGACCGCGGGCTTTCGAGCGTGGTCAGCATCAGGTCGCGGAGTTCCTTCCGCATGTCGGCCCGGTCATCGCGGGAGATGTGGCCCTCCTTCATGAGCCGCAGGTCCTGCTGGATCCGGTCCATGCGGGCCGACATGCCCCGGAGGAGCTTCACCAGCGGCTGCACGCGGCGGGTCCGCAGGCTCAACTCCTCGACGAGCACGAGCGACTTGCCGCGGTTGCGGCGGAACCGCAGCCGCGCGGCCCGGGCATCGTCGGGCGAGGTGCGCTTGCTGATCAGCAGGCGGAAGTCGGCCCGGCTCGCCTCCATCAGGTGGTCGAGCGTCCGCAGGTTGTGCGGCATGCGCGACAGGATCTGCTCCTTCGTCAGGCGCTCGGTGAGCGACACCTTGATCGTGCGGTCGAACGGCAGCTTCCCCTCGTGCACGCGGCGGAGCGTATCGACCGTCGTGTGCAGCGAGTAGGCGGAGCCGAGGACGGCGCTGCGAAACCGCTTCCGCGTCACCTCGATCCGCTTGGCGAGCGAAATCTCCTCGCGGCGCGTCAGCAGCGGGATCTCCGCCATCTGGGCGAGGTACATCCGGATCGGGTCGTTGCCGGCGTTCGACGGGGGCGTGGTGATCGCCTCGTCGCGGCGCGGCTTGGCGGCGGCCACCGCCGGCTCGGGCGCCGACTCCGCCCGCGGAGCCGGGGGCGTGTCCACCAGCTCGATTCCCTGCTCCTCGAGCGCGACCAGCAGGGCGTCGATCTTCTCCGGATCGACCGCCTCGTCGGGAAGGTACGCGTTGACCTGGTCGAACGTGAGGTAGCCGAGCGACTTGCCCGTCGCGATGAGGCTCGAGAGGTCCGCATCGCCGTGGCCGGTCGTCGGCACGGCAGCCGGTCCGGTCGCCAGGGACGGAAGTCGATGTGCCGCCCGGCTCGCCGGATTCCTCGAAACGTCGTTGATCCTCGTCATGCGTGGTTCTCCTTCACCATCGTACCGTCGCTCGCACCGCCCCCCGGCTCCGCCGGAAATTGTGCCGGCGGACCGATTGCAGCAACGAGACGGGCATCCTCACCCATCCTTGGGATCGGTCATGCCCTGAACGACCCGCCGCTCCGCGACGAGCCGTTCCAGAAGCTCCGCCTCCGACCGGGAATCCAGTCGGGAGGTTTTCAGTGCCCTCGCGCTCGCGTGCGCCTGCCGCTCGGCGGAGCGGCGTCGCAGGGCGTCTTCGAGGTGGTGCATGCGTTCCTGGGCGTCGATCGGCCCGCGTTCGGCCCGGGTCTCGTCCACGGCGACCAGCATGCTCTGCAGCGCGGGATCCGCGAGTTCGAGCAGGAGGGCCGAGAGGGCGACCGGCCGGCCCTGGTCGTGCAGTTTCTCGGCGGCTTCGAGCACCGCGCGGGCCTCGCGGCTCTCGAGCCCCGCGACGCCGACCTGCCGCACGATCAGGCCGGCGCTGTCCGGCACGCCGACGAGCACCTCGATCACCTCCCGATCCCAGGCCGGCAGCCGGGGCAGGGGGGCCTCGCGGCTTCCGCTGTCGGCGTCGGCGGGACCGGTCTGGCCGCGGAGGTCGAGCATCCGCCCGCGCAGCACGTCGCGCGAGAGGCCGAAGCGGCGGGCGAGCCGTCCCAGCACCTGGTCTTCGCGCAACCGGCGTTGCGACGGGGAGAGGGGCGATCGGGGCGAAACCGCCGCCAAGGCCTTGAGCACGCTCTCCACGGAGGCGAGGGCGGCATCGTCGCCCGCGTCGGGGGCGAGGGCCGCGAGCGCCTCGTCCATCCGGTATTCCAGCGGGTCGCCGGCGGAATCGACGAGCGACTCGAACGCCTCCCGCCCCTGCTCGAGGACGAACTCGCAGGGATCGACGCCCGCCGGCATCCGCGCGATGCGCACGTCGATCGGCTCGGCGAGGAGCACGTCGAGAATTTCGTTGGCGCGACGGCGGCCGGCGTCGTCCCCGTCGAGCACCAGCACGATCCGATCGGCGTAGCGACGCAGCAGCTTGGCGTGCCGCTCGCCGAGCGCCGTGCCGAGGACGGCGACGACGTCGTCGATGCCGGCCTGTCTCGCGGCGAGGCAATCGGTGTAGCCCTCGACGACGATCGCGCGGCGCGATTTCGACATCGCCTCGCGGGCGGTGTCGAGCCCGTAGAGCATCGAGCTCTTCGAGAAGAGGGGGGTTTCGGGCGAGTTGATGTATTTCGCGGCGTCGGCATCGGGGCCGGGCAGCACGCGGCCGCCAAACGCGACGCAACGGCCCATTGGATCGCGAATCGGAAACATCACCCGCCCGCGGAAGCGGTCGTACTGGCCCGAGCGATCCTGCCGCTCGATGGCCAGCCCGGTGCGAAGCATGTCGGATGCGGGGATGCCGGCCGCGGAGGCCTGTCGCAGCAGCCAGTCCCACGACTGGGGCGCGAAGCCGATCTGAAAGCGGTCGATCGTGGCCGCAGACAGGCCGCGGCCGGCCAGATAATCGCGGGCGGCCGCGGCCTCGGGCGCCGCGCGGAGGCAATCCCTGAATCGGTCCGCCGCCCAGCCGAGCGCCTTCCAGAGGGCCGCCTTGTCGTCGGCGGGCATGCCGCCGCGGCCTTTCGGAATCGTGATGCCCGCCCGGTCGGCCAACTGCTCGAGCGCCTCGCGAAACTCGAGCTTCTCCATCCGCATCAGGAAATTGAAGACGTCGCCGCCGATGTTGCAGACCCAGCAGCGGTAGGTCTGGCGCTCCGGGTTGACCTGGAGGCTGGGGCGGGCGTCGTCGTGCCACGGGCAGAGGCCCACCATGGCCTTGCCGCCGCGCCGCAGGCTGATGTATGAGCCCACCACATCGACAATGTCGACGGCATCGCGGACCCGCTCCTTGAGGTCGTCGTGCGGAGCGTTGAGCGGGGGCTGGGGCGACACGGACTGGCCTCGACTGGAAGTCGGGATCAAGGTGACCGCCGAAATGTATGACCGGGGAAAAAACGGGTCAACGCCAGGAATCGGCAGCGCATATCGCCCAGTTTGCCGTGCCGGCCGCCGGGGCCGTTTTCCCCGCCTCGCGCTGCTGACGGCATCCGCCGTCGCCCCGGCACGGCGGCGGCGTCAGGACAGGAGCCGATCGACGCTGTCGAGCAGGCGGTCCATCGCAAACGGCTTGCGGATGTAGTCGTCCACGCCGAGCATCTCGGCATACGCCTTGTGGCGACTGCCCTCGTTGGCGGTGATCATGATCACGCGGACGGGGTTTGGGCTGGAACGGCGGAGCTTTCCCAGGACGAGAAAGCCACTTCGCTTCGGCATCATCATGTCGAGCACGACGAGGTCGGGCGATTCGGTCTCGGCCATCGCGAGCCCCTGATTGCCGTCGCGGGCGAGCAGGATCTCGTAGCCCCGCGACTCGAGCACCGTCCGCATCGACTCCACGATCTCGTTGTCGTCGTCAACGAGCAGGATCCGCTTCTTGCCGCCCGCTTTCGCGGCGGCGGCGGACTTGGGCTCCGCGACATCGACTCGGGAGGCCTTTTTGGCTCGTTTCTGGGCTGGCATGGAAAACCTTGCGTGGCGCGTCCGGGTGCCCCGATTGAAGGTATCACGCATCGCCTGGGGAATCCAAGCCACCGGGTGGCCGCGGGCTCCTTCTCAGGAACAGGGCCGCCCCGAGCAGCCCGATCGCCGCCCCGCAGCAGACGTCGCTCGGGTAATGGGCCGACGTGACCACCCGCTGTGCGGCGGCCAGGGCGGCGAATGCGGCGAAGAGCCGGCCGCCGTGGGGATATTTCCAGGTGAGCGCGGCCGCGAGGCCGGCGGCCACCGCGGCGTGTCCGGAGGGAAAGCTCGTGAGATCGGAGCCGCTGCGGCCGGCCGGCGCGAGGGTCTCGATGTCGAACGTGCCGAAGACCGAGGCCAGATTCGCCAATTCCGCGGCCCGCGGCCGCACCCGCCCCACGGAGGCCTTGATGAGATCGACGATGAGTCCGCCGGTGAAGGTGGCGGCCGTCATCACAATGAAATCGGTGGCCGCAAGCCGGGCGAGCAGGCCGCCGAACGCGCCGGACCTGGCCCCGGCCACCGCCGCCGGCCACCGCACGGACGGATCGAGCACCAACGCGGCGATCAGCAAGGCGGCCACGCCCGTGCCGTGGGCAAACACTTCGGCGAAGTTCAGGAGCCGTAGCAGCTCGCGTGGCAGGCGGGTCGTTTTGCACCACTCCGCCACCGGCAGGTCAATCGCCAAGGCCGCGCCCGCGAGGCATGCCAGGACTGCCGCGCCGCCCAGAAGGCGGGCTCGACGGCGGTCCGAAGGGTCGGGGCGAGCGGTCGTGTCGCGTGCAACAGCCATGGTGCCCGGGAGTGTGCCATATCGGCCGCAAACGCGGGAGTGCGATTCGACCGCGGCGATCCGATCGCCGCGCCGCCCGTGGCGGCGTGCCGTCACAGCCAGAGGCCGCGGTCCAGAAGCCTGTAGTTGATCGCTTCGCTGATGTGGGCGCAGCCGATGTCGCCGGCGGCGTCGAGGTCGGCGATCGTGCGGGCCACCCGCAGCACCTTGTCGTGGGCCCGGGCGGAAAGCCCGAGGTCGGCCACCGCGGCCCGCAGCAATTCGCCGGCCGCCGGGGCCATGCGGCAGAACTCGCGGATCTGCCGCGTGTTCATCCGCGCGTTTGAACGGGTGGGGCCACCGCCGAACCGCTCCGCCTGGCGGAGCCGGGCTGCGAGCACCGCCTCCCGCATCTGGCTGCTCGACGTACCCGCGCGGGTCGCCGCCAATTCCCGGAACGGCACGGCCGGAACCTCCAGGTGGATGTCGATCCGGTCGAGGAGCGGCCCGGAGATTTTCGCCATGTATTTCTCCACCTGCGGCGTCGTGCACTGGCACTCGCGACGCGGATCGCCACGGTAGCCGCACGGGCAGGGATTGAGCGCGGCGACGAGCATGAAGTCGGCGGGAAAATTCGTCGTTGACTTCGCGCGGCTGATCGTGACGCTGCCGTCCTCGAGCGGTTGCCGCAGGACCTCGAGCGTCCGACGGTTGAACTCGGGCAACTCGTCGAGAAACAACACGCCGTTGTGGGCCAGCGAAATTTCGCCCGGCATCGGCACCGACCGGCCGCCGATCAGGCCGGCCTCAGAGATGGTGTGGTGCGGCGCACGGAACGGCCGCGTGGCCATGAGCGGCTGCCCCGGCTGCAGGAGCCCAAGCGCGCTGTAGATCCGCGTGGTCTCGATCGACTCGGCCGCGGAGAGCTGCGGCAGGATCGTCGGGATCCGCTTCGCGAGCATCGTCTTGCCGCCGCCGGGAGGCCCGACCATGAGGCAGTTGTGGCTGCCGGCCGCCGCCACGCAGACCGCCCGCTTGGCCGCCTCCTGCCCGCGCACGTCGGCGAAGTCGATGTCGTAGGTGGCGTAGCGGTCGAACCACTCGTTCACCCGCGGGGGCGTGGGCGGAATCTGCAGGCTGCCCGCGAAGAATTGCACCGCCTCGGTGAGCGAGGAAACCGGGATCACTTCGATGTCTTCCACGACCGCCGCCTCGATGGCGCTGGCCGCCGGCACGACGACGCCCTTCAGCGGCCGGTTGTCGCCCGACTGCCGCCGCGCCTGCTTGGCAGCGGCGATCGCGATCGAGAGGGCCCCGCGAGCCGGCCGCGTCGAACCCTCCAGCGAGAGCTCTCCCACGACGGCGTAATCGAGCAGCCGCTCCGAAGAAAACTGCCCGCTTCCGGCCAGGATGCCCAGCGTGATCGGGAGGTCGAACGTGGCGGCCTGTTTGGGCAGCTCGGCGGGCGCCAGGTTGACGACGATCCGATCATTGGGACGGTTGAACCCCGAGTTGACCATCGCCCGCGCGACGCGGTGCGTGCTCTCGCGGATCGCCGCGTCGGGCATCCCCACCAGGACCGTGGCGGGCAGCGCGCCGCCCGAGACATCGACCTCCACATCGACCGGCACCGCCTCGATACCGAACAGGGAAAATGTCTGCAGCCGGGCGAGCATGGGATGGTCCTTTCGTGGGGCGCGTCAGGGCGTGACAGGGGGCCGCGGCGACTGGGGCCGCGACCGATGTGTGTACCTCTGTACAGTATTCGTGTCAAGGGGGCCTGATTCGATGGTCGGGATCGATTTTCGGGTACGATCCCAGGCGAGGTGCAGCATGACGATTCGACGCTTCCCGGTCCTGGTCCTCGTCGTCCTCTGCGGCGGGCCCGCCGTCGCCGGCGAGCCGCCGATCGAGCCGTTTCTCCGCGAGCACTGCGTGCGCTGTCACAACGCGGAGGAGAGCAATGGGAACTTCGCGCTCGACGACCTCGGCCCGGACATGGCCGCCCGACGCTCCGCCTACGCGGCCATCCTCGAGCGGCTCCGCGCCGGTGACATGCCGCCCGAGGACGAACCCCAGCCCGATCCCGACGCCATGGGCAGGGTCGCCGACTGGATTCACGACGCGCTCGCCGCATCGTCCACGGCGACCACGGCGGCAGCGGATGCCTTTTCGAGGCCGATCGATGGAAACCGGCTTCCGCACGCGATCCTCTTCGGGGGCCCGCCCGGCCCCAGCGTGCCGCCCCCGCCGCGGCTCTGGCGACTGACGCCGGAGGCGTATTTCAACGGCTTGTTTCAGTCGGTGATCCGCGCGGTTCCCAACTCGGCCCACGCCCCGGCCGGACGGGAGATCCAGTCCCCCTTCTCGCTGACCACCGAACCCGGTTTCAAGGACTACGCGGCCGCGTATGCCGTGGATGGGGGGAACGTCGATATCCTCGTGCGCAACTCCGAGAAGATCGCCGGCTGGCTGACGGGGCACGAGTTGATCCCGGCCGACGACCGGCAGGATGCCGATTGGCCGGGGCCCGATCGGCCCGTCAGCGACGAGGAGCGGGCGGTCCTCGAGGAGGGTGTGCGCGTGCGGCTGCGCTGCCCGCACGGCGCGATGGCGGTGGTGCCGGAGGTGGCGGCGCTGCTCCACCCGGCGATCGCGCCCCATGGCGACGAAGTCACGGCGGCCATCCGGGCGATGAGTCGCTTGACGGTGGCCCGCGAGCCGACGCCGGAGGAGATCGAACAGCTCGCGGCGCTCTACGCCCGAAACGTGGAGGCCTCGCACGACCGGCCGGCGGCGACGCGGATGCTGCTCGTGGGCATGCTGCTAGCGCCCGAGGCCCTCCATCGCTACGAGTTGGGCCGCGGACCGGAGGTTCGCCCGGGCGTGCGCATGCTCGCCCCGGACGAGATCGCGCTCGCGGTCAGCCTGTCGTTCGCGAGCAACCGCGAGCCCGGTGTCTTCGCCGCCGCCCGCAGCGGCCGCCTGGCGACGCGAGACGACGTGGCGGCCCACGTGCGGCGCATCCTCGAGGATCGGTCGATCGAGAAACCGCGCGTGCTCGGCTTCTTCCGGGAGTATTTTGGCTACGATCGCGCGCCCGACGTGTTCAAGGATCCGCTGACCGACTACGAGCACGACCCCCGGCAACTGGTCGCCGACACCGACGCGCTGGTGACGCTCATCCTCGAGCGCGATCGGGAGGTGCTGAAGGAGCTGCTCACCACGACGCGGTCGATGGTCAACGCGCGGGTCGAGCGTCAGGACGGCAAGGTCGTCGTCGTGCGGGGGGCGGGGAATCCGCGGCGGCCGGGCCAGAAATCCGCCGAGGCCGCCTACGGGTTTGACAGCTGGCCCGCGGAGCAGCCGGTGGAGCTTCCCGCCGACCGCATCGGCATCCTCATGCAGCCGAGCTGGCTGGTCGCCTGGTCAACCAACTTCCACAACGACGTCGTCCGCCGCGGCCGCTGGGTGCGCGAGCGGCTGCTCGGCGGCCGCGTGCCCGACCTGCCGATCGACGCCGCCGCGGTGGTGCCGGAGGATCCGCACCGCACGCTGCGGCAGCGGATGGAGGCGACCCGCGGCGAGGCCTGCTGGAAGTGCCATCGGAAGATGGACGACCTCGGGCTGCCATTCGAGGGCTTCGACCATTACGGCCGTCCCCGCGCCGCCGAGACCGTGGTCGATCACGAGGCCACGCCGCAGCGGGACGATGGGGGCAAGCCGGTGCTGCACGACGTGCCGCTCGACACTACCGGGCTCGTCGATGCGAGCGGTGATCCCGCGCTCGACGGCTCGGTGACGGGCGCGGCTGAGATGCTCCGGCGGCTGGCAGCGTCGGACCGGGTGCGGCAGGTCTTCATTCGGCACGTGTTCCGGTATTTCCTCGGCCGCAACGAGACCGCGGGCGATGCGGCCACCCTCCAGGAGGTCGATCGCGCCTACGTCGAGAGCGGCGGCAGCTTCAAGGCGCTCCTCTGCTCGCTGCTCGCTTCGGAGGCGTTTCTCTACCGCACCGTTCCCGCGGCCTCCGCCGGCTCCCGGTGATCGCCGCTACATTGATGTCCGGTACCCGGTTCTCAGGAGACAGCGACGTGATGGGATCGTGCGGTCGGAGCAGGCTTCGTGGGGTGGCGGCGTGGGCAGCGGCCGCGGTGCTGGGCGTCGCCGGGGCGACCCGGGCCCGCGGCGACGAGGGCATGTGGCTGTTCAGCCAGCCGCCGGTCGAGCGGCTCGAGAGAGACCACGGGGTGAAGCTCTCGCCGGACTGGCTGCTGCACGTGCAGCAATCGTCGGTGCGGTTCAGTTCGGGCGGCTCGGGGTCGTTCGTGTCGGCCGACGGCCTCGTGCTCACGAACCATCACGTCGGCGCCGATGCCATCCAGAAGCTGGGGGATGACCGGCACAACTACCTCCGCGACGGGTTCGCGGCGGCGGAGCGGTCCGACGAGCTCAAGTGCCACGACCTCGAGCTCAACGTGCTGGTCTCGATCGAGGATGTCACGGCCCGCGTGCAGGAGGCGGTTCGGCCGGGGATGTCGGCCGACGAGGCGGTCGCCGCCCGCCGCAAGGTGACGGCCGAGATCGAGAGGGAGTCGCTGGCGGCGACGGGGCTGCGGAGCGACGTCGTCACGCTCTACCAGGGCGGCGCCTATCATCTTTACCGCGCGCGACGCTACAGCGACGTGCGCCTCGTGTTCGCACCGGAACAGCAGATCGCCTTCTTCGGCGGCGACGCCGACAACTTCGAGTTTCCGCGCTACAACCTCGACGTCTGCTTTTTTCGCGCCTACGAGAACGGCCAGCCGGCCCGTGTGCCGCACCATCTCGCCTGGAGCACCACGCCGGTCGCCGCGGGGGATCTCGTCTTCGTCTCGGGGCATCCCGGCCGCACCGACCGGGCGAAGACGTCCGCCGAGCTGCTGGCGATGCGCGATCGGACGATCCCCGCGATGCTCGAGTCGCTCAATCGCCTGGAGGCGATGCTCGGCGCGTACGCGGAGGAGGGGCCGGAGGAACGCCGGCGGGCGGCCGACGATCTCTTCGGCGTGCAGAACAACCGCAAGCGCCGGCAGGGGCTCCTGGCCAGCCTGCTCGATCCGGCGATCGTGGCGGCGAAGCAGCGGGCGGAGGCGGTCGTTCGCGCCGAGGTGGAGGCGGGGCTCGCCGGCGCCGTGTCGCCCTACCGACGGATCGAGGACGCGCAGCGCGAGCTCGATCGGATTGCCGTGCGGTATCGGCTCCTGGAGGGTGGGCTCGCCTTCAACAGCCGGTTTTTCGCCAACGCCCGCACGCTCCTCCGCGCCGCGGAAGAGCGGGCGAAGCCGAACGGCGAGCGGCTGCCGGAGTATCGCGACTCCAACCGCGAGTCGCTGGAGTTGGGCCTCTTCTCCGGGGAGCCGCTCTATGAC
>JBEIQP010000180.1:0-3962 GCA_040376455.1 Planctomycetaceae bacterium | reverse complement strand
GGGCCGCGGCCACGTCCACGATGTTGAAGCCCGTCGCCAACACGCCCACATACTTCAGTTGCGGCAGCACGGCGATCTGCTCGCGGCCCACGATCGCCTTGTTGGTGAGGACCGCGTCGGCGTCGGCCGCACGGGCCACCACGTCACCGGGAGCGGTGCGGTCGAACACGGTGAGCGAGCCAAGCCGCTCGAGCGGCTCCCACGACACGTCGCCCGGGTTGGTGGTCAGTCCGTCGAGGATCACGATCCGCATGAACGGTCTCCAAGGGGTGGGAATGCGTCTAGTCCCCATCGCTTACGCGATTGGGCTTCCTGAAATCCACGATCACTCATCGTCGCGGCGAAAGCGGTCGAGGGCGACCGCCGACACGATGATCACGCCGGTGACGATCTCCTGCACCCAGTTGGGCAGGTCGAGCTTCGTGCAGCCGTTCGCCACGGCCGTCATGATCATCGCCCCCACGAGCGTGCCGGCCACCGAGCCCCGGCCGCCGGACAGGCTCGCCCCGCCGATCACCACCGCGGCGATGATGTCGAGTTCCATGCCGAGCGCCGTCGTGGGGTCGCCCACCGTGAGGTAGGCGTATTGCAGGATGCCGGCCACGGCCGCCAGCGCCGAGGCGAGCGCGTAGACCGTGAGCTTCGTGCGATCGACCGACACGCCGCAGAGCCGCGCCGTCGATTCGTTCGAGCCCGTGGCCAGGATGTGGCGGCCGAGTCGCGTGGCTTGCAGGAGCACGGCCACGGCCACCGCCAGCAGAATCGTCAGCCACACGCCCGACGGCACGAGGAGCCAGCGGCGATCTGGGGGCAGCGCGGTGAGCAGGTCGTTCAGCCAGGTGGTGGGCGCCACCACCATCGTCTCACCCGCGAGCCCCTTGGCGAGTCCGCGGAGTCCGCCCCACATCCCGAGCGTGACGATGAAGGGAGGCAGCCGCAGGCCGGTGACGAGGCCGCCGATCAGGCAGCCGCAGGCCGCGCCCCCGGCGACCGTCGCCAGCAGCGCCGCGGCCGGCGACCAACCCCGGGCAAGCAGCGTGGCAAGGGTGACGGTGGCGAGCGCGATCTGCGCGCCCACCGAGAGGTCGATGCCGCCGCTGGCGATCACGAGCGTCATGCCGAGCGCCGCCGTGGCCACAACCGCAGTCTGAAGCAGCATGATCTCGAGGTTGCCCGACGTGGCGAACTGCCCCGGCCGCAGCACGGCGAAGAGCAGCACAACCAGCCCAAGGCCCGCGAGGGGCCCGAGTCTTCGTAGCCATGGTGTCATCCGTGTCCGATCGCCTCCTGCATGAGCGAATGCTCGTCGATCTCGCCAACCGGCCGCGCCGGCCCCAGCCTGCCCCGGCACATCACGGCCACGCGGTCGCACACCCCGAGCAGTTCGGGCACGTGGCTACTCACGAGCAGGATCGCCCTGCCCTGCGAAGCGAGTTCGTCGATCAGCGCGTAAATCCGGGCCTTCGCACCGACGTCGATGCCGCGGGTGGGCTCGTCGAGCAGGAGCACGTCCACGTCGTGGTGAAGCAGCCGGGCCACGGCGACTTTCTGCTGGTTGCCCCCTGAGAGCGCGGCGACTGGCTGGGACACGTTGCGGCACTTGATCTGCAAGGGCTCGATCCAGCGCTGCGATGCGGCCGCCTGCCGGCCGGACAGCACGAGCCCCGCGGGCCCGAGGCCGCCAAGCCGCGAGAGCGTGAGGTTGTCGGCGATCGAGAGGTTCAAGGCGAGCCCCTCCGCCTTCCGATCCTCGCTCACCATCCCCACGCCCTGCGCCCACCGCCGAGCAGGCGCGGCGGTGCCGGTCTCCGCCGCGACCCGCACCGTGCCGCGGCGGACGGGATCGAGCCCAAACACCGCCCGCACCAGCTCCGTTCGCCCGGCGCCCACCAGACCCGCGATGCCGAGCACCTCGCCGCGATGCAGAACGAGCGACGCCGACTCAGGCAGCCGCCGGCCGGCGACGCCCGAGATCTCGAGCACCGCCGCGCCGGGCGTCCGCGGCGACCGCGGATAGAGCTCCGTGACGGCGCGGCCCACCATCCACTCCACGATCTGGGCGTTGGAGAGCGCCCCGACCGCGCCGCCGCCGACCGTGGCGCCGTCGCGGATCACCGTCACGCGATCCGCGAACGACCGCACCTCCTCGAGCACGTGCGAGATGAACACGATCGCGTGCCCCTGCCCCCGGAGCCGCTTCACGAGCGCTTCGAGATGCCGCACGTCCTCGCTCGTCAGGCTGCTCGTCGGCTCGTCGAGCACGAGCACGCGGCAGCCGACCGCCACCGCCCGGGCGATCTCCACCACCTGCCGGTCGGCGATCGACAGCCCCGCCACGACCGCATCGGGTGAAATGTCGGCCCGCCCCAGCTGGCCGAGCGCCGCCCGCGCCGCCTCACGGCTCGCGGCCGCGCGGATGAATCCGGCCCGCGTTGGCTCGACGCCGAGCAGGATGTTGTCGGCGACGGTGAGGTGCGGGGCGAGGGCAAGCTCCTGATGGATCATCGCCACACCCGCGGCCCGCGCGTCGCGGGGCGACCGGGGCTCGTAGGGTCGGCCGTCGAGCAGCATCGCCCCGGCGTCGGGCCGGACCACGCCGGCGAGCACCTTCATGAGCGTGCTCTTGCCGGCACCGTTTTCGCCCACCAGCGCGAGCACCTCGCCGCCGGCCACGCGCAAGTCCACGCCCGCCAGCGCGGCCGTCGCGCCGAACGACTTGCGCACGCCCCGCATCACGAGGCGATCCGGTGGTGGCGAGGAGGCGGTCAGGGGAGTTGCAGGATCTTCTGGATCTCGGGGCTGTCGACGTTGTCGCGGGTGACCACGGCGGCACCGGTGTCGATCATCGGCTCGACCGGCTTGCCCTGCAGGTGACTCACCGCGGCCGTTACCGCCATCCGGCCCATCGTGCGGGGATCCTGGGCGACGAGCGCATCGATGTCTCCCTGCCGGAGCGACTCGATGAGTGCTGGCGAGGTGTCGAAGCCCACAAACCGCACCTTTCCGGTGAGGTTGCTCTGCTTCAGGGCCAGGAGCATGCCGAACGTGGATGACTCGTTCGGGCAGAAGATGCCGTCGGCCCGCTTGAGCGTGTCGAGCATGTTGAGCGCGGCGGTCTTGGCCTCGCCGGCGGTGGCCCCGGAGTAGCGATTGTCAGAGATCACCTCCAACTCTGGACGCGAGGCGACTGCGGCGGAGAAGCCCGCCTCCCGCGCGTCGGTGCTCCCCGAGCCTACCTGGTAACGGAGGAGCACGACCTTCCCCTTGCCGTCGAGCAGGTCGCCGAGTTTCGCACCGCCGAGTTCACCGCCGCGGCGGTTGTCGGTGGCCACGAGGCTTACATAGTCTTTGCCGGCTTCCCCCTGAAGCGCCGAGTCGAAGATCACAACCGGGATCTTCCGCTGCGCGGCCATCGCCACCGGCCGGCGAAGAGCGACGGCGTCGAGCGGGGCGAGGATGATCGCTGACACGCCCTCGGTGACAAACTGCTCCACGATCGCGATCTGCTGGCCGCGGTCGTTCTCCTTGAGCGGCCCCTTCCAGACGAGTTCCACATCGAGATCGGCCGCGGCCGCGCGAGCCCCGGCCTCGACCGTCTTCCAGAAGACGTGCGTGGTGCCCTTGGGGATCATCGCGATCCGCAGCTTCGCGGCCTCGGCCGGCGCGGCAAGCATCGCAAGCAAGAGAACCAGCACGGGCAGGAGGCGACGCATGGAAATCTCCGCGGGAACGCGACGGCGGAACCGTCGGGAGAATACGCCCTCTCGAGCATCGCGGGCAACTCGGCAGCTCCCCGCGAGGGCCGTCTTTTGGTTTCGCGTGCCGGTTCGTCCAAGCCCACCGCCGTGAGGCGTGGGGCGAATCGCCACCAGACGCCGACTCAAGCGTGGTGCGCCCGCGGCCTCACGGCCGGTCGGCTTTCGCGGACTCTCAATGGGTCTCTGGGTTTAACTATCCCGCCG